>SSHC01000020.1 GCA_008017265.1 Aeromicrobium sp.
GCCTCATGCCAGCCGATGCCCGTATTAAAGATCGATACGCCCTCAGCCTCAAGCGCCTTCGCGAGAGTTGCGGTTTCTTCCCAGGATTGCGCATTGTCTACGAGGTCCAACAAGCTGATCCGGTACTGGATGATGAAGTCTTCGCCGACCAGTTCGCGGGTGCGGCGCACGATCTCGATCGGGAACCGCATGCGGTTTTCTGCCGAACCGCCCCACTTGTCGGTGCGGTTGTTGGTGCGGGCCGTGAGGAACTGGTTGATCAAGTAGCCCTCGGAGCCCATGATCTCGACGCCGTCGTAGCCGGCACGGCGCGCGAGAACAGCTGACTTTGCGAAATCGGTGGCCGTCTGATCGACTTCGCGCGTCGACATCGGGCTGGCCTTGAATGGCGTGATGGGCGAGGGAATCGTGGACGCGGCTTTTTTGAACGGCGAGTAGCCGTAACGGCCAGCATGCAGAATCTGCAGGGCGATCTTGCCGTCGTGTTCGTGCACAGCGTCAGTAACGATTCGGTGTTTGTCGGCCATACGGCGAGAGGTCATTTGCGAACCGAATGGCAACAGCCAACCGCGCCAATGCGGAGCGAACCCACCCGTCACCGACAAAGCCACCCCGCCCTTGGCGCGCTCGGCAAAAAACGCGGCCATCTCATCAAGGTGCTTGGTGCCATCTTCGAGGCCGGTATGCATCGAACCCATAATCACGCGGTTGCGCAAAGTGGTGTGACCGAGATCGAGTGGGCTTAAAAGGTGCGGATAGGTGCTCATCGTGGCTTTCCTCGCTTGTGATGGGATAAGAGGGTGATTTCTACACTTCAGGCTTGGTTGCTCGTCGGTGCGGGCATTTTTAATTTGGCAATCTGGCCGCGGTTTATCTTGGCGATCGTTCGTGACCCGCGGGCGTGGACTGGCGAGCCTTGGCACAGCTCAGGCACGTCGTTCCTTTGGGTGCACGCTGTGCTGGTGACAGCGGCCGTGACGGTGGCACTCGTGGTGTTGTTCATCGGGATCAGCGCCGTTCGGAGTTGAGTTCGGCGAGCACTTCCTCGCACCAGGCGATATTGCCTTGTGCGAGGAGGATTCCACCTCGAAGCGCGAGATAGGCGCCACGGGCTGAGTCCTTGATCTTTGCTGGATCGGGATAGAACTTTCTTTCGCTCTCCTCGTAGAAGGCGAGCATTTCGCGATACGACTCGAGTCGTGTCGTAGCGTCTTCGCGAATGGAATCGCTGTCGACAAAGCCGCGCAACTTGACTGCAAAGTCACTGCGCATGACCTCCGGTGATGAGGGCGATTGCGTCCACCGGAGCAATTCTTTCGCGCCGGGATCGGTTATTGAGTACGTCTTTTTATCGAGACGGCCGCCACGCTTCGTCGCTTCGGATTTCACCCAGCCCTGTTCGTCCATCCGGGCGAGGACTTTGTAAATCTGTTGGTGGGTGGCACGCCAAAAGTGGCCGATCGAGGCATCGAACCGGCGAGCGAGATCGTAGCCCGTGGCAGATTTCTCGCTCAACGAAACGAGAATCGCATGTTCGATGGCCATGCCAGCAGGATACGTGCCGAAGCAGCCGATATGCAATTGTTTGCATAAATTTCGAGACGAACATGCAACATAAGCAACTTTCGCATTAGGCTGTCGCGCATGAAGAAAACCCTCTGGGCCGTTCCGGCCGTTCTTACTCTCATGCTCGCGTCGGCCTGCGCACCAGCAGATGACAAGTCCGATGACACTGACAAGGCTTCCGGCGACTGCGCGGTCGAATCGCTTGCGCTTCAAACCTCCGGCAAGTTGACCGTCGCCACCGACGACCCTGCCTATGAGCCATGGTTCGCCGACAACGACCCCAGCAACGGTAAGGGTTTTGAATCGGCCGTCACCTACGCCATCGCCGAGGAAATGGGCTTTGACGCTTCGGATGTCGTCTGGACGAAAGTTCCATTCAACACCTCGTACCAACCGGGCGAAAAAGCGTTCGACTTCGATATCAACCAGATCTCGATTACGAAAGAACGACGCGAAGCCGTCGACTTCTCTGAGCCGTACTACACCGCTGCCCAAGCAATCATCGTGAAGGCGGACTCCAAATTTGCGAAGGCGACAAGCCTCGCTGATTTCGAGGATGCTCAGTTGGGTGCCCAGATCGGTACCACCTCGCTCAAAGCAATTGGCCAGGTCGGTGCAGCCAAGGATGCGCTCGTCTATGACGACACGACCAAAGCCGCCGCCGCATTCGAAAATGGCAACATCGATGGTTTCGTTGCCGACCTGCCATCCGCGTTCTACCTGACCGCAGTCGAACTCGACAACGCAGTGATCGTGGGTCAGTTCGCACCAGAAACCGGTGAACCCGAACAGTTCGGGCTCCTGCTGGAAAAGGGCAGCAAACTCACTGGGTGTGTTGATAAAGCAATCAAGACGCTGAAAGACAATGGTGAGCTCGCCAAGATCGAAGCGAAGTGGTTGTCTGAGAGCGCGAACGCACCAGTTCTCAAGTGATCAACGAGCAGTCGACTGTTTCGGCCCGGCAGTTAGAGCGTCTCGCCTATCGGCGTAAACGCACTATCCGCCGGGCCTCAGTCGGCGCGCTTTCAACACTGCTCGTATTCGCACTACTGACGTGGGTCGTTGTTAATGCCCCCGGATGGTCTCGCGTGCAAGCCACGTTCTTTAATGCCAACCATGCGAAAGACTCGCTGCCTTTTATTTGGGACGCATTCTGGCTCAACATTCGACTTTTCATGGTCACTGAACTGCTAGTTTTACCGTTGGCTCTACTGATTGCCGTCGTTCGTGTTGTTCCATCACCGGCAATGCTGCCGTTCAAAATCTTGGCGGCCGCGTACACCGACATTTTCCGCGGGACACCGACATTGCTGGTGGTGCTCCTCATTGGTTTTGGCCTGCCGGCATTGCGCCTTGCAGGCATTCCGACCAGCCTTTTTTGGCTCGGCGTGATCGCCTTAACGTTGAGCTACGGCGCCTATGTTGCCGAGGCGCTCCGCGCCGGAATTCTGAGCGTGCACCCAACCCAATGGGCCAGTGGTCGAGCACTCGGCATGAGTTATGGCCAAACGCTGCGCAAACTGATCTTGCCCCAAGCCGTGCGCCGGGTGATGCCGCCACTCATCAATGACTTTGTTTCCCTGCAAAAAGACACCGCGCTCCTGTCCACGATTGGTCTCGTCGAAGCTCTGCGAGCAGCGTCGGTTTATCAAGCGGAAACATTCAATTTCACCTCTCTGGCTGTGGCCGCTCTCTTCTTTATCGCACTCACGGTTCCGATCGCGCGTGTTACGGACTGGATGTCGCTACGTGCCATGCGTCGACAGGTAGGTGGCTGAGATGCTGCGAATCCGAAACGCCAAAAAGTCTTTCGGTGACCAGGTTGTCCTGGACGGTATCGATCTCGATGTGGCTACAGGTGAAGTGGTGTGCCTGATCGGAGCATCGGGATCAGGCAAATCCACGTTGTTGAAATGTATTGATCTGCTCGAATCAACTGACGATGGCGACATCTGGCTGGGCGATACCGAACTGACCGACCCTGCACTCAACCCGGATGCGGCGCGCGCCCGGATCGGCATGGTGTTTCAGTCGTACAACCTGTTCCCGCACATGTCGGTGCTACGGAATCTGATGGTGGCGCAGCGTGCGGTGCATGGGGTGAAAAAGGCTGATGCACGTGCCAAGGCTCTCGCCTTGTTGGAACGGGTCAACCTCGCCGAGAAGGCACACGCTTACCCCGATTCGCTTTCGGGTGGCCAACAACAGCGGGTGGCCCTAGCGCGAGCCGTGGCCACAGACCCAGAGTTGCTCCTGCTTGACGAGGTGACCTCGGCACTCGACCCATTGCTTGTGGGCGAAGTGCTCGATTTTGTGGCCGAACTGAAGGCCGAAGGCCGCACCATCATCATGGCCACTCACGAGATGGATTTTGCGCGATCATCGGCCGACAGGATCGTGTTCCTCGCCGACGGCCAGATCGTTGAATCGGGAGCGCCTGAACAAATCTTCACGGCACCGCGCCAACAACGCACAGCCCAATTCCTTGCCCGGCATCGCTAAACGATTTCTCCCGGCCCTCACCGTGGATATGCTCGAAATCTAGGCGAGGAGGAACCGTGACAGACAACGACGTACGCATGATCATCTTGAGCACCGACGATCTGGATGCATCGATTGAGTTCTATACGCAAACGGTCGGAATGGAATTGAAGTTCCGAGATGGTGCGCATTTCGCGGCACTCGACGGTGGTTCGGTTACCCTGGCGCTCGCCACCTCGATCGATCATCCTATTCCCGGGCAAATAGTCGTCGGGATCAAGACTCCAGACGTCGATGCGGCCGTTGCCGAGATCGAATCAGCCGGTGGTGCGATCGTGCGAGCTGCCTACAACGATGCGCACGAGCGCCGTGCTGTCGTGTACGACAATAAGGGCAACGGACTCGTGTTCTATTCGCCGCTTCCGCGTGACTGAAAGGCGCGCGAAACGGCGGCCAAATTAGGCCCTGTGTCTACGCAGCTTTATGCGTGACGGAAGTTGCGAGCGCAGTCGTTTCGTTGATCGCGGCGATGACGGCATCGGGGCTATCGCTCATCGGCACGTGACCGGCGTCGTCGAGTACGACAAAGTTGATGCCCGCAAGCGAGGCCGCTGCTTTACTCGCCATGCGTGGCGACAAGATCAAGTCCCGATTTCCCCACGCAATCGTGGTGGGGACGCGAGTGGCGCCCTTGAAGATTCTGGGCACGCGAAATGCCAGCGGAATATGACCCAAAAGCATTGGCCAAAAGCCTTTTGCTCGACGCATCGAAAGAGCGTCGCCATAGGTGCGTTCGGGAGTGAGCCGCTCGGGGTAGCGGTAGAGCGAAAGGCCCATGATCTTGCGCCCGATTGCCGAGCCGGCGAGCAAACGCAAGATCGCATTGGGTGCAAACGAACCGATCTTCATCAGCAAGAGCGGTAGTCCTGCGAGCAAGAGCGTCCACGGCCAAAACCACCCCGCCGGACTCAATGCAGTCACCGATCGCGCTTGACCACGCTGGCCGAGGATAACTGAAACGGCCCCACCCATCGAGTTCCCGACCACGTGCGGGTTGTCGATTCCCCAGCGCGAATAGTTAGCAACGACCGCCTCGGCGAGGGCGTCAAGGGAGTAGTCGGCCGCACTCGCAAACCCTGGAGATTGACCAAAACCGGGGAGATCGACTGCAATCACGTCGTAATGTTCCGCGAGTTCATCAAACACCGGATCGAACGCCTCAAGCCGATGCCCAATGCCATGAATGAGAACGAGAGGTTCGCCTTGTCCGCGTCGTTTGTAAGAAAGTTCAATCGCCATCGTGTGCTCCGCAAGTAAGTGAGACTTTGAGAATGCCAGAAAATCCTCATGAGTGGGATGCTTTTGGGCACTGCGCACAACTGGTTTTCTGTGAACCCTTGTGATCGTGACAGTAATGGTGTCACAATCGGCGTTGTGACCTACATCAAGTCAACCGGACCGCTTGCCGGAGTGCGCGTTATCGAACTCGTCGGAATCGGGCCCGGCCCGTTTGCGGCCATGCTGCTCGCTGATCTGGGCGCTGAAGTAATTCGCGTTGATCGTCCGAAGCCTGGCGGACTTCAAGTGGCCGCACCCGAACGTGATCTGCTGGGGCGAGGTCGCCGCAGCGTCGCCCTTGACCTCAAGAGTGAACGCGGCCGCCGCGTTTTGCTCGATCTCGTCGCCCATGCCGACGGTCTCATTGAGGGTTTCCGACCCGGCGTGACCGAACGACTCGGCATCGGACCAGACGATTGCTTCGCGGTTAACCCGCGACTCGTATACGGAAGGATGACGGGCTGGGGTCAAGACGGCCCGCTCGCCCATACGGCCGGCCACGACATCAACTACATCGCGACCGCAGGCGCGCTCGACCCAATCGGGCGAGCCGGCGGGCCACCGCAGGTGCCGCTCAATTTGCTTGGCGATTTTGCGGGCGGGTCCATGTACCTCGTCACAGGCATGCTGGCTGCGCTGTTGCATGCACGATCCACAGGCGAAGGCCAAGTGGTGGACGCCGCCATCGTGGACGGCGCGGCACACTTGCTCGGCATGATCACGACCTTGCATAACAACGGATCATGGAGCGATCAGCGCGGCACCAACTTGCTCGATACGGGTGCGCCGTTTTACGACGTCTACCGAACTGCTGACGATCGCTGGATGTCCGTGGGCGGACTCGAGCCCCAGTTTTGGGCCGCCATGATCGGGATCCTCGAAAGCCAAGGATTTACCGATATCCCGGACCGCAACGACCCGTCGCTGTGGTCGGACTTGCGGACGCGGCTGCAAGCGATCTTCGAGCAACGAACCCAAGCTGAATGGAGTTCGCTCTTCGAAGGGACCGAAGCGTGTGTGGCGCCAGTCGTGCCTTTGGGTGAAGCGCCCGAACACGCGCACCTCAAAGCCCGCGGTACGTACCTCAAACATGAAGGTCAGGTGCAAGCTGCTCCAGCTCCGCGGTTTTCGGTAACTCCCGCGAAACTCGGCCTCGCCCCACGCCCGACCGGTGCTGACACTCGCGCTGTGCTCACTGACTGGGGCATCGACGACGTGGATTCGCTGATCAACGACGGCATCGCCGTAGATAACAACTAACCCAAGACCTAACCCAAGACCTAACCCAAGGACAGGACATGGAACGACGCATTTTTGAACCAGAACACCACGACTTCCGAAAGACAGTTCGTGCCTTTGTGGAATCCGAAGTAGTGCCGTACCACGCGCAATGGGAAGAAGACGGCATCGTGCCGCGCGAACTGTGGGCCAAAGCCGGCGCCTTGGGTTTGCTCGGCTTCATGATGCCCGAAGAATACGGCGGAGGCGGAACTAACGACTTCCGCTACAACGCGATCCTGCAAGAAGAAATCACTCGGGTAGGCGCGAGCGGAGTTGGGTTCGTCATCCAAACCGACCTGATCTCGTGCTATTTGCTCGCCTACGCCACCGAAGAACAAAAGCAACGCTGGTTCCCGAAGTTCTGTTCCGGCGAAATGATCACCGCCATCGCGATGACCGAACCAGGTACTGGTTCAGACCTGCAGGGCATCAAAACCACAGCGGTGCGCGACGGTGATGAATGGGTTATCAACGGCTCCAAGACATTCATCACGAACGGCATCAACGCTGATTTTGTGATCGTGGTGTGCCAAACCGATCCCGAAGCCGGAGCCATGGGCTTCTCACTCATCGTGGTCGAGCGTGGCGCAGAAGGGTTCACCCGCGGACGCAACCTCGACAAGATCGGACTCAAAGCCCAAGACACTGCCGAACTGTACTTCGACAACGTGCGCGTCCCCGCGACAAACCTGCTCGGCACCGAAGGCCAAGGCTTCATTCACTTGATGGAACGCCTGCCGCAAGAGCGCCTGTCGATTTCGGTGGTTGCCGCCGCGGCCTGCCGAACCGTGATCGACCAAACGATCGAGTATGTGACCACGCGCAAAGCATTCGGTCGCAAAATCGGGTCATTCCAGAACTCGCGTTTCGTGTTGGCTGAACTCGAAAGCGAACAACGCATTGCGCAAACGTTCGTGGATCGCAGCATCGAAGAACTCAACAA
>SSHC01000087.1 GCA_008017265.1 Aeromicrobium sp.
CTCAACATTCTGGGCACGGGCGTCGACATCGTGATCAAGCCGCCTGCCGCGGCGCTCGATCAGATGAACGAGTTTGTCACCCAAATGCACACCACCTCGGGTCTCATCAATGAGCTGGACGCTGGCGTGAGCGTGCGCGAGGCTGAAGAGCAGGTTCTGGACTTCATTCGCGAGTTCGTTCCTGAGCCTCGCAAGGCGCCCCTAGCCGGCAATTCGATCGCGACTGATCGTTCGTTCATCAATCGCGACATGACCGAACTCGACGATTGGCTGCACTATCGCATGATCGATGTTTCTTCGATCAAGATGCTGGCCCGCGAATGGTACCCACGCGCCTACTTCAATGCGCCCGAGAAGTCGGGGAATCACCGCGCATTGGCCGACATTGTCGAGAGCATCGAAGAACTTCGCTACTACCGCCAGACCGTGTTTTGGCCAGAACCTGGCATCGATAGCGACGGCGCGAGAGCTGCCGCAGAAGCAATCGCCGCGGCTCGAACCTGACCGGTGCGCAAACCGGTTTAGATAGCGTGTAGAGTTTCCAACGCCGTGCTGGGCGAAATGCTTGGCACGCGCGGTGGGTGTAGCTCAGTTGGTAGAGCCCCGGCTTGTGGTGCCGGTGGTCGCGGGTTCAAGTCCCGTCATCCACCCCAAGGAAGGCCGAGCGCAATCGAGCTTGCTCGAATTGCCGAGGCCAACGCAGGGGTTGCAGGAGCACAGCGACAAACACCCCAAATGGGGAATCTCCCGATCGAGCAGTTTTGCCAAATTGGAACTACTTTTGGAGTTATCGGCATCTTCACGAAGTCACACAAGCGGCGGGTTGGGCCAGTCCCCTTTACCGTCACCATGAGCATGTCGCCTGATATTTCCAATGACCACGACGCACTCTTGGATATTAAGGCAGCACATCCGGACCGTTTTGCTGATTAGAAAGGTGAAACCCATTGCGACTGGCCAGGTGTGAAGTGCGATAAGTACCGGATGGTCTATTCGCTTGACTTGAATTGGCCCGGCTTGAGTGACGTTCCTTCGCAACTTGACTTGTTCGCGCACCTCAGTCAACTGCGGATGCAGTTCAACGGGTTGACGAGCGTCCCAAGTTGGATGGGTCAGATGACTGGACTGACGCTCTTTGATCTTTCCTGCAACTCGTTGAGAGGCAACGTTGCGCCGTGGGCGATGCCGTTGCGCAACGCAGGGAAATTCACGTCCCTACAGTTGCGTAATAACGGTTGCTTGACCGACACAGGCGAAGCAACTAACACGTGGATTTCTGCTCTTGATCCGCTCTGGCAGAACGGTTGCACACCCTATGTGTAGTCCTCGTGAAGGTGTGAGCGCAATCGAGTTTGCTCGAATTGCCGAGGCCTAGTGACAACACCGATTCTAGTTGTTTCCCGGATGTCTCAAGTTATCCAACGGCCACGCCGAATAGGAGCCCGATTCCGTATGTCGCGGCCATTGTTGTCGATCCCATGAGCACATTTCGGGCAATCGCTCTACCTCGGGATGCGCCCCCGAGCACGGCACTGACCCAGCCTGTGAGGAACAAGCCCAGCACGACCGCGAGCGCCGCGACCCAAACTCTGTGTGCGCCAAAAGGAAGCAGAATCATGATGAGCGGAATCAACGCGCCTGCTGCGAAAGCAACAAAAGAAGCTGCGGCCGCTGCCCAAGGGCTCGTGAGCTCTTCGTGGTCTATTCCTAGTTCGACTTCGGCATGCGCAGCTAAGGCATCTTTTGCAGTGAGTTCGACAGCGACTTGGTGAGCCAAGTCCTCAGAAAGTCCCCGCTCCCGGTAGAGTCCGGCGAGCTCAGCGAGTTCTTCCTCGGGCATCGTTTCAAGTTCCCACTTCTCTTTCGCTATGAGCGCCATCTCGGTGTCTCGTTGGGTGCTCACAGATACGTATTCGCCCCCGGCCATGGAAAAAGCACCCGCCACAACAGCCGCAATTCCCGCCGTAGCGATCGCGGGCACGTTGTTGGGTGTTGCTGCTGCAACCCCGATCACAACGCCCGCCGTCGAAACAATTCCATCGTTCGCACCGAGGACGCCTGCTCGCAACCAGTTCAAACGCTGGCCCACGTTCTGTCCGTGCGCTTCCCCCGCGTGCCGCGGAGTCCTTGATGAATCAGTCACCTTCATGCCCCTTTCGAAGATCCGATAGCCAAAATTCGTTCCTCACTTTGCCCACGTTGTGGCGTGTGATTTTCCAACCGTTCACTTCGAGGCCCGATTGCACGAAGTGCGCCGAGGATCGCGATGAGGTCAACGATTTCTTGGAGCCAAGCACCCACGATCGCGGGCAAGAATCCGAAAGCCGCGATTGCCATAAGCACGATGCTAATGATGATGCCCAGCCAGATACTCTGCAAGGCAATTCTCACCGTGTCTTTCCCGATCCGCACGGCAATTGGCAACGAGGCGAGCGTGTCGAATCTATTAACGACGTCGGCCGATTCGCTTGCCGCCGTGGCGCCTCGGGCTCCCATCGCGAAGCCGATGTCCGCGGCAGCGAGCACGGGAGCATCGTTGAGACCATCACCGACCATGATGAGTGGACGGGGCTGCACATCGCGCACAATCCGCACTTTGTCTGAGGGTCGGCATTCTGAATGAAGCTCACTAATTCCGAGTTTCGAGGCAATCGGTTCCGCAGTTGCGGCCACATCCCCGGTCACCATGAGGATACGCTCGATTCCCAGGCTTTCCAGTTCACGAAGGACGCCAGCCGCTTCCGCACGGGCTCTATCGCGCATCACGATGGCTCCAGCAAACTGTTCCCCTGCCGCAACATAAATTGCGAGTTCGCCCGGTTCGAGTTTCGCAACATCTAAGTCGGGAGTAAACCCCCGAACCCATGAGGGCTTTCCCACTCGAACGAGAACGGTTTCGTCCGGCCCGTCAGTGTGTCGAAGTGTCGCAGCCACTCCATTCGTGGCAGCTTCATCCGCATGCGTTGCCTCAAGCATGCTCAGGTTGCGCGCTTTAGCCGTATCAACAACCGATGCGGCAAGGACATGGGAGGAATACGCTTCGGCAGAAGCCGCTAAACAAAGCAATCGATCTTCATCGAACCCAGTGGCAGGAAGAAGGCGCACCAGTTCTGGCTTACCAGACGTGATGGTTCCCGTCTTGTCGAATGCTGCCGAGCGAACTCGAGACAATTGTTCAAGGGTTCCACCACCTTTAACGATCAGCCCAAATCGTGTAGCTCGACTCATACCTCCAAGGAACGCGACCGGCGCGGCGATCAATAGTGGACAGGGAGTGGCCACGACCAACACTTCAGCAAATCGGACCGGATCCCCACTGACGGCCCAGGCAATCCCTGCAATAGCCAAGGAGAGGATCGTGAATGACACGGCGTAACGATCGGCGAGACGTACGACCTTCGCCTTGCTGTTTGCCGCTTGCTCTACGAGGCGTACGATCTGCTGGTACTCACTTTCCGCCGCGATTGCAAGAGCGCGCATCGTCACCGCCACGGCACCGTTGACAGAACCGCTAGCGACTTTGTCACCTCGAACACGTTCAACAGGCAGGCTCTCGCCCGTCAACGACGACTCGTCAAACTCGGCAAGCTCGGATTCGAGCATCGCGTCTACCGGTACAAGTTCACCCGATCGGACAAGCAGGAGATCACCGACTTTCACCTCACCGACGGGCACGATTTCAGTCTTTGCCTCGCTCTCGACGCCGTTCGGGGTCTTAGCAATTATTCGGGTGGCGTGCTGTGGGGCTTTGCGTAGGAGTTCGGTAAGTTCCCGTCGCGACCGGTTCTCGGCGTAGTCCTCGAGCGCAGATCCGCCCGTGAGCATGAGCACGACCACGAGCGCAGCCCAAGGTTCGCCAACGAGGACCGCCGCAGTTATTGCCGTCACTGCCAGTACGTCAAGACCGACTTGCCCTTTAATGAACCGGCGAATCATCCCGACTGCTTCGTGCGCGGCAATTACCAGTGCATAGCCGGCAATCAAGGAACGCGCAATGCTATTTGATCCCGTGGCCAAAAGCGTAAGTCCCACGGCCGCGACAAGCAGAGTCGCGAATATGAGCGGGTACGTCTTTATCCCCTTAGCGATATTGCTCATGCGTTCACTATGCCAAGAACTAGCGGCGAATTCACTGAAGGCAAGCCTCCCCTCAAACTCAATGGCCCCGCGATCTGCTGTTTCCGAACGTGATTCAGAACCCGGCATGCCGATTTAGTGTTGGCTGCGGTCGATCGGGACCACATCGGCTGCGCCCATGCGGGCCGCGTCAGCGGTTTCATCGTCGGGCATGGTTTGGCTGTGCAGTTCGGCTTCGACCCGCTTGCGATAGTGCTCGATTTCGGCAGCCCGCTGTTTGCGTGACCAGCCGAGTTCCTTGCCCATCAGTTTTGCGACTTCCTCAACAACGAGCGCACCACGGTGGGCAGTTTCGATCGAGATATGCGAACGCCGGGCGATGAAGTCCTCCAAGTGACGGGCACCTTCGTGGCTCGCCGCATACACGACCTCGGCCCGCAGATAGTCTTCTGCGTTCTCCAGGGGTTGACCCAGATCGGCTTTATCAGCGATGAGCGCCAACACTTCGAGCGCGAGCGCGCCATACCGGTTCAACAAGTGCTCGATGCGAGACACACTCAGCCCGTGTTGCGTAGCCAAATGGTGACGTTGGTTCCACAGCGCCTCATAGCCGTCGGCACCAATCAGGGGCACGTTTTCGGTGCAGCAAGGCGGCACCTTGCGTTCCATCAACACGCCCATGACCTCCACCGCTGCGTCGACCGCGTCTTTCGCCATCACCCGATACGTGGTGTATTTTCCGCCCGCGATCACCACGAGCCCCTTAACAGCAGTAGACACGGCATGCTCGCGCGAGAGTTTGCTCGTTGCTTCGTCTTCACCTGCGAGCAGCGGCCGTAAGCCCGCATAGACGCCTTGAATGTCGTCGCGCGTGATTGGCTCGTTCAACACCGAATTAACGTGACCGAGCAGATAGTCGATATCTGAGCTGCTCGCAGCAGGGTGATCTTTGCTGAGGTTCCAGTC
>SSHC01000104.1 GCA_008017265.1 Aeromicrobium sp.
ATCAAGCTCGCTTCAATAAGTACCTCACCAACCGAGGCATCAAGGACACGAGTGAACAACACGTCTGGGCCTTCCTCGGCGATGGCGAAATGGGTGAACCTGAGTCACTCGGTGCCATCGGCCTAGCCGCGCGCGAACAACTCGACAACCTCACGTTCGTTGGCAACTGCAACTGGCAACAACTCGACGGTCCAGTACGTGGCAACGGCAAGATCATGCAAGAACTCGAGTCCTACTTCCTTGGCGCAGGCTGGAATGTCATCAAGGTTGTGTGGGGGCGAGAGTGGGATGATCTGCTTGCCCGCGACAACGAAGGCGTTCTCGTGAACCAAATGAACGCCGTCCCTGACGGCGAATTCCAGACACTTTCGATCGAGTCGGGCGCTTACAACCGAGAACACTTCTTCGGGCCCGACCCGCGCCTGCGTGCCATCGTCGAACACCTCAGCGATGAGGACATCGAACGCTTGCCTCGCGGCGGCCACGACTACCGCAAGGTGTACGCAGCGTTCGCATCCGCGGTGGCGCACACGGGCCAACCGACGGTGATCCTGGCGCACACCATCAAGGGCTGGTTGCTCGACTCACTGCAAGCGCGCAATGCGACGCATCAGATGAAGAAACTCACGAGCGACGACCTCAAGAACTTCCGAGATCGTTTGCGAATCCCAGTCACGGATAAACAAATCGATGATCATTCGAAGGCCCCGTTCTACCACCCAGGCCCCGATCACGAACACATCCAATACATGAAGGAACGCCGCCGCGTGCTCGGCGGTTCGCTACCGCAGCGCCAGGTCCGAGCGGCAGCACCTGTGTTGCCGCCCGCCTCGATGTACGACGAGTTGAAAGCCGGCTCAGGCAAGCAAGCCATCGCATCGACAATGGCGTTCGTTCGGCTACTCAAAGACCTGATGAAAGACAAAGAAATCGGCTGGCGGCTCGTCCCGATCGCGCCAGACGAATACCGCACCTTCGGCATGGACTCAATGTTCCCGACCGCCAAGATCTACAGCCCCCACGGCCAAACATACGAATCCGTGGATCGCCAGTTGCTCTTGGCATACAAGGAATCAACTCAAGGCCAACTGCTTCACGAAGGTATTAGCGAAGCAGGCGCCTTGGCCTCAGCGACGGCTGCGGGCAGCGCCTACGCGACGCACTCGGTAGCCATGATTCCGGTGTACATGTTCTATTCGATGTTCGGATTCCAACGAACAGGCGACAGCATTTGGGCTATGGCCGACCAGATGGCGCGTGGGTTCTTGATCGGCGCAACGGCGGGCCGCACCACCTTGACCGGCGAAGGCCTACAGCACGCCGACGGGCACTCACCGCTGCTTGCCAGAACCAACCCATCGGTCGTTCACTACGACCCTGCCTACGCGTACGAAGTTGCTCACATCGTGGAGAGCGGGCTTCACCGCATGTATTCGGTCACTCAAGAGCATCCACAAGGCGAGAACGTCATTTTCTATCTGACCGTGTATAACGAGCCTCTGGTTCAACCGGCTGAACCTGCAGACGTGGACGCTGAAGGAATCCTGCGCGGTGCGCACCGAATTTCGCCAGCGGGAGAGGCGCCTGACGCGCGCATCCTCGCCTCGGGTGTCGCCGTTCCATGGGCACTCACCGCGCAACAGTTGCTGCGCGAACGCTACGGCGTTGACGCCGAAGTGTGGTCCGTGACGTCGTGGAACGAAATCGCGCGCGATGCTGAGGCTGTTGAGCGCTGGAATTTCAACAATCTCGCTCAATCACCGAAGATCCCCTGGATCACCGAAAAGCTCGGCGGTTTTGATGGCGTGAACGTCGCAGTGAGCGACTTCATGCGCGCAGTTCCCGACCAAATCTCGCGTTGGGTACCGGGCCACTGGCAGTCACTTGGTGCTGACGGTTTCGGGTTCGCCGATACCCGAGCAGCCGCTCGACGCGTGTTCCAAATCGACGCCGAGTCAATCGTGGTTTCGGTATTGAGTGAAATGGCGGCAAGCGGCCGCATTGACCGCACAGTCGCCGCCCAAGCATTCGATGAACTGAACGTCGGAGATCCAGAATCGACGGGCGTCGAGACGTCCTAACTACTTCGGCCAGTCGGGGTTGTTGAGATTGACCCGGTCGGGTGTAGACAGCACTCCCCTAGAATGGTGTTCATGTTGTCTGAATGGTGGCGCTGGCTGCGCGAATGGCCGTACACCTTTGGTGTCGCTTTGTCGCTATTCGTCGGCATTTTCACCATCGGCATGTCTCAGTCGCTCGGGATCGAGCTCAAGGACCCTGAAGGGTTTTTGGGGCCCGCATACGTGCGCTTGCCACTCATCGCGCTCGCGTTCTTTGCGCTAGGCGTGCTTCCCATGGCAATTCGTCGGGCAGGATTCAAAGGCATCAAGCGTGGCGTCATTGAGATCGTGAACGAGCAATGGACGTGGGGCCGCGTTCTTCACATTGGCACCGGCCTGACCACGTTTTACGTCTGCTATGTGTCATATCGCAACCTCAAGAGTTTCCTGCCCACTCTGATGGGTGATATTCGCTACGATCGGTTCCTTTTCGAACTCGACTACTGGCTCATGTTGGGTAACCCGCCAGAACAGGTTCTGCACACGATTCTCGGAACCGGCTTCTCGGCACAAATCCTCTCGATTGTTTACGTCAGTTATTTGATGGTCGTTCCACTTTCGCTTGGCGCGTTCCTCGTCTTGAACCGTGACGTGTCACTCGGCGCTTGGTATGCGACCGCGCTGAGCCTCAACTGGCTCTTGGGTGTCGTGAGTTACTACGCCGTGCCGTCACTTGGGCCCGCGTTCTATGAACCAGCCCGATTCCAATTGCTGCCCGAGTCTGGCGTTACGAGCCTACAAAACAGCTTGGCAAGAAATGCCACCAACTTCTACGAAAATCCAACTGGGCCAGCCATTTACGGTATCGCTGGATTTGCATCACTACACGTATCAGTCGTCTTAACGGTGTGCTTATTCTTGCGTCGCACAGACCAGGCCAAATGGCTGCAGAACTTCGCGTGGACCTACATGGTGCTGACAGGGATGGCCACAATCTATTTCGGCTGGCACTATTTGGCGGACGTGCTCGGCGGCGCGTTGATTGGTTGGCTATCGGTCGCCATCGCAGGCTGGGCAACAGGTAACGGCTTCCTGCATCAGAAGCACCACAAGCTTCAACTCACGGCTGAAGACGACGAAGTCGTTCCCGCCTGAGTTGGGGCAACGCTCTCAGCACTCGTGCGCTTCTTTGCCACTTCGTCGAACGAAATCGGCAAGTCGCCTCGACGCATCAATGCCCGCCACCGGCCACGGTGGTATGCCGCTGGCGCTTTTTCAGCACAGAAGTCAATCACGAGTTTGATAAATGCTTCTGGATGGTCTTTGTGCGGGAAGTGTCCCGAGTGTTCAAAGATGTGAACTTCGGACGTGGACATCATAGGCAAGTTCTGTGCGTGATTGACCGGCAAAACCAAGTCGTCGTGGCCCCAAATCAACATCACCGGCATGAGTTTGGTGAGGTAGGCCCGATCGCGCATTGTGACGAACTGGCCACGCCAATCCAACACCGTGCGTGCAAGTCGCTGAATCGCGAGGGTCTGGGCCGGGTCGGCAAGTTTTTCATAGACGTCTGCGATTTCGTCGAAATCACGGAAGACCATGAGCGGAAGTTGAGACATCGACCGGAACGTTGACGCCACGATTGGCCGGATCGGCTTGGCTGTAATCGCACGCGTTACGAGCCCCGCACCCGGCAACGTGATAGCGCGAATCAGTGGTGTCACTTCGGGGCCAAGTCCACCGGTTGACACCAGAATGATGCGTTCGGTTCTTTCCGGGAACTGGTAGGCGAACTGCATGGCGATTCCGCCGCCAAAACTGTGCCCGACGACGGTCGCTTGGGCGATACCAAGGACGGTCAGCAAATCACGCATGCCGTTGGCAAACCCACCAAGCGAGTAGTCGGCGTTGGGCTTGTCGGATTCACCGTGTCCAAGTAAATCGGGTGCGATCACAGTGAAATGTTCAGCAAGTTCATCGATAACGGGCGCCCAGGTAGTTGAGTCGCAGGCCATGCCGTGCAACAGCAGGAGGGCCGGACCGCTGCCCTTCATGCGGTAGGCGCGGCGGTAGCCATGGATGACGACATAGTTGACGTCGTCTCCCAAGTTTTCGTCGCGGGGGTCCGTCATATTGGTCATCGTAGAGGAAACTATGTGACCTATGTGACATTGGGTACGAGGACTACCCAAAGACCATCACATTGGGCCGTAGAATCTAGTTGTGACTAGTTCCGAGCCCCCCAAGACGAGCCCCATTGCTGCATCAAGTTGGCTCGCGATCATTGGTGCGGCCATCGGAATCATCGTCGGCATCGTTGTCGCAGGCGCACTGTCGCTTAGCGGACTCACTTCGGCAAGCCTCCCCGAACTACCAACGTTAAAAGAACACGCCACTCCAACACCGATTGCACGCCCAAGTTCCACCCCCTCTCCCACATCGTCGGTTCCGCAGCCAGAGCTCACCTCACGTCACACGAGCGTGGCACCCGGTCAGCGTTTCGACTTGAGCGGCCGACTGCCTGGCGCCAAGCCTGGCACTGAACTTCAGATTCAGGTTCGTGATGGCTCAAGCGCTTGGACAGACTTCCCTGTGACAGCTGAAGTGAAAGACGATGGGACGTTCTACACGGAGGTCTATACGACCCGCACGGGCTCCCGCGTTTTTCGTTTGATCGACCTCTCGACCGGCAAGGCAACACCGACTTTGACGATCAAGATCGGCTGACGCTCGCGCTCGTACTCAACCGACGCTTTCCAGCCAAGAGCTCTGCCTGCGTGTCCGCTCGGCGCGCAGACACAGAAAAACCGCCTAGATCACTTGGTGCAGCCAGCGCACCGGCGCTCCGTCGCCCGCATGCCGGAACGAGTCAAGCTCCTCGTCCCACGGAACACCCAAGAGCCCGTCAAGTGCCTGCTCCATGCTGACTTCGCCCAAGGCGGCCTTCACTCGAAAAGCCTTGATGCGGTCTTCAGGGATCATCACGTCGCCGTGAATGCCGGTCACAGCATGGAAAATGCCCAAAGTGGGAGTAAATGAATAACGAGCGCCTTCGCTGCTCGCTGTCGGTTCTTCAGTTACTTCGAAGCGAAGGAGGTTCCAACCACGCAAACTCGATGCCAGCGTCGCCGCGTTACCGATGGCGCCCTGCCACGAGAGTTCAGCCCGATAGGTTCCCGGTTCGACAGGTTGCGGGGTCCACGCCATATCGACTTTGGAGCCGAGAACATTGGCAGCAGCCCATTCAATATGAGCGCACAACGCCGAGGGCGCGGAATGCACGAAAAGAACACCCCTTGTTTGGGGGGCGTTCGCAGGCACTGTATTCATGAGAACCTCCCTAGTTGCGCCTTCCCCAGCGTCCTTGAGAGATTCCGTCACTATTCTTGCCTAGAAACACCGAAATAACAAGGTTTCACAAATTTGTCGCGTACAGATCGCACGCGTCCACTCGCAATCTTCGACGCCCCAAGGCCTCGATTTGTTTGGTAGGGAGAGCGGGGCTCGAACCCGCGACCCAGGGATTATGAGTCCCTTGCTCTAACCAACTGAGCTATCTCCCCAATAGCCAAAACTCTGTCATACCGGCAAGTCACGGCTGCAACGTGGTCTGCCATTTTTCCTGACACCGGATCGTGACGACAGGCTAAATCCCACACAGAAAGCCCGTAATCTTGAATCATGTCGATTGCCGAACTCACCAGTCTCATTCACGATGCGAGAAACATCGTGGCGTTCACTGGTGCTGGCGTATCGACCGAGTCTGGCATCCCCGACTTTCGTTCACCCGGCGGCGTGTGGACCCGCTATGACCCTCGTGATTTCACCTTCGACCGCTACCTCGAATCGGCCGAGGTTCGGCAAAACTCGTGGAAAATGCGCGAAGATTTTCTCGCGCACATGCCACAACCCAACCGAACCCACCACGCCCTCGCGCTCCTTGAGTCGCGCGGGAAGCTGAACGGAGTCATCACTCAAAACATTGACGACTTACACCAAGATGCCGGTTCCCGAAACGTCATCGAGATTCACGGCAACGTTCGAGACGTGACGTGCATCGGGACAGCCCCTCGCAATGGGGTTCCTGCAGGGTGTGGGTTCATCGAGCGTCATGAATGGGTCTTCGAACAAATCTCAGCAGGAAATCTCGACCCGATTTGCCCAACGTGTGGCGGGTTCGTCAAGACAGCCACCATTTCGTTTGGGCAAGCCATGCCATCGGGCCCCATGCTCGAAGCATCACAACTAGTCGAAGAATGCGACCTGTTGCTTGCCATCGGCTCATCGCTCGAAGTGTTCCCGGCCGCCCAATTGCCGCTCGACGCAAAGGCTGCGGGGGCGGTCGTCGTCATCATCAATCGCGATCCGACCGACATGGACCCCTTCGTTGATCTCGTCCTCAATGGTGAGGCCGGCGAAATACTGTCTCGTGCGGTTCACTAGTCGGTTAGGAATACAGTTGGCAGTTCGCGAAGTTCGCTCGAGTAGTGGGCTAGTGTCAGCCTGTGACGATGAGTGAGCGTTCCGCACAACGAGGGGGCCTGCGAGCACGACTCAGCAACTGGGGTCGGCCACCTCGCGTCATCGGAATTGATGTGGCACGCGGACTCGCCATTGTGGGCATGATGGCTGCACATATGGCCGCCGTTCCAGAACTCGAATGGAGCGAACCGAGCACGTGGGGCGGAATTGTGGCCGGACGGTCTTCGTTGCTTTTCGCATTTTTGGCCGGAGTTTCGCTGGCCTTGGTCGCACGCAATCCTCGATATCACAGTGACGCCGGCCGAGCTCGCTTCCGATCCGAACTCGTTGGCCGTGCCTTGGCAGTATTCGCGATTGGTTTGATTTGCGAACTCATGAACACTCAGATCGCCATTATTTTGACGGTGTATGGGGCGCTATTCCTGTGCGTGATCCCGGTGGTCTGGCTTTCCACCAAACGACTCATCATCGTGGCGTTGGCATTCACATTTCTCGGGCCGCTCGTGGTGCAGATTCTTCGCATCGTGAGCCTCGAAGCTTCTGGATCTGGCCTGATGTTGATGTTATTCAACGTGTATTCGCTGCCCGTTTGGTTTACCTTCATGGTGTTCGGAATGATTTTCGGGCGGCTACGGATCGAATCGATCAAAGTAGCCGCTTCAGCGATCGTGATGGGCACCTTTTTCGCTGTTGTTGGATATTCCGCTGGATACCTCGGTGATGCGTGGCTCACCGAGTATCAGATCCAAATCGGCAAAGAGTCGAAGTCTGAGTACGAGGCGTCGAAAGACACGTCGTCGAAGGAAGACTCTTGGGATAAATCATCTGCCGAAGACGTGTCCGTGACTGACGAAGCCACATACTCAGATTTAGTACGCGAGTCGCTCCGGCTCACACCCTTGAGAGCAGCACTCGTCTCCTCGTCTCCGCATTCGGGTGGCACGTTAGAGATAGTTGGTTCCGGTGGGTTCGTGGTGGCGGTCGTTGGCTGGTGCTTGCTCATCGCACGGCCCTTGCGTTGGCTCATCCTTCCAATCGCTTGTGCAGGCTCGATGCCCCTCACGGTCTACGTTGTTCACGTCATGAGTTTCATGGTGCTGAGCAAAGGCCCCGGTCAATACTTCGACAACGGCTCAACCGAGATGTGGGCGTGGAATGCCGCCGCGATTCTTGTCTTCGCTACTGCCTGGGCCTTGACGCTAGGACGGGGGCCACTTGAACGTCTTGTTTCTCGGTCAGCGCGAGCGATGGCACAAGGCACGTAGAAAAACAAAAAGATCGCCGAGGCGCAGTTCCTTGGCGATCTTCTCAGGTGCTGAATATTCAGCGGTACCGCTCCCCCGGTTGGACTCGAACCAACAACCCTTCGATTAACAGTCGAATGCTCTGCCAATTGAGCTACAGGGGATTGTGCACCGTTAAGGG
Organism: Aeromicrobium sp.; assembly: GCA_008017265.1. Lineage (GTDB taxonomy): Bacteria > Actinomycetota > Actinomycetes > Propionibacteriales > Nocardioidaceae > Aeromicrobium. Next base: position 7,968 of record SSHC01000104.1, read on the forward strand.
GCACGATCAGAAACTCTATCAAGTCTTTCTTTCAAGTGCGCAATCGCCTTGGCTTCAATTGACCGCACTTGCCATTGTGTCAGCCCGAGGCGCTGTGCCACGAGCTTGCGCGATAGTGGTTTTGCATCATCGGCCGCGAATCCGAACCGCATCGATACCACGGCGGCTTCCTCAGGTGGGAGCATCGCAATCAAGGTTTCAGACTGACTTACAACAGGCGCCGAAGCAGCATCTTCATCCCGAACCTCAACGGGAGCCGGGCCCTGGTGCGGCGTCATAGCTCGCGCAATCCACGGCCACGCGAACGTGACAAGCCGTACTCGGCGGGTCGGATCGAACGAGTCGACGGCACGGACAAGCCCCTCATTTCCGGCCGCGACCGCTTCGTCGAAGCGAGCACCCACGTGACCTAAACGACGAGCATGCAAGCCGACCCAACGAGTACCCGCTTTAACGAGTTGTTCGCGTGCCCAAGCGTCACCGGCTCTGGCTGCCCAAGCAAAAAATGCTTCGGTCTCCCGATCGAATACTGGCGGCTCGGCGTAGTCGGTTTGAAGGTCGGTGATTGAGACAGTCATGCCCCAACCGTGCCGGAGGTTCGAACACCACGCGACGAAACTCTCGCCCACTGTGGATGGTCCCAAAACTCACGGGCCTTGCGGATAATCAATGTCACTGCTCGGCCACTGCAAGCAACCGATTAGCTCTCAAACTCGATGATGCGTTCGTGAAAACCGCGGCGTTGCGCTTCAAGCGCGACGAGTTCGCCAAAAATCTTGTTATATTCATCGGCGCTATCGATCGGGTTCGTCCGCTGGAGGCGCGACTTCACGTCGACGATTCGCCGCATCACCGTCAATTCCTGAAGCCGACAAATCACCGCACCAACAACGTTCGACATATTCGCAGTGCCAGCACGAATTGGTTCGACTGCAGCGACACCCACGACCTGTTGCAACCCGGAGTCGCCAACGGCGTCGCTCAGGCGTGCGACCCACGAAGAGTCAGGCGCCGAGGGAATGCCCAGACCAGAAGCCGTCGCCCAGATGGCCTTCGAAGCCGCGTGCGTGAAGTCGTTATCAGCAACGTCGGTAAGCCACGGGGCCGCAAGGTGGGGGTACTGGATGATCACCTTGAGCGCTTCGCGTTCGTCCGAAAGCCCCGGAGCACCGAAGCCTGCGGTGATGTTTTCCTGAGGCGCTGACTGCGTGTCGGGTTGCACCGGCTGAGCAGGCCCACGACGATTTACGGCGCCGCTTCCGGCCTTGCCTTGAGCATTCGATCGTTGGAGTTCGGCACGCACATGATCAACATCGACGCCAACGAGTGACGAAATCTCACGCAGAAACTCCTCCACTTTCGCACGGTCGCGAATCGACGATGCCAAAGCGACAGCCTCGCGCACCGCATCAACACGCTGGTCGCCGCGGTCTAGATCAAACTTGGCAAGCGTGTTCTTCAATACGAACCGATAGAGCGGCACCCGCGAAGCGATGAGATCACGTACTGCGGCATCACCGTCCGCCAACCGCAGATCACACGGGTCCATGCCGCGCGGCTCGACCGCAACGTACGTTTGAGCCACGAACTGTTGATCGCCAGTGAACGCCTTCATCGCCGCCCGCCGGCCGGCTTCATCACCGTCGAAGGTGAAGACGACTTCACCGCGGAAGGCGTCGTTGTCGAGCATGAGCCGCCGCAGGATTCGGGTATGCCCCTCGCCGAATGCGGTGCCACAGGTGGCGACGGCAGTCGTGATCCCGGCCTGGTGACAGGCCATCACATCGGTATAACCCTCAACGATGACCGCTTGGCTCTGCGAGGAAATGGATCGCCGCGCCAGGTCGAGGCCATAAAGAACCTGGCTCTTCTTGTAGATGGGTGTTTCTGCGGTGTTGAGGTACTTGGCTTCAACCCGGTCATCGTCGAACATGCGCCGAGCGCCGAAACCGACCACTTCACCAGAGATTTCACGGATCGGCCACAACAGTCGTCCGCGGAACTTGTCGTAGAGTCCCCGACTGCCGCGAGCAGCCAGCCCGCCGACGACGAGGTCCTCATCGTTAAATCCCTTCGTGCGTAAATGAGCAACGAGCGCCTCGCCACCGCGCGGCGCCCACCCCATGCCGAAACGTTCGGCTGCTGTTTGGTCGAATCCGCGGTCTTGCACGAACTGACGGCCAACGGCCGCCTCGGGCGAGGTGCCGAGTTGATGTGCATAGAACTCGGCAGCTTCACGGTGCGCGTCTAGGAGTCGTTGCCGTTGCCCAGCATCTCGCTTTGGCCGGGTGGAATCGTCTTCCTCATAACGCAAGTTGACGCCCGTTTTCGCGGCCAAACGCTCGACCGCTTCGGCGAAACTCAAGCCCTCAATCTCGCGCAGGAAAGTGATTGAATCACCGCCGACCCCGCACCCGAAACAGTGGTAGAAACCTTGGGCGGGCCGAACTGTGAAGGACGGGGACTTTTCGTCGTGGAATGGGCACAGACCTTTGCGCGCGCCACCGCCGGCGTTCTTGAGCGTCACATACTGTTCGACGATTTCATCAATACGCACGCGTTCGCGGACGAGTTGGATGTCCTCGTCTTTGATCAGCGCCATGTGCCGATCTTAGGCCCTGCCCCAATCCATTGTGAGCGAGATCGAATGAGCGGGAAAAAATGCTCGCTACTCAACGGCGCAATGTCAATGTCAGAGTCAGTAAGCGACACCCAGCGAGCCTCTGCAATCTCGGCTGCAACCGTCACATCTCTCACGTTCGCGTGGCACCAGAAGGTTTGGCTGCGCACACGAAAGCCGGGCTCGTTTGCGGCTGCTGATTCAAATTCGCCGAGGTATTCGAGTTCAGATTCCGCCACGACAATGCCGAGTTCTTCGTACAGTTCTCGTAGCAAAGCGGTAGCCGCGGTTTCGCCGGGCTCTGGTTTGCCACCCGGTTGGATAAAAACGCTTGTTCCGTGCTTGCGCACCATGAGTGCGAGGCCGTGCGGATTTACGATGATGCCGGCTACAACTTCGATTGTGCTCACATTTCCTCGTAGGTGAGAGGGTCCCCGCCCCAGAGCCGTCCGCCGTTGTTCGCGAGTTGCCCGATCGCAGCCTGATCTTCGTCGTCGAGGTGGAAATCAAGGACGTCGAGGTTTTCGGCCAAGCGTTCCGGTGACGACGATTTGGGCAGCGGCACGATATGTCGTTCCACGAGCCAACGCAAGACAATCTGCGCCGGTGTCATCTGGTGCTTGCGGCCAATCTCGATCAGGACCGGTTCAATCAGTAGGCCACTCCCCCGACCCAGCGGGCTCCAGGCTTGCGTGATGATTCCGTGTTCATCGTGGAAGTCAACGAGTTCATGTTGCGGGAAGTATGGGTGGATTTCGATTTGATTGACGGCAGGCATTACGCCCGTTTCGGCTTCGAGGCGCAACATGTGTTCGATCGTGAAGTTGCTAACCCCGATGTAAGTCACATATCCCTTGGCTTGCGCCTCAATCAAGCCCCGCCACGCGTCCACAAACCGGTCAAGGTTCGGCAACGGCCAATGGATCAAATACAAATCGATGTGGTCGAGTCCCATCCGCATGAGCGACTCTTCGACACACGACAGCGCACTATGAATGCCGTGGTGACGGCCTGGAAGCTTCGATGTGACGAAGATGTCTTCTCTTGGCTCATCTGCTGCTCGAATCGCCGCGCCGATCGCGCCTTCGTTGTCATAGTTGACGGCGGTATCCAACATCCGATAGCCCTCATCGAGTGCGGTTTCGATTGCTGCCGCGCCTGCAATTCCGCGTAAGCCATATGTGCCAAGTCCGAGAGCGGGCATGATGCAGGTGGCCGATCCGACGGTGTCTTGTGC
>SSHC01000112.1 GCA_008017265.1 Aeromicrobium sp.
GCAGGCCCGGACGGATGCCCATACATGGCCAAAAAGTGTTGATTATCAAACAAGAGGTAGGTATCGCCTGCGACGGTCGCCTTGCGATATACAACCTCAGCCGGATAGTGCTGCGGCAAGGCGGAAACGACGCGTTTGTGTTTGGTGATGAGTACCTGAGCCTCTTGGTCAAGTCGAGGGTCGCGCGTGACCGTCAGCGAACTGGCGCCCGTCAACCTAAGTAAGTGCGCTTCGGCTTTGGTCGGCTCGGTTGGCAACAAGACGAGGGTTGACGTGAGGGTGTCGACTTTCGCTGTGCCCTGTGGGTTCGAGGTGTGTGTCTGTGCGCCGAGCTTCTTGATCAGGGTTTTGCTTTGACTCGTGATCGGAAGCACCGGAAGCCCCGCGTCGCCGGCATCCTTGAGGGCCGCTTCAGAACTCGGGTTCTTGGCGATGATTACGTCGGTGGCGTCGGTCACGAGAGCGCCGGTCAGCCCGACGAGCCGTTCTTCGACGGAGTTGGTGGGGGTGTCAACCCGAACGAACTCCGCGGTGTTGCGAAGCGTCAGTTCGGACTCCGATTGTGAGCACGCGGTCAGACTAAAAGTGCTCGCAATGATGAGGAGGAGTGAGATGCGGGTAGTTCGGCTCGTTATGCTCACCGTGTGACTCTACAGGGAAATCAAGATATCGACGGCCTTGCCGGTTTCATGATCGAACTCATGGAACGGTTGGGGCTGGTGGGGGCAGCGATAGCCGTGGGCCTCGACAACATCTTCCCGCCGATCCCGAGCGAAATCGTGCTTCCGATGGCAGGATTGGCCGCCAGCCAGGGCACGTTCACGTATGCGGGTGCACTTTTCGCTACGACCGCGGGCTCGGTCATTGGCGCGTTTGTCATGTACTGGATCGGTCGAGGATTTGGCCGCGATCGCACCGAATGGATGTTCGCTGTCACCCCGCTCCTGCGTATTAGCGATCTGGAAAAAAGCGAGGCATGGTTTGCGAAGCACGGACCTAAAGCGGTCTTCTTTGGGCGAATGGTGCCCATTTTCCGTAGTGTGATTTCGATTCCAGCAGGTGTCGAGAAAATGAACCAAGTGAGTTTCCTGCTGTTGACGACGCTGGGCAGTTTGATCTGGAACTCGATCTTCGTGACCGCTGGTTTCACGCTCGGCGAGAACTGGCACGTCATCGAGCCGTACGCGGACTGGTTCCAACGCCTCGTCATTCTCGCCGTCTTGGGAGTCATGGCCGTCTTCATTTTCGTTCGCATTCGAGAACGACAAGATCCACGCGAACGCTGACTGTCACGCCACCGCATTTTAGGGTAGAGGCATGGCTAGCCAACTCTTTATCAACGGTCAATGGTGCGACTCTTCCGATGGTGCTGTCTTCGATGTAGAAAATCCGGCAACGGGCGAGTTGATGGGCCAATCGGCCGATGCCTCCGTTGAAGACGGTGTCGCTGCGCTCAACGCAGCCGTTGATGCGCAAGCCGAATGGGCGTCCACCGAACCGCGTTTCCGGGGCGAGATTTTGCGTCGAGCATTCGATCTCGTGACGGCACGCAGCGAAGAGCTGGCTGTCCAAATGACTGCCGAGATGGGTAAGCCCCTTGCCGAGAGCCGGTCTGAAATTGCCTACGGCGCCGAGTTCTTGCGTTGGTTTTCTGAGGAAGCAGTGCGAGTTTCGGGCCGGTATGCCCAAGCCCCTTCTGGCGGAACGAAACTCGTGACCATGAAGCAGCCAGTGGGTCCGTGTTACATGATCACGCCGTGGAACTTTCCCCTTGCGATGGGCACACGCAAGATCGCACCGGCCATCGCGGCAGGCTGCACCATGGTCATCAAACCGGCTGCACTGACGCCGTTTTCGATGGTGAGTCTCGTCGAGATACTCGAAGAAGCGGGTGTGCCTGCGGGTGTCGTCAATCTCGTCACCACCCAACGCACCTCAGCGGTCTCGACCGCAATCATCGAAGATCCGCGCTTGCGCAAACTCACGTTCACCGGCTCCACGGAGGTGGGCCGGATGTTGGTGCGTCAGTCCGCCACGAGTCTGTTGCGAACATCGATGGAACTGGGAGGCAATGCCCCGTTCATCGTGTTTGATGATGCGGATCTAGACAAGGCTGTCGATGGCGCGATGCTCGCGAAGATGCGCAATCTCGGCGAAGCATGCACCTCGGCCAACAGGTTCCTTGTGCATGAGTCTGTTGCGTCCGAGTTCACGGCCAAATTTGCTGCGCGGATGTCGGAGTTGCCACTCGCACCGCTCATCGACGCCAAACAGCGGAACTCGGTGGCTGAATTGGTTGATGATGCGGTTGCGTGTGGTGCGAAAGTTGAAACCGGTGGCGCAGTCCCCGAAGGCGCCGGTTGGCATTACCCGCCCACCGTGCTGAGCAATGTGTCACGAACGGCGCGAATCTGGAGCGAAGAAATTTTCGGGCCGGTTGCGCCGATCTATACGTTTTCGACCGAAGCCGAAGCCCTCGCGTTGGCAAATGACACGGAATATGGACTGGTTGCGTATGCGTTTACGCGCGATCACGCTCGTGTTGTTCGCGTTTACGAAGGTCTCGAAACAGGCATGGTCGGCATCAATCAAGGCGTCGTTTCGAACCCTGCAGCCCCGTTTGGTGGCGTGAAGTCTTCGGGCTTTGGACGTGAGGGCGGTTTCGAGGGAATCGATGAATACCTCAACGTCAAGTACGTGGGGTTTGCCCAACCGCTCTGATCTGCAGAAGGTGAGCAGAGCGGGCTAGTCGAATGTGACTTGCTCGCGCTGGAGCCGGGAGTACAAGCCGCCGGGTTTTGACATGAGTTGGTCATGGGTGCCTGACTCCACGAGTTCACCATCCTCGAGACCGAAGATGACGTCGGCGTCGTGGATCGTGCTGAGTCGGTGCGCAATAGCTAGGGTGGTGCGCCCGGACTTCGCGCGATCCAAAGCCTGCTGCACGAGGCGTTCGGTCTCGTTGTCCAATGCGCTGGTTGCTTCATCAAGCAGAAGGATTTTCGGGTTTTTCAAGATGACGCGAGCGATTGCGATGCGTTGCTTTTCTCCCCCGGAGAGGCGGTAGCCGCGTTCGCCCGTGATCGTTTCATAGCCATCGGGAAACGACATGATGCGATCGTGAATATTAGCGTCGCGCGCGGCCTGGATGATCTCGTCCATCGTGGCACCGGGCTTGCCGTATTCGATGTTTTCACGAATCGTGCCATGGAACAAATAAGACTCTTGCGTCACGACCCCAACGCAATCAGCTAGTGACGACAGTGTCATGGTGCGCACGTCGATTCCATCAATAAACAAGCCACCGCGCGTGACGTCATGGAATCGGGGCACAAGGTACGTCATCGTGGTTTTGCCAGAACCGGACGGGCCGATAATAGCGGCCATGGACCCGGCCGGAATGGTCAATGAAACGTCACGCAAGATCCACGGATCCGAACCGTCTGACACGTCCGATTCAGCACTGTCCAGATTGGTCAAGCCAAACCGAGGTTGGTGGGCAGTGCCGGTGAGCGTGCGCGGTTCGGGATAACGGAACCACACCCGTCGAAACTCGATTTCACCTCGTAGTTCGTCCGGCGAGACATCAATCGCACCAGGTTGATCGACGATGCGCGGAACGAGATCTTGATATTCAAAAATCCGACGGAACAACGCGAGTGATGTTTGGACGTCGAGCGAAACGCGCATGAGTTGCAGCAGCGGCATTTGGAGCCGGGCTTGGACGGTTGTGAACGCGACCAACGTGCCAGCGGTGAGTGCTTCGGGGCCACCGGGGATTGTGCCGGTCAAGATCAATCCCGCGAGCAGGTAGATCAACGCCGGTGTGATTGCGAAAAACGTTTGAACAATCGCGAAGAACATGCGCCCAGTCATGGCTTGCTGCACTTGGAGTTTGGTTTGCTCTCGATTGGCTTTTCGGTACCGTTCGGCTTCATCGGGACCTCGGTTGTAGGCCTTCGAAAGCAAAATGCCAGAGACGCTGAGGGCTTCCTCGGTGATAGCAGTCATGTCCGACAGGCTCTCTTGAGTCTTGCGGGCCAAAATCTGTCGCCGCACACCCACTTTGCGCTGAAACCAAACAAAGAGTGGCATCACGATGAGAGTCAAGATCGTGAGCTGCCAGGACAGCAACACCATGGAGATCACGGCGGCGATGACCGTAACGGAATTTTGCAGGATCGAGGTGGCGGTGTCGGTCAAGACGGTGCGCACCCCAGCCACGTCGTTGGCCAGCCGAGACTGAATGGCGCCCGTCTTGGTGCCGGTAAAGAATGCCAGTTCCAATTTCTGCAAGTGTGCAAACAGGTCGCTGCGCAGGTCTGCCATCGCCGAGTTGCCGATATTGGACGTCAACCAGTTTTGCCCGATTCCCAAAACCGCGGCGATGATCGGCAGCGCAATCATGCCAGCCACAAGCCAAGCGAGGAGGTCCATTCGCGGTCCGCCCACAGCAAACAAGGCGTCGTCAAAAACGGCGCGCGTCAAGAACGGGACGATCGCAGAAATGCTCGCTGCCACCACCACGATCACCGCAACGGCGAGAATTTTCGAACGGTAGGGCTTGAGTAGTTGAACGATCCGGGCGAGAGTCGGCCGGTGCTCGGCATGCAACTCGTCGCTACTGAGTTGAGGTGCGTTGATGGGGGGCCGGGGCACGAAATTCGTTCTTACTGTTCGTTACTTATTCGGGAATACGAGTCAGCACGACTTCGGCAGTGTTCCCCTTCGCAGGTGCGAGTTCGAGCGTGCCCCAAGCGCCGACGCTCGAACGCACGAACGCCCACAGCGAGAGGTGTTTGTGCGCGCCCAAGATTTCTGGATCTACCGTCACACTGAACTCCACAGGAACGGAGTTCGCTTCAACGGCGGTGGCCGCGAGAACCTCGCCGTCGGCGGAGACGAGTTTCACGGTTGCTACGACGGGAGCCGGAATGGCGATGCGTTCGCGGATGAAGAGTGTGCCAGTGAACACCGAAAGAGTCATGACCCCAGCGTAGGCGAGCAGCACTGAGGGTGCTCGCCTACGCGTAGGTCAGCGGCCAAAGTTGCGCAACCGCAGCGAGTTCGTGACCACGAACACGGAACTGAAGGCCATCGCCAAACCGGCCACGAGTGGGTTCAAGAACCCCGATGCGGCCAACGGAATGGCAGCGATGTTGTAGCCGAAAGCCCACAC
>SSHC01000054.1 GCA_008017265.1 Aeromicrobium sp.
ATCCGCAGGTGTGCGATTTTCTGGGCCAGCGCGGTGGCTGTATCGGTGCTATCGGAATGGGTAACTCCCAGCAAAATGACAAGACCGGAGCCATCGAACGAGCCGATAATCTCGCCGTCGACGCTGACGCTGGCGCCGAACGCCCGCTGGATTACTGCTCGCATGGAATAAGGCTAATGACCTGCTCGTTAGCATGGAGGTATGGCGTTTGAAATCCCCTCTGATCTCCACCCGCAACTCATGCCCTTGGCGTGGCTCTTGGGTGCGTGGCACGGCAATGGCCGGAGCGAGTACCCCGACACTGAACCGCACGCGTTCGAGCAGGACGTCATGTTCACCCACGACGGCAGAGATTTCGTCCACTATTTCAGTCAATCGTGGATTACCGACGAGAGCGGCGAACGTACGGGCGTTGGCGCCTTAGAGACGGGATTCTTGCGTTCAGTTGGCGAGGGCAAGATCGAGTTCGTCCTCACCAAACCGACCGGGTACGCAGAAATTTGGTACGGCGAAATTGACGGCCCGCGAATGACGCTCGCCACCGATATCGTTGCGCGAACAGTGAGTGCTGAGGAATACACGGCAGGACAGCGCATGTATGGGCTCGTTGAAGGTTCACTGATGTATGCCATCGATATCGCTGCCGGCGGGCAGCCATTGCAATCTCAATTGTGGGGAAAACTCAATCGTGTCTGAACGAAACTCAAGCCCCCTGCTGTTGCTGCCGGGCGCGGTCGCCGGCGAAGGTATCGATGAAGCTGTGGCAGCGCACTATGGCTCGTTCCTCACCGAACAACGCGACCTCCTAGAAGCGGGTGCGTTCGTTGATCATTCCCATCGGGACGTCTTTCGGGTGACAGGCCCAGATCGTCTCGACTGGTTGCATTCGCTCACCACGCAGTACCTCGTCGGGCTGGCCCCAAACGTGTGGACTGACGTACTCATTCTCACCCCGCAAGGCCGAATCGAACACTCCTTTACTGGTTACGACGATGGCGAAACGTTGTGGGCTCACACCGAGCCAGGTGCAGGCGAGGCCCTCATTGGGTTCCTTGATCGAATGCGTTTTATGTCACGTGTTGAGGTTGCGCCTGTTGACGAACTCAAAACCATTGCTCGGTGGCACGAAGGCGTGCTCGCGTGGGAATTCGTCACTGATCTGACTGCAGCCGAAGGTACTCCCGCAGGAATGCTCGCGCACGAGGCACTACGAATTGAGGCCCATATTCCAAGGTTTTCCTTGGATACCGATGATCGAACGATCCCAAACGAGGTCGGCCTCCTGAACACTGCTGTCCATTTGGACAAGGGTTGTTATCGGGGGCAAGAGACAGTCGCTCGGGTACACAATCTCGGCAAACCGCCGCGCAGATTGGTGATGCTGAACATCGACGGGTCTACCTCCTACCTTCCGTCGAATGGTGTTGAAGTGACGTTTGACGGTAAGGTGGTTGGAGTTGTCGGCTCGGCCGCCCGGCATCATGAATTGGGGCCAATCGGGCTGGCATTGATCAAGCGCAACACTCCTACCGAAGCAATCTTGATGGTTGATGGCGTTTCGGCTGCACAAGACGTGGTTGTTGATCCGGATGCTGGTTTACACGTGAGAACGAATGTGGGACGAGCATGACGAACTTTGACGAACTGGGCCTTGACGCGAATTTGGTTTCGCGCGTGGCCGCTTTGGGATATGAAACTCCCAGCCCTATCCAAGAAAAAGCGATTCCAGCGCTGGTCTCTGGCCGAGACGTCGTTGGCTTGGCGCAAACAGGAACGGGCAAGACCGCGGCTTTTGCCTTGCCGATGATCCAGAAGATCGACACAACTCTCGATGAGACCCAGGCTCTAGTCTTGGCACCGACCCGCGAACTTGCTTTGCAAGTGTGTGAGGCCATCACTAGTTACGCCGAAGGCCAGACACTACGCGTCCTTCCCGTCTACGGCGGCCAGAGTTACGGGGCCCAATTGTCGGGCCTCAAGCGAGGCGCACACCTTGTCGTGGGCACACCCGGTCGTTTGATCGATCACCTTGACCGCGGTTCGCTCGATCTTTCACACCTCGACATGCTTGTTCTGGACGAGGCCGACGAAATGCTCAACATGGGCTTTGCCGAAGATGTTGAGCGCATTCTCGCCGACACTCCCGAATACAAGCAGGTTGCGCTTTTTTCGGCAACGATGCCACCTGCTATCCGCAGGTTGGCACGTAACTACCTACACGAACCACTCGATATCGCGACCAAAGAAGCGACTCGTTCCACCACCTCGGTTCGTCAACGGTGGATGGGTGTCTCGCACCATCACAAACTTGACGCCCTCACGCGAATTCTCGAAGTCGAACCGGCCGACGCGATGATCGTCTTCGTTCGCACGAAGCAGGCCACTGAAGAGCTCTCCGAGAAGTTGCGTAGTCGAGGACTCAACGCAGCTCCGTTGAACGGTGACCTCGCGCAAGCGCAACGCGAACGTACCGTGAACGCACTGAAGAGCGGCGTTATCGACATTGTTGTAGCGACAGATGTTGCTGCACGCGGCCTTGACGTCGAACGCATCACACACGTCATCAACTACGACATTCCGCACGACACGGAGGCCTATGTGCACCGGATTGGCCGAACTGGCCGTGCCGGCCGCAGTGGCGACGCTATTGTGTTCGTCACTCCGCGTGAACGCCGCATGCTCGAAGCAATTGAACGAGTTTCGGGTCGCGAAGTCGAAGAGATGCGCATCCCGACGGCCGACGAGGTCAACGCACACCGAGTCGAAGCCTTCGGGCAGAGCATCACGCAGTCGATGGGGTCGCCCCAGTTCGGCCAGTTTAGGTACCTCGTTGAGCAGTACGCCGCTGATCACGCTGTCGACATGGTTGACGTTGCTGCAGCGTTGGCGGTCATGAGCCAGGACGACAAAGAATTCTTCCTCAGCCAAGATATTGCCGCCCCCAAGAAGCGCGAACCTCGTGGGGAACGGCCCCAAGGCGAGCGTGGCGAACGCCGTGTTCACACGCCAACCGAAGGTATGACTCCGTACCGTCTCGCCGTCGGGAAGCGTCACAAGGTGAAGCCAGCGATGGTTGTTGGTGCGCTAGCCAATGAAGGCGGTTTGCGTCGTTCCGACTTCGGCAAGATCACGATCGGCTTGGAACATACGATCGTCGAATTGCCTAGTGACTTGCCCGAAGCAGTTTTCGATTCACTTTCGGCAACGCGCATTTCAGGAAAACTCATCGGGATTGAACCAGATTCTGGCCCACCAGCCCGCCGCTCAAACGCAGGCCCGCGCAAAAAGAGTTATGCCAAGGGCGGAAACGCGGGTGGTCGGTCAGGTGGGTCTGGCGGCAACAAGCGCAAGCCGCGCCATTCGCAATCGCGACCGAAGGGCTAGTCCAAATCTCGACTAGTCCAGATCTCGATAGTGCTCGAGAACCTTGCTCATCGACGTCAGGGCTTCGTGGAGTTGGTCAAGGTGCTCGGGATCAAGAATATTGAGAAGCGTCTTCATTTCGGTGCTCGAGACACCTTGCGTTCGCGGTAGGTAGACGACCTCACAGAGATCCTTGAGTTCGTCGAACTTGCCTTCCCAGTCGTTGCCCATGGCAAACACGTCGACCGAAAACTCTTGAATATCGCGGGGTTTCTGGTCCCACGCGGACTCAGGTATCACCAGATCGACGCCTTTGATCCCTTGCACGATGGCGGCTCGGTCTTGGTACGGAACGACAGTGCTCTTTCCTTTGGTGGCGTTGAATTCGTCGGTGGAGACTCCCACGATCAGGCGATCGCCCAACGCTGCCAACCGATTGAGCAAGTTCAAATGGCCCACGTGGAACAAGTCGAACGTTCCGTATGTGAGAACAGTCGTCATGGCGTTGACTCGGGCTTCGTGGGTTCGGGAGCGACAGCAGTCACTTGTGTGGAATTCAATGGCAACACGACTGATTTGCTTGGATTATCAATTCTCGAGGCGTTACCGGAAATGCGAACTTTGGCGGCGATCATGTTGTGGTCGGTGAGAACTTTGCCGCCGCGAAGATGGTTGTACATGCGCCACAACGGAACGACGACCCCATCATTGACGAAGATGTGATCGACATGGTCGCCCGAGTTTCGGGAATTCGCGCTGCCGCGGTTGAACGAATTTTGTGAAGCGCCGTCGGTCTGGTCAGCGATTTCGACGGAATCTTTGAAGCCGCCGCGGGTCAGGTGACCGAATACCCTGTCGCCTCCACGGTGCCGGCCAGTGTTGAAGTCTCCGGCAAGAATCACGGGTTCGCCGTCACGGCCTATCGAGTTGATCGCCGAGACGAGGCGTGATGCTTGGCTGCCGCGTATGGCGTCACGCTTCGAGTTTTTTCCTGGTGAAAGGTGGACGCTTGCGACCACGAAGGTGGTCTCGGTTTTACGATCCAAGAGGCGTGCCCATGTCACGGTACGATCGTGCCCTACTGAGAAGCGACCGCCGTCCTCTTGTTTAAAGAGTTCTTCGCGGAAGAAAATATATCGGGTTTCGGCTCCGCCGTAGGCGCGGACAAATCCGCGTTCGCCACCAGAGAACGCTGCGTTGGTGGTGCGTCCGACCCGCTGGCCGCCAGCTTCTTGCAGCGTCATGATGTCCATGTTGGATTCTTGGACTTTGGCTGCCTGGGCGCGAGAGCGACTGCCGTAACCCGAGCACGCTTCAGAGCAAACGTTCCAAGCGCCAACAGCGAACTCCGAGAATTCGGCGGGGGTGTCGTATTTGACGGGTTCACTAAATTCGCCGAGAACACCTTCTCGAACGGCGCGGACCCGAACGTAACCGGTTGTGCCGGGCTTGAGCGCGTCTGTGACGAATCGCGACTCGGGGGCGTCGATGCGATGAATTGCGAATGGTTCGGTGTCTTTGCCCGTCGAGAAACTCACGTCGTAGTTGGTCACGCGCGCCACCGGGTCCCACGCGAGGACTAGCCCGTTACTTTCAACCCGCTTGAGTGTGGGTTTGGCGACGGTGTCGGGAGGCAAGGTGATGACGCCATCGAGGACGGTTTCCGAATCTGAAGCGCTGATGTTTTCAATTCGGTAGCGCAATGTGGCCGAACGACTGACACGCGTGCCGAGCGTATTAAGCGTGGCGGTCGGGTCGCTTGTCGTCGTGTCGAGGAGGGGTTTTTTGAGGCTTGTGCCGATGCGCACGCGATACTTGTCTGCTTCGCCGTTCCAAGCCAGCGTCAATTGTGAATCGTCGATGTTGACGGAGGTCAGGCGATAGTCAGGTTGAGTCTCGGCTCCATATCGTGCGCCCCCAGGCCCTGCGTCAATAATCGTGAACGCCCCTGCGATTCCGAGAACTGACACTCCGGCCACGAGCGTGGCGACATGTCGGTTCAAGCGGGGCATCTCACCATTCTAGACGGCAGGAAGTGTCACCGTGACAGCAATCGGATTATGGTCTGAACCGAAGGGCGCTTTGAAAAGCTTGCCGGAGGTGTAAACCCAGCTGTCGTCAGCGAATTGGGTGAGCATGCGCCACGAATCAATTCTCGCGTCGGCATCAACGAAAATGGCGTCGATGTGATGGCCGCTAGCCTTCGGCGTACGGTCGCCGTAGTTTGAACTGTTGAGTCGAAGGTTGATCGCGTCAGCACTGTCTACGGCGTCGGCGGCGTCGGCAATTCCACGATCGCGCATGAAATTGCGGGGTGCATCAAAGCCGCCAGCGTACTTCGACTGATTGGCGTTATCGGCGTTCGAATTCCAGTCTCCAGCCCACACGATAGGCAGGTCGTAAACATTCTCGCTGTCGATTGCGGCGTAAAGGCGGCTCATCTCTAGCGCGCGTTGGCGATCGTTTGCAGCGCCCTTACCCGAGGTGAGGTGGGCGTTCACGGCGTAAAAAGTTGCGCCGGTGGAACGGTCGCGGAGTTTCTCCCACACGGCATATTTCTTGCCTGGTGAGTCGAGGGTGATCCACCCGCCACCAGCCGAGGTGAACTTGCTGGCGCGGAAGTACAGGGACTTGGCGCTCTTGTAGGAGCCAACCGTGTAACCGGGGAATTCAGTTTGGAAGCGGGTGTCTTTGTCGTGCGACTCTTGGGTTGCGATGATGTCGGGGTCAGCGGCGGAGACAAGGTCGGCGGCGAACTGCTTGCGTGCTGACCACGCCGGAACGTTTGCCTTGAAGGTCGCGCTTGCACCGCTACGACACTTATCTTGACCACAGACGTTGTAGGTCACGATGCTGACATTCACCTCAGGCTGTGCCAGTTTCACCGTAGTGACAGGGCCCCAAGCGCTGGGGTTCGTGCCAGCGAGGGCGCGGATGCGGGTGTAGTAAACGCTGCCTCCGTTGAGCCCGTCGAGCGTAATCTCTGTCTTGGTGGTCGGGACGGTACTGACGCGCGAACTAAAGTCTTGGACGGGCGAAATCTGAACGTCGTACTTCGTCGCGTTCTTGACTGGAGCCCACTCAAAGGTGAGGAAATGTCCGAGCCCGCCTGTATGGATCGGCGCTTCGGGTTTAGCAGCAGTCTGGAGAGGAATCGTCGAGGTCGTGCGCGTCGCGCTCCAGACGCCCTTGAGGCTCCCGTTTCGCCCTTGAACTCGGGCGTAATAGGTGCGATTTGGTTTCAGCCCGGAAAACTCGGCCGTCGTCGATTTCGTGGTGATGGACTTCAAGCCAGTGCTGAACGCGGTGTTTTCGGCGACCTGGACCTCGTAGTCGCCTGCATTAAGTGCCGGAGACCACGCCAGCGAGAAGCGGTCGGTTTTGTTTCCCGAAGCAGCCAGATTTTGTGGAGCCGGAACCTTGAGGTCGAATGCTTTCTTTGCCGTATAGCGCTTGCCGGAACGGTTCACGGCTTCAACGCGCGCGTAGTAATCAGTGCCGCCGGTTGGTTTGAGTCCGCGGAAAGTGAGCGTCCGTGTCTTGGTGAGACCGCTAGCGTAGGCGCATTTTTTCGCGCCGGAGCTTTCAAGCAAGCAGACACGATAGCCGGTTGCTCGGCTTGATTTGCCCCAGCTGATCGCTGCGGTCGTGGTTCCTGCGAAGACAGCTGCCACCTTAAACGAACCGGGCTTCTTCCCTTTCGCGTATGCAGGAACTGAGGCAAGAGTTAAGCCGGCCGCGAGCGATAGGGCCGTCGCGAATGCCAGCAAAAATCGAGCGAATCTCGAACGCATGTCACAAACTTTCTGGTCGGGGAAGGAGCGCGATAGCACTCCACCAGTCCCAACGAGGGTATTGGATATTGGCGTGTCGCGCCAATGGCCCGTGTTGACTACGTCACTCCAGCTTGCATTTGCAAACTTTTGTTAGCACAATAGAGATATGGGTAAGTTGAACGTTCAGGGCGCTGTGGGAAACCTTGGCGAGTATCTGCGCGAGCAACGCACCCAAGCACAAATGTCGATCCGGCAATTGGCAGAGCTCGCGGATGTCTCGAATCCCTATCTCAGCCAAATCGAACGGGGACTGCGCAAGCCGTCTGCAGAAGTACTTCAGCAGATCGCTAAGGCGCTTCGGATCTCGGCTGAATCGTTATATGTGCGCGCGGGGATCTTGGATGCAGAAAGTTCAGGACAGCGCATGGTCGAGGACGCAATCGATCTCGACCCGATACTCACGCAGCGGCAAAAGAACGCCCTTCGTGACATTTACCGGTCTTTTATTGCTAACCAGGAGGAAGAATGAGCATCACCGGAAGCATCAACGCCCAACTCAAGTCACTTCTTGACGACATCAAGGCACTGCCTAACACGGTCAAGGGTCTGGAAATTTCAGATCTTCAGAAGAAGGCAGAAAGCCTCGCACAGAGCGCCTTCGGACAGGCTGCCGCCGCGTACACCGAAGTTGCCAAGTTGAGCGACGATGTCATCAGCAAGGCCAAGGGCTTCAAACTTGACGACGTCAAGACCTCGATCGATGAGTTCAACAAGGGTGCAGAAGAATTCGTTTCCTCACTGCGCGGCAAGGTTGACGACCTTACCGTTGACGATTTGAAGAGCGCCGTTGACGAATTCCGCGACAAGGCCGAAGACATCGTCGACGATCTCGAAGACGCCGCTGAGGGACTTGTCGAAGACCTTGCTGACAAGGCGAAGCAGATTCGTGAGAAGGCTGCTGGAGTCGTTGGAAACGTTGAAGGCGCTGCGGCTTCGTTCGCTTCCTCGGCCAAGATCCGCAAGGCGACTGCTCCTGCGAAGGCAGAAGAGAAGAAGGCTGCTCCGGCTAAGAAGGCTGCACCTGCTGCCAAGAAGGCTGCTCCGGCGAAGAAGGCTCCCGCCAAGGCTGCTGCGAAGAAGGCTGCTCCAGCGAAGAAGGCCGCGCCTGCTGCGAAGAAGGCTGCACCGGCTAAGAAGGCCGCGCCTGCTGCGAAGAAGGCTGCACCTGCTAAGAAGGCTGCTCCGGCTAAGAAGGCCGCGCCTGCTGCGAAGAAGGCTGCTCCGGCTAAGAAGGCTCCTGCCAAGGCTGCACCTGCTAAGAAGGCTGCACCTGCTGCCAAGCAAGACTGAGTTAACTGACACTCAACGAGGGTGGGCGTTCTGCGGAACGTCCACCCTCTGTCATTCTTGAGAACTTTCCCTGAGATCAAAGCTTCGCGTTCGGCCTAGAATTGCACAATGCATCGAATTTTTTCCGTGAGTTTCGCTTCGGTGTATCCGCATTACGTTGCAAAAGCAGTCAAGAAGGGCCGTACCCAAGCAGAAGTCGACACCGTCATAGAGTGGCTCTTGGGGTATTCGCCCGCTCAGCTTCGCGAACATCTCGACGCCGAAACCACGATTCTTGATTTCTTGAACTCGGCGACGATGAATCCGAACGCGCACCTGATCACTGGTGTTGTCTGCGGAGTGCGAGTCGAGAACATCGACGACCCACACATGCGCGACATCAGATACCTCGACAAACTCATCGACGAGTTGGCCAAAGGCAAACCGCTAGAGAAAATTCTCCGAACCTGATTTGCTGAAACGGCAACAAAGAACCCCGCCCTCTATGAGGAGCGGGGTTCTTTTGTGAGGGCTGAACTCTGATGACCCTAGCGGCTTTAGCCGCGCTGGCGTGCGCGAGCCGTACGCGAGCGTTCGCCCGCATCCAAGACGACCTTGCGAATACGAACAGCGGTCGGGGTGATCTCGACGCACTCGTCTTCGCGACAGAACTCCAACGACTGCTCAAGGGAGAGCTTCTTCGGCGGAATCAACTTCTCGAAGTTGTCGGCCGACGATGATCGAACGTTCGACTGCTTCTTCTCTTTTGTGATGTTGACATCCATGTCTTCGTCACGAGAGTTTTCGCCGACAATCATTCCTTCGTAGACCTCGGTCGTGGGGTCGATGAAGAGCGTGCCGCGTTCTTGGAGGTTCGTCATCGCATATGACGTGGCCGCGCCAGCGCGGTCTGCCACGAGCGATCCTGATGGGCGCGTGTTGATTTCGCCCGCCCACGAGTCGTAGCCCTCAAAAACATGGTTCGCGATGCCCGTGCCTCGCGTATCAGTCAGGAACTCAGTACGGAAACCAATGAGTCCACGAGCCGGAACGATGTATTCGAATCGAATCCAACCCGTTCCGTGGTTGATCATCTGCTGTACTTGGCCCTTGCGAGTAGCCAAAAGTTGCGTGATCGTGCCGAGGTATTCCTCGGGCGCATCGATTGTGAGCCGTTCGTAGGGTTCATGGACTTTGCCATCGACCAGGCGCGTTACTACTTGTGGCTTGCCAACCGTGAGTTCGAAGCCTTCGCGGCGCATTTGTTCAACAAGAATCGCAAGAGCGAGTTCGCCTCGGCCTTGAACTTCCCAGGCGTCGGGGCGGTCTGTGGGCAGAACGCGCAGCGACACGTTGCCGACGAGTTCAGAATCGAGACGATCCTTAACAAGGCGCGCGGTGACCTTCGTACCCTTTTCGCGCCCTGCCAGCGGCGAGGTATTCGTTCCGATGGTCATCGAGATCGCAGGTTCATCCACCGTGATCAACGGCAGTGCAACGGGGTTGTCGACGTCTGCGAGCGTCTCACCAATCATGATGTCGGGAATACCAGCGATTGCCACAATGTCGCCCGGGCCAGCAGATTCACCGGGCACACGAGTGAGCGCTTCAGTGATCAAGAGTTCAGAGATCTTCACCTGCTTGGTCGTGCCATCGGCACGCATCCACGCAACTTGCTGTCCCTTCTTGAGCACGCCTTCCTTGATGCGAACCAACGCCAGACGCCCCAAGAACGGGGACGAGTCGAGGTTCGTGACGTGAGCCTGAAGCGGAGCGCCTTCGGTGTATTCAGGCGCTGGGACGTGTTCAAGAATCGTTTGGAACAACGGAAGCAGCGACTCTTCGTCGGGAAGGGTCGCGTTTTCAGGAGCCGTGAGCGACGCGCGGCCGGCACGGGCTGAGGCGTAAACCACTGGGAAATCGAGAGCGTCTTCAGACGCGTCTTCGGGGAGCAAGTCCATGAACAAGTCATAGGCCTCTTCAACGACCTCGGCAATGCGAGCGTCGGCGCGGTCCACCTTGTTGACCACCAAAATCACAGGCATTTTTGCCTCAAGCGCCTTGCGCAAAACGAAACGAGTTTGAGGCAAAGGGCCTTCGGAAGCATCGACAAGCAAGACGACAGCGTCAACCATCGACAGGCCGCGCTCAACCTCGCCGCCGAAGTCGGCGTGTCCAGGGGTATCGATGATGTTGATCGTGATGCCATCTTCAGCACCGGGACCGGTGTAACGGACAGCGGTGTTCTTGGCGAGGATCGTGATCCCCTTTTCACGTTCAAGATCGCCAGAGTCCATGACCCGTTCGGCCATCTCGTGGTGTTCGTTGAACGAGCCCTGCTGTTTCAACATGGCATCAACCAACGTGGTCTTACCGTGGTCTACGTGGGCAACAATGGCGACATTTCGAATGTCAGAGCGAATCGGCACTCTATCCATTTTACGGCACGGCCCCTGATCCCCGAAATCGGAATACCCATTGAGGCGACGGGGCGAATTTGAAGATTTGTTTCGGAGGAGTACAGTGAAATTTCGTGTGCGCCTGAGGGCACCTCTCGGCCCCCTCATTCTTAGGCGCGCGCCGTGCAGTTGGCTCGGCTGAATCTCCTTTGAGTTCATGGCCCCGCTCTGCCGTCGGTGTTCAAGTGAGAGAAGTGGAACATGAGTCGTAGTCATGCTGCCAGCAGCACGGGCGAGGTCGATGAAAAGATCGATGCCAGTGTCCTGATTGTGGCGGGCGTTGTCGTGATGGGTTCCATCATGTCGATCTTGGACATCACCGTCGTCAACGTCGCAATTCCGACGTTCCTCACGGAGTTTGAAGTCGACAAGATTTCGACCGTCGCGTGGGTCGTGACGGCCTACACCTTGGCGCTTGCGGCCGTCATCCCAATGACGGGTTGGGCGGCTGATCGGTTCGGCACCAAGCGCCTTTACATGCTGGCGTTGGCACTCTTCACGGCTGGTTCAGTCTTGTGTGCCATGGCATGGAGTATCGAGAGCCTCATTGCTTTCCGTGTCGTTCAAGGTCTCGGTGGCGGCATGTTGATGCCTTTGGGCATGACGATTATGACTCGGGCCGCGGGTCCAAAACGCATGGGCCGACTTATGGCGATTTTGGGTATTCCGATGTTGCTCGGTCCGATCGCAGGGCCGATCTTGGGTGGCTGGCTGATTGAAGTGGCCACATGGCATTGGATCTTCTTGATCAATTTGCCTCTCGGAATTGGTGCATTGATTTATGCGGCGCTCGCTCTGCCCAAAGACGAAGCTCACCCCAGCGAGACGTTCGACTTTGTCGGCATGCTGATGATGTCTCCAGGTCTTGCCCTCTTCTTGTACGGTGTGTCGTCAATTCCCGAAGTTGGCGGGATGGATCACGTCAAGGTGTGGGGCACGATGTTGGGTGGTGCGCTGCTCATCGCAGCCTTCGTCGTCTATAGCTTCAAACCCGCGCATCCTCTTTTGGACTTGCGATTGTTCAAGAACTTCAACTTGACGATTTCCATCCTGACGATGTTCCTTTTCGCTAGTGCGTTCTTCGGCGGCTTGTTCCTTGTGCCGACGTACCTGCAGCAAGTGGGCGGCGAAACCGCGCTTGGCGCGGGACTCCTGATGGCCCCGCAAGGTCTTGGCGCCATGCTCACGATGCCGCTCGCCGGAATTTTGGCCGACCGTTTCCCGGTGGGCCGAATCGTGCCGTTCGGTATCGCGGTCATCACGGGGGGCATGTTCGCCCTCACGAAGATCGATGCTGATACGAGCAATACCCACTTGATGATCAACCTATTCATCTTGGGTCTGGGTATGGGTCTGACGATGATGCCGATTATGTCGTCGGCGCTGCGGACGCTCCGCCCCCATGAAATCGCTCGTGGCTCAACGCTGCTCAACATCACGCAACAGATCGCCTCCTCGATGGGTGTAGCGACTATCTCCGTCGTTTTGGTTCAGAATCGTGAAGGTTCCAAAGCGCTCGCAGCAGCAGAAGCCATGAGCCACGCGCAGATGGCAGGTACGCAACCGCCAGCGGATGTGCTGGCCATCATCGCTCAGTACGGCGAATCGTTCCAGTCGGTTGTGCTCGATGACTTGACCGCATCGTTCGCGGCGGCATTCTTCATTTCGTGCATCATGTGTGGCGTTGCGTTTTTGGCAAGCCTCTTGCTCCCGAAGAAGCGCAGCGCGGATGAGACTGAGAACACGACGCCCGTCGTTATTCACTGACGAGCGAAGTCTGCACACGTGACGGTCAGGTGACGGTCAGGTGTCGCGAGCAACTTTCCAATTAGTTGCTTGCGCCACAGGACGAATCACCATCAAATCGATGTCGACATGGCTGGGTCGCGTTGCAACCCAAGCAATGGCTTGCGCGATATCTTCGGAGGTTAAAGGTTGCGCGACGCCCGCATACACGGCCTCGGCGCGTTCGTGATCGCCGGCGAAGCGGTTGAGTGAGAACTCTTCGGTGTGGACCATGCCCGGGGCGATCTCGGTAATCCGAACAGGTGTCCCGTTCAGTTCGAGGCGCAGCGTCTCGGTGATGGCTTTGAGCGCGTGCTTAGCAGCCGTGTACCCGCCACCGCCCTCGTACGTTGAGTGGCCGGCGGTCGAGCCTACGTTGATGATGGTTCCTGCAGTTGCGGCAATCAAGGCAGGCGCGAACGCTTGCGTGACTGAAACCGTGCCAAGCACATTGACGTCATACATGCGACGCCACTGTTCGAGATCAGCATCGACAACATGGTCAAGGTCGAATGCTCCGCCAGCATTGTTGACGAGCACGTCGAGCGTTCCGCTGACCTGCGCCGCAGCTGACGAAACCGATTGGGGATCGGTGATGTCACAGACAATCGCGGTCCCGCCAATCTCATCGGCGAGCGTTGTGATTCGGTCAAATCGGCGAGCCAGACAGTAGACATGGAATCCATGGGTGGCCAACTCGCGAGCGGTGGCCGCTCCAATTCCGCTGCTTGCGCCCGTTACGACTGCGTTCTTCATAGGACAAGCGTGCCAGAATAGACAACATGGTTGAGGCCAAACCGCGACGCGTGGCGATGCTGTCGGCGCACACGTCGCCTCTGGAACAGCCCGGATCGGGCGATGCTGGCGGGATGAACGTTTATGTTCTCGAGCTTTCGCGCAAGCTGGCTCGCTCTGGGTTCGAGGTCGACATGTTTACTCGCGCCACATCTCGGCACCAGCCCCTCGTGATTGATGTCGAGCCCGGGATTCGAGTGCACAATGTGGCGGCCGGGCCGTTCGAGGGACTCAACAAGAACGAACTGCCCACCCAAATGTGTTCCTTTGTGCGTGACGTTTTGCGGGTTGAAGCCCAACACGAGCCCGGATATTTTGATCTGATTCACTCTCACTACTGGCTGTCTGGCCAGGTCGGGACGGTGCTCCGAGACCGATGGAACGTGCCGTTGGTGCACACCATGCACACGATGGCGAAAGTCAAGAATGCGGCACTCGCCGAAGGCGATGAGCCTGAACCGCGAGGGCGTGAGCGCGGAGAAGAGGAAATCGTGCGGCTCGCCGACCGGCTTATCGCCAATACTGACGAGGAACGCCACGAACTCATCGACCTTTATTCAGCAGATCGCGACAAGGTGCGGGTTGTGCATCCCGGAGTCGATTTGTCAGTGTTCCGTCCTCGTGCCACCCCTCAAGAACCGCCGCTCATCCTCTTCGCGGGGCGTATCCAGCCTCTCAAGGCACCCGATCTCATACTCAAGGCGTCGGCTCTCTTGCCAGACGTTGACCACCGTGTCGCGATTGTGGGGGGAGTGTCGGGCACAGGTGTCGACCACCCGGACGCGCTAAGCGATTTGGCTCGTGATTTGGATATCGCTGATCGAGTAGATTTCCATCCCGCAGTCAGCCAAAGCGAACTAGCCGAATGGTATTCGCGGGCCGCGGTCGTGTGCGTGCCTTCATACAATGAGTCGTTTGGGCTCGTGGCACTCGAGGCGCAAGCCTGTGGAACCCCAGTCGTCGCGGCGCACGTTGGCGGCCTTGGCACGGCGGTCGTTGATGGGGTTACGGGCACTCTCGTTGCCGGTCACGATCCTGCCGCGTTCGCTCAAGCGATCCGCCCCTATCTGACGAATCCACACGTACGGTCGGCGGCGAGCGCGAAAGCCGTGGACTTCGCATCAGGGTTCGGATGGAATACGACGGCAGCCAAAACGATTGAGGTGTATGAAGAAGCGCTCTGGGAGTTCACATGACAGTTCACGACAACATCGTCGAGGCGCTGCGTGCTGCCGAGTTGGATTATGTTCAACATGGTGCTGACACGTTTGAGATCGAACTTCCGGGAGTACGCAAACTCAAGACCACCTGCCGATTGACGGTTGGCCGTCACGCGCTCTCAATTCAAGCGTTTGTTGCTAGGAACCCCGACGAAAACCACGAAGCTGTCTACCGGTGGATGCTTGAGAAGAACCTCAAGATGTATGTCGTATCTTTTGCCGTCGATGCCGCTGGAGATATTTACCTAGACGGGAAACTCCCACTCGAAGCTGTCACGGTCAGTGAAATGGATCGTGTCTTGGGCTCGGTCCTGCAGTATGCCGACGAATCGTTCAACATGATTCTCGATTTGGGATTCGCTACGTCCATACGGAAGGAATGGCAGTGGCGCGAGTCTCGTGGTGAGTCAACAGCCAACCTTGAAGCGTTCCGCCACCTGCGTTCGAAGGAGTAGTAATGGAGGCCTTGGTTTTCGCGGACTTGACTGATGTGGAGTCCTACCTTGGTGCTGTCCGATTCGAACGAGCCGCGGCGCTGCACTCGATTCTCACCGGCGAACAAGTAAACATTCATTATCGAGCCATCGAGCCGACCGGCGCCCTCGATCCCGAAGAGGCGATCAGCTCTGCCCGAGTCTCCGGTATTGACCTCAACATTGATGACATCGTGCCTGCCGATTCCACTGATGCCTGGCGGTTGGCCGTGTGGGCGGGTGCCGTGAGCGCACAGGCCCAGCGTGATTTCGTGCATCAGGTGTGGCGAGCGCACTTCCTCGAAGGCGCAGATATAGCCGACCCCATTGTGCTCGCTGGACGGGCTGCGCTCGCCGGGTTGGACTTGGCAATCGCTGAAGAAGTGCTCGCTGAAGGTCAGTTCCTCGGCGAAGTTATTCAACAGCGTGAAACCGCCGCATCACTCAACGCTTCGGCGACTCCCTTCATCGTGGTCGACGCGGTCTACACGATCGTCGGATTGCAGTCCCAAGATCAGTACGTGCGCGCACTCGCATCGATTCGTGACGCACGTTAATGAATCGTCCCTGCGCTCGCCTGGCGTGAAAGTGCGGGGCGATCGATCTTGGCGTTGTGCCGACGATCGACGGGCAACTTCTTGATAAAGACAAAGTCTTCGATTCCACTCGTTGCCTCGAATTGTGAAGCAACATCTTTCAGTTTCGCGCGAAGCGCATCCTTGCTTTCGTGCGAGCCCGGAACGAGTTCAATGCACATGGCGGGCTTCTTGCTCCCATCGGCTTGTGTCAAGGCGATCAGGGCACTGCGATGAACGTGTTGAATGGTGTTGAAGATGGGTTCGCACTGAAGCGCAAAGTAGGTCTTGTCTGTTGTCACCACCCGATGCGAAACCCGACCGCACACCCACAAGCGGTTTGATTCGTCGAGAAAACCCGTGTCGCCGAGGCGATGCCAATGCAATTCCTCGCCCAAGATCTTGTTCTCGAGCATGTCTTTCTCGGACTGGTAGTAGTGGTCGCTCACGTGCGGGCCACGCACAATCACTTCGCCGACTTCATTCGGGCCGCATTCAGACACCGACTCGAGTGAATCGATGGGGCCGTCGGTTATTTCGACGATCTTCACTTCCACGCCCGCCAGCGCATTACCAACGCACACGCCCCGGCCTGTTTCGCTTTGAGGCCACGTCTCGTTCACAACAGTTGTGCCGTCGATTTCGGCAACCGGCAGAGCCTCGGTCGCGCCGTAGTTTGAATACAACTCCCCGTTGGGGATCATCTTCTTGACAGCTTCGTAAAGCGGTCCTTGAATTTCTGCCCCGCCAGAAACGATGCGTTTGAACGAAGGCAAAGTGATACCGCGAGGGTTGCAATAGTTCGTCAAGTTCACGAGCAGCGCGGGAGACGCAAACATCGACTTCACACCGTTGTCGTTGATCACCTTGACGAGCTTGCCGGGGTTTGCGTCGCCAGGGCCTTTCGTGGCGAAGTTCATCGGCGGCACCACGACGGTCCCGCCGTGTGCCAGGCCGATGATCCAAAAAATGGGGAACGTTGGCATGTCGAGAATGTCGCCGTGGGAATCGAGTTGCCATTGCGCTTGCACGCCAGCGATGACTTGGGAGAGATTGCGTTGAGTCATGACGGTCGGCTTGGGTGTGCCGGTGCTGCCGGTTGTGAATGCGATGACCGCGATGTCAGTGGGCTTAACGTCGAGCTTTTCGGGTGCCTGGGGGACAGGGCGCTCGAGCGAACGCAAGGTTGTGAAACCGGGCGCGGACTTTGGGCCAACCAAGATCTTGCGCGTGATGGAGTCTTTCCCCCAGCCAAAGACTCGCTGTGCGAGGAAAGCCTCGGGGGTGCCAAAGAATACGTCGGGCCCAACTCGGCGCAGGCAGGCGTCGATCTTGGTTAGCCCATGGCTGTGCGGTTCGACGCCAACCATGATTGCGCCGATTCGCCACAGGGCAAGTGACAGGACGAGTGCATCTTCACCGGGTGGAACCATAAACGAGCACAAGGTGCCGCGTTCGATCCCGTACTCCCGCAGGCCAACTGCGAGCCGCTCGGCGCGGTCGCTCAATTCCTTGAACGTCGTGATCTCGTTTTTCGTTGATCCCCACGGAGTTGACTTGATGTGGATGAGCGCGGCCCGGTTCGGGTCTTCTTCGGCGATGGCCCGAATCTTGTCGGGAAGGTCGATGATCGTGTCGAGTGGGTTTGTCATGAGACGGCTTTCTTGTCAGCGGCGGAAATATGAGCTTCCAGATCGAGAATGAGCGAGGTGATGGTTTCGGGATCTTCCAACATCGGCAAGTGCCCGCAGCCAGGAATCACTTCGAGGCGTTCTGCGTTGAGTTGGGTGCGTAAGTGGGACGAATCATTGCGCGACAGCACGAGATTTTTATCGCCCCACACAATCCAGGTGGGCACGAGGTTCTTGGTGCGTGAACTATCGATCTGCCCGTAGGAGCCCATGTCGTCGAGCACGTCGATGAGCGCGGGAAGTTGATCAGCGCGCAGTTGGCAAGCCACGAGTTCGGGATCGTGATGGAGGTTCTTTGCGATGCCTTTGGGGCCGAGTTGGAACCGGAGCACGATGGGTGTGAAGAACCGCGGGGTGCGGATGTGGCGGGAGAGCGAACGCAGTGCACGTGTGCCGAGCGAAAAGGATCGCTTCATGGTGTGCAGGAACCCGATGTGGCCGCCGCTGAAACTGACTTCGGTGAGCGGATTGATCGCGATGATGCCTTGGACGAGTTCGGGGTGCCTGCGCGAAAGTTGAACGGCGATATTCGTTCCCATGCAATTGCCGACAACCAGTACAGGCCCGACGTCGAGTGAGGTGAGTAAGGCCGCCGTGATGTCAACGAGATCATCAAGTGTCGCAGGGCGTGGCCCGCGCCCAGAGGTACCAAAACCCGGCAAATCGACAGCCACGACTCGGTGAGTGGTGCTGAGGGATTCGATTTGATTTCGCCAAATGGTCGAAGATGTTCCACCGTTGTGAAGCATCAAAATCGTTGGCCCGGAACCTTCGTCGAGATACGACATGTCGAAGTTTTTGTGCTGGATACTCTTCATGGGAGTCCTCGATTGATGTGGATCGCAAAACGACTCAACCCGAGTAATGTACGCATTAGTTTATCAATCAATCGAGAGATTCACATCACATTTTTTGAAAACGGTGAGATATCGCTAGACTCGCTCAGGTGTCAGTTGAATCAACATCGTGGGCATCCGAGCTGCCTCGCGGGCCGCACAGTTTGACTCGTGCGCAAGTAGAGGGATCGCAACGTGAGCGACTCATGTTCGCGATGGTTGAGGTAGTTGCCCAAAAGGGTTACAACGCGACCACGATCGCCGACATTGTTTCGGGCGCGGGAGTTTCGAGGGCGACTTTCTATCAATTGTTCGAAGACAAACTCACGTGTTTTATCGAAGCGAACAAGATCGCTTCGCAGATGATGATCGGTACCTTGGAATCCGCGATTGTCGCGATCAGTGACGTAGATGGCATTGATGCCCAGGCGAGGATGAATCTCTTAGTTGAGCGGTATCTCGAGAGCATTTCAATCTTCGCCGAATACGCCAAAGTTTTTCTCGTCGAAGTGTTTTCGGCAGGTCCTGACGCTATCGCCCTTCGTCTAGAACTCATGAACAAGTTCGTCGACCTTGTGGTGGAATCTGGTTGGAACAAAGATCTACCGAATGTGGACCAAGCTCAGTTCCGATCGTTCATCGACGTCATCGTTTCGGCTTTGAGTCTGAAAGTCACGACTGCTGTCGGGGTGGGCGACATGTCTTCGCTCGATTCCTTCAAACACTCAATGGCTGTGCTCATTGCGCAACTCATCGACAACACGCACCCTGCGTGAGCGTGTCGGGTTTGTCGCAATCGAGATCTCGCTCACCTTGGGCACCTCACGCCCGCTCGGCAGTCTAGGCTGACCCTATGAGCACACTCGTACTCCTGCGCCACGGCCACAGCGAATGGAACGCACGCAACCTCTTCACCGGTTGGGTTGACGTTGACCTCAACGAACAAGGCATCGAGGAGGCGAACCGGGCCCCAGAGTTGTTGAAGGAAGCGGGAATCTACCCAGATGTCCTCCACACATCTCTCTTGCGTCGCGCGATTCGGACGGCACAAATAGTTTTGGACGGCGTAGACCGCCACTGGATTCCGGTGAAGCGTTCGTGGCGTCTCAACGAACGCCACTATGGCGCACTGCAAGGCAAAGACAAGAAAGCGACGCTCGACGAGTTCGGCGAAGAACAATTCATGACTTGGCGCCGTTCGTATGCGGTTCCTCCGCCGGCGCTGCCCGATGACAGTGAATTTAGCCAAGCGAACGATGCGCGTTACGCCGACCTCCCAGACGAACTCTTGCCACGCACTGAGTGCCTCTCTGACGTGCTCGACCGGATGCTCCCGTACTGGTACGACCAGATCGTGCCTGACTTGCGGGCCGGAAAAACGGTTCTTGTCACGGCGCACGGCAACTCCTTGCGCGCACTCGTCAAGCACTTGGACGGTATCGATGAAGACACGATCGTAGGGGTAAACATTCCTACGGGAATTCCACTCGTCTACGAACTTGACGAGAACTTACGCCCGACGGTGCCCGGCGGGCAATACCTTGACGCCGATGCGGCCGCAGCGGCAATCGCGGCAGTCGCGAACCAAGGCCGCTGACGGACGCCGCCTGCCCTAGCCGAACTTGTAGCCGAGCCCCCGGATCGTGGTCAGCAGCTTCGGTTGAGCAGGGTCTGTTTCGAGTTTGGCGCGTAGGCGTTTGATGTGAACATCAAGCGTCTTGGTGTCGCCGACGTAGTCCGAACCCCACACGCGGTCGATGAGTTGTTCACGTGTAAGTGCGCGGCCCGGATTGCGAAGGAAGAACTCGAGAAGTTCGAATTCTTTGAGCGGGAGTTGGATTTCGATGCCATTGAACGTCACCAAGTGGCGATCAACGTCCATGCGGATTCCCGACGCTTCGACTACCGACCCGTCGTCCACGACTTCGCCCAGCCCGCGGCGCAAGACTGCGCGGATCCGGGCAATAAGTTCGCGTGGCGAGTATGGCTTCGTAATGTAGTCGTCAGCGCCCAATTCGAGGCCAACGACCTTATCTACTTCGGTGTCTTTGGCGCTGACCATAATGATCGGCACATTCGAAGTTTGGCGAATTGTTCGACACACTTCGACTCCGGAGATACCCGGGAGCATGAGGTCCAACAAGACGATATCGGCACCTTGACGGTCGAACAGTTCAAGTGCGCGCGGTCCAGTGTCAGCAATGGTGACGTCAAAGCCTTCCTTCTCAAGAACGTAGGCGAGCGCATCGCTGTAACTTGGCTCGTCTTCAACTAACAGGATCCGGATCACCGTGATCTCCTTCATCTGAATCCCAGGCAGGGAACGTGAGTGTGAACGTCGAACCAACACCTAGTTCGCTCCACAGGCTGACGTCGCCGCCATGACTAGCAACGACATGTTTGACGATTGATAAGCCCAACCCCGTGCCGCCCGTGGAGCGAGCGCGAGCTGGATCAACGCGATAAAACCGTTCGAAAATTCGATCGTGATCATCGGGCGTGATGCCGATACCGCTGTCGCTCACAGACAAGACCACCTCATCGGCGTCACGCAGAATCCGCACCATGACAGTCCCTGATTCGCTGCTGTAGGTGACGGCATTCTCAACGAGGTTGCTCACCGCAGAAAGCAACTGTTGACGGTTTCCCCAAACGCTGAGCTCGCCCGCAGACTCGTCGACGTCGAGTTCGATGCGCGTGTGTTTGGCGATGGCATCAACCGTGGATGCCTCGATGGCTTCGTCGGCAATAGCACGAAGCGGCACGGCAGACCGTTCGATGCTGAACTCGTCGTCCTGGATGCGCGACAAATCAATGATCTGTTGCACGAGTCGCGTGAGTCGTTCGCTTTCGCCTTTCATGCGTTCGGCGAATCGTTCAACTGCTTCGGGATCGTTGCGTGCTTCACCGACTGCTTCGGCGAGCAGCTGAATCGCACCGATCGGTGTTTTCAATTCGTGGCTCGCGTTGGCGACAAAATCGCGCCGCAGTGCTTCGACTTGGTGTTCGCGCGTCTTGTCTTCCACGAGGACGAGCAGCAGCCCTGACGACAACGGGGCGACTCTGGCGAAGACATGGGCGGGCGCGCGTCGTGGGCGCTCAATCGTGAACGACGATTCGCGGATCATGCCATCGCGCTGGACTGCGGCAACTAGCTCCGCAAGATCCAAACTCCGCAACCGGTCTCCGTCGATGAGACCCATTTCGTGGGCGGGTGCTGATGCCTGCACGACCGTCGAATCTGGCAAGAGGAGCACAGCAGAGGAACGCAATGCCGTTAAAACCGCCGAGGTGTCCGGACTGACGCTAGGTTCAGGCGTTGGTATCTGATTCGTGAGCTGACGTTCCGAAAATCGCCACATGAAAGTGACCGCTGCACCGAGCACTATGCCAAAGATGAGAGCCAGTTCGGCAGGTAGCGTCACGAGCCCAGACTAGCCGCCCTTTCGCGAATTCGGAAAGCACCAGACGCACTCGAAACAGTTTTCATGTTGCGTTCACCTTGCGTTCACTCATTGTCGGGGGCCGTTAATCTGGGGCCTTTAAGGTTCGAAACATGCGTGATCAGTTCTATGAACAACTAGACCTCATTCGAAGCCAACTCGTCGACGTGACCGAGGACTTGCGTGGCGTTGTTGCCGACGCAACGGAAGCGCTCTTGTCGATCGACTTGAGTCGGGCAGAAGCCGTCATTTCGCGAGAGCAAGCCATTGCCGACCGCCTCGATGACATTGAAGAGCGAGCGCTGGTTCTGCTCGCTACGCAGCAGCCGGTTGCTTCAGATTTGCGTCAACTCGTGGCGAGTATGCGGATCATTGCCGACCTGCAGCGGATGGGTGACCACGCGGTACACATCGCGAAGGTTGCGCGTCGACGGATGCCGATTCCGGCCGTGCCAGCATCGGCAGAGCCAATGATCCGAAAGATGTCCGCCATTGCCGACACGATGATCAAACACACAGCGCGACTCATCGCAAACCAAGACGTGCAGGCCGCAGTTGAATTGGAACAGATCGACGACGAGATGGATGCGTTGCACAAGGACCTATACCGCATGATCCTCGCGCCAACGCAAGAGTTCGAAACTGAAGAAGCAATCGATTTGGCGCTCTTGGGCAGATACTACGAGCGGGTGGCCGACCACGCGGTCAACATGGCTCGGCGCGTTATCTACCAAGTCACCGGAGAACGGATTTCAATGTCGTAGTTCCGGAAACAAAAGTGGCGCGGTCTCTGCTGGAGGACCGCGCCACTTTCGTGTGTTGTGAAGTGACTTTCAGAGGGATTTTCAGAGGTCAGTGAGCAGCCTCGGTAGCTTCGGTTTCTTCGGGGGCTGGTGACTCGTCTGCAGTGCTTGACTCGGGGGCTGCTGGTGCGCCAGGGGCAGCCTCTGCCACATTCTTGTATCGATCGGTTCGAGCGACAACAATCGCGCTGACCTTCAGTTTTTCGCCACTGGCAGCGGTCAGTACGAGGTCAACGTTGCCGCCGACCTCCTTCGGGTCCAGTTCAACGATGATCTCTCCAAAAGCACCAACGGTAAGCAAGGTGTCAGCTTTGAGCTCGATCGGAGCCGCGAGTTCGACTTCCTTGCCATCGACGGTCGCCGAGACAATCTCTTGGTCTTCACCGGGTGCAAGCAGGGCACCGGAGAAGGTGGCTGTTCCGTTGTCGTTGGCTACGAACAGTGCGTTAAAAACTTGGATAGCGCCGTCGCGCACATTGGTGCCTACTGAGGCTTGGTACGAGTTGTTCGTTTGTGCGTTGAAGTTCGTTCCGCAGGCTGAAAGGGCGAAGGTGGAAGCAAGGGCAATCATGGTTGCCGCGATGCGTTGACGTCGTTTACTCACAACGGCATCGTATCGGACTAGGCGCGCGTGTTATTCTGGTCACCTAAGAAAGGTGTTTTCTCCATGACTTTCACTGTTGGTGAAACTGTCGTATACCCGAATCACGGCGCTGCAGTTATCGAAGAAATCGAGACTCGAACGATCAAAGGTCAAGACCGTGAATATCTGGTTCTGCGGATAATCGCGCAAAATGATCTGGTTGTTCGCGTTCCTGCAGACAACGTCGATTTGGTCGGCGTGCGCGATGTCGTCGACGAAGAAGGACTTGAGCGGGTGTTCGGGGTGTTGCGTGCTGAGCATGTGGACGAACCCACGAACTGGTCACGTCGTTACAAGGCGAATCTTGAAAAGCTCCATTCGGGCGATGTGCTCAAGGTTGCTGAAGTCGTTCGTGACTTGTGGCGTCGCGATGCCGATCGTGGTCTTTCGGCCGGCGAAAAGCGCATGTTGTCGAAAGCGCGCCAGATTCTCGTATCCGAGTTGGCTCTCGCTGAAAAAACGAACGAAGACAAAGCCGAGATTCGCCTCGACGAGGTTCTTGCTTCCTAAAGGCTTTAGTCAGGTGGGGCCGGTTTCCTTCGGGAGCCGGCCCCTTCTGCGTTCTTGATACGAAGGTTTCGATACAAACGGCGCTGAGCGCAGACCTATGAACCCGAAACCAATGCGGTCGCGACCGCGGCGATGCCCTCGCCTCGGCCAGTGAGCCCGAGCCCGTCGCTGGTGGTGCCCGAAATTGAAACGGGTGCGCC
The DNA here is from genome assembly GCA_008017265.1 of Aeromicrobium sp. Lineage (GTDB taxonomy): Bacteria > Actinomycetota > Actinomycetes > Propionibacteriales > Nocardioidaceae > Aeromicrobium. Next base: position 23,902 of record SSHC01000054.1, read on the forward strand.
AATCGCTTCGCCTAGTGCGCGTTCGGCCTCCGCGCGGCGCGACCCAATTTTGGGTTCGTTGCCGATCACCTGCACGGCAACGTTCCCGATTGTGAAGCCAGCCTCACGTAAAATTTGGGCGGTAGCCTCCAAGAACTGCACTCCGCTTGCTCCGGCCCATTTCGGATCGGCGGTCCCAAAGTGGCTACCGATATCGCCGAGGCCAGCCGCCGAGAGTAATGCGTCAACCATCGCGTGAGCGGCGCAATCGCCATCTGAGTGCCCGGCCAAGCCACGCTCGGACTCCCACTGCAAACCGGCTAACCACAACTCCTGGCCAGCCACGAGTTGGTGGACGTCAGTGCCAATGCCTACGCGCATAGAGGTCATGGTGAGCACGCTACTACGTCCGCGCCGTTAGGCTTGGCTAGTGACCGTTCGACTTTACGATTCCGCCAGCCGTGAAATCAAGCCGCTTGTGCCAATTAATCCAGGCAAAGTGGGGATTTATCACTGTGGTCTCACGGTGCAGGGCCCCCCGCACATTGGGCACATCCGCAAGGAAGTGGTGTTCGATGTCTTGCGGCGTTGGCTGGAACACAACGGGCTTGAGGTCACGATCATCGCGAACGTCACTGATATCGACGACAAAATCCTCGCGAAGGGTGAAGAACTGGGCGAGCCGTGGTTCTCGGTCGCATACCGAAACGAGCGCGCCCTTCATGCGGCCTATGAGGTCTTGGGCTGCCGTCCGCCCACCTACGAACCGCGCGCCATGGGGCATGTGCCCGAAATGATCGAAATGATCGAGACTCTGATCGAGCGGGGACACGCCTACCCGGCTGAGGACGGCTCGGGCGACGTGTATTTCGATGTGCGCTCGTGGCCCAACTACGGCGAACTCTCGAATCAGTCCATCGACGACATGCTTCCCGCACCTGACGCCCCCGCCACAGCGAAACGCGATCCTCGCGACTTCGCGCTGTGGAAAGGCCACAAGGAAGGCGAACCGGACACGGCAGCTTGGCCCACCCCGTGGGGTCGAGGGCGCCCCGGCTGGCACCTTGAATGCTCGGCGATGGCCGCCAAATACTTGGGTCACCGTTTTGATATTCACGGCGGCGGCCTCGACCTGCGTTTCCCGCACCATGAAAACGAACTGGCGCAATCGCGGGCAGCCGGTCAAGACTTCGCTCAGATCTGGATGCACAACGCGATGCTCAACCTCGGCGGCTCCAAAATGGCTAAGTCGGTTGGGAACACGCTCATGGTGTCCGAAGTGGTGAAGCGAGTGCCGGCTCCCGCGTTGCGCTACTACCTAGCGGCCGCGCACTACCGGTCGATCATCGAGTTCAGCGAAGAAGCCCTCGCTGAAGCGGCCACCGCATACGCCCGGATCGAAGGTTTCGTGACGCGGGCGAGCGAACTCGTGGGTGCAGGCGAACTCGGAACGATCCCGGCCTCATTCGCCGAAGCGATGAACGACGACCTCTCGGTACCCGCTGCGTTGGCGGTTCTGCACAACGCGGTGGCCGAAGCGAACAAAGCGCTCAGTGCAGGTGATCAGACGCTCGTGGCCAGTCTTCTCGCTGACGTGCGAGCCATGTTGGATGTTCTGGGCTTAGACCCGGTTACGTGGGCAGGATCGGCCGCTAGCGCAAATGATGAGACACTTGCCGTATTGGTTGACCAGTTGGTGGCGCGGCGAACCGAAGCTAAAGCCGAGAAGGACTTCGCTGCCGCAGATCTCATCAGGGATCAGTTGTCGGCGGCCGGAGTCGAATTAGAAGACACGCCCGCGGGCACGCGTTGGTCTGTGAAGGGAATGTAGTCATGGCAGGAAATAGCCAACGTCGTGGGGCGATTAAGAAGTCCGGCAAAGGTAACCCCACCGCTGGATCGGGCGGGCGCCGTCGCAAAGGGCTCGAGGGCAAAGGCCCCACCCCCAAAGCAGAAGACCGCCCCTACCACAAGAAGCACAAGATGGCTCAGGCAGCGAAAAAGCGCGAGCAAGCCAGGCCGAAGGGTGGTCGTGACCGCAAGAACGACGGACCACAGTGGGTTGCGGGTCGCAACTCGGTCGTGGAACTTCTGCAAGCGAACGTGCCGCTCATCGCTGTGTATATCGCCGAAGGTGTCGAGCGTGACCAAAAAGTCCGCGAAATCATCGATCTCACGGTCGTGCAAAATCGTCCGTTGATTGAAGTGACACGAGCAGAACTCGACACCATGACAGCCGGCGCCGTACACCAAGGCGTCGCGGCAAAACTCGAGGCGTACTCTTACGCGACACCTCAAGATCTGCTTGATCTGGCAGCGGAGCGAGACGAGCAACCGCTCATCGTGGTTCTCGATTCGGTGACCGACCCGCGCAACCTCGGCGCTGTTATTCGTTCAGCTTCAGGCTTCGGCGTTCACGGAGTGGTGATTGCAGAACGTCGCGCGGCGCAAGTTACTGCTGCAGCTTGGAAGACCTCTGCGGGCGCTGCCGCGCGCGTCAAAGTCGCGCGCGTCACGAACTTGACTCGCACCATCAAGGCATTCCAAGATGCAGGGCTGATGGTAGTCGGGTTGGCCGCTGATGGCGACGTATCGCTGCCCGAATTGACGCTTGCCCAAGGCCCACTCGTGGTCGTGGTGGGCAGCGAAGGCCGCGGACTCTCGCGGCTCGTCTCCGAAACGTGCGATCAAATCGTGTCGATCCCGATGGCTTCGGAATTGGAATCCCTCAACGCTGGCGTCGCGGCCGGAATTGCGCTCTACGAAGTCAGCAAGGCACGACTTTCGCTGTGAACTGAAAATCCCCGAGTCGAATTGCGTGAACAGTTCGACTCGGGGATTCTTCTGTTTGTGGGGCGTGCGTCTTATCCGAGGACCCGGTCAAGGTACTCGTTGCTAAACCGGCGTTCTGGGTCGAGTTCATTGCGAATAGCGACGAACTCGTTGAACTTCGGGTACACCGATTCGAAATACTCTGCGCCGAGCGAGTGCATCTTGCCCCAGTGTGGACGCCCCTCGTGGGCAGTGAAAATGTCTTGCGTGGCGGCGAAGTACTTAGCAAAATCCTTGCGCTGATACTGGTGCAAAGCGATGTAGACGTTGTCGCGTTGGTATCCAGTAGACATCCAGATGTCGTCACTCGCGGCGAATCGCACTTCGATGGGGAAGGAAATGCGTTCGTCAGTGCGAGCAATCCATTTTTGCAGTTCGCCTATCGCTTCACGCGCGGCTTCGCGAGGCAGCGCAAACTCAGCTTCGCAGAAGCGCACGCGCCTTGGCGAGATGAAAACTTCATGCGAGTGATCGGTGTACTGACGGGCGCCCAAGAGGGATCCGGAAATCTTGTTGATCGTGGGGACTGCCTTGGGTGCACGAACGGAAAGACGCTGGATGCGTTCGTACAAGGTATTTGAGAGGAACTCGTCATCGAGTCGGTAGCGCCATGTGGGCAAGGGATTGCGTGGCGTCCCTTCGGGTACTCGATTGTTTTCCTTGATGAGAGCTTTTTCGGTATGGGGGAACCAGAAAAACTCGAAGTGGTCGTTTGAGTCGGCGAGACTGTCCATGTTCGCGAGAACCTCGGGCAGTGGCATCGGTCGTTCGTTAGCGTGCAGAAGATAGGCAGGCACGCACTGGAGCGTGATTTCAGTGACGATGCCCAGTGCGCCAAGGCCGACACGAGCGGCGTTGAACCAGGGATGGTTTTCGTCGATCTCGAGGATGTCTCCTGCGGCAGTCACAAGTTGCAGTGCCACGATCGCGTCGGCAATTCCGCGCAGTTTTGCGCCAGTGCCGTGAGTTCCCGTTGACGTTGCGCCGGCGACTGACTGGGGATCGACATCGCCGAGGTTCGGCATAGCTAACCCTCGCGCTAAAAGTTCACGATTGAGTTGGTTAAGACTCATGCCCGCTTGGACTCGCACGCGATTGGTTGCTGCGTCGTGCTCAACCACCGCGTTCATAGACGTCAACTTCAAGAGGACGCCGTCGGTTGCTGCGATCGAGGTAAAGGAGTGACCCGCGCCGACCGCCTTAATGTGTTGTGAATTCGTGACGAGGGCTTGAACTTCCTCCGCCGAGGTGGGACGCAAAATGGTGGGGTTAGCGGTGACGTTGCCACCCCAGTTCTGCCAAGTACTCATCCGAAGTTCTTCCCTTCGCCCCGGTACGTGGGGACTATCGTGACGCTGCCTTCTGGACTTACGAGGGCAACTTGATTGAATCGTTCGCACATTTCGCCCGCCTTTGCGTGACGGAACAAAACACGGTCGCCGATCGCAAGCGATTCGGCGGCTTTCCCTTTGAGAGGCGACTGAACTTCTCCGGCACCCTCCGTGCCAAGGTACTCCAATCCTTCGGGCCAGACCGGAGTCGGCACGCGGTTTTGCCCTGCTGGCCCCGAAGCGATATATCCGCCAGCGAAGCACGTCACGATGTTGGGGGCAGGCTTGCGCACGACTGACAAGGCAAAGAACGACGAAGGGTTCGGTTCGAACGCATCGTATTCGTCGAAAAGAGTCGGGGTGAAGAGACCAGACCCGGCGGCCAACTCCGTCAAATTCTTGTCTTTTCCAGTCGTCTCGAGACTGCCCGTGCCGCCCCCATTGATGAGAGTCAAATCCGCGTGTTGGCTCACTGCCCGGATGACCCGTCGGCGGCGGCGCATAAGTTCGGCTGACGAACGGTTTTTCATGACGCGCACGGCAGGGCTTGTGTCAGGTACGCCCGCGATTTGTGCGTCATAGAACATGAGTCCGACGAGTTTGAATCCCGGGCGTTCGCCGATGGCCGCGGCGAGATTCTTTGCTTGTCGAGGTGAATGAATGGGGGAGCGGCGAACGCCGAGGTGGGCCGGCCCGACCTTGAACGAAGAGTCGACATCGATGCAGATGCGAATCGGTGCGTGCCCTGATCCGCACAAGGAATCGATCACTTCTAGCGCTTCAATGGAATCGACCATGACCGTGATCGAATTGAGCCGTTTCTCGTCTTTGAACAGTTCTCGGTAGGCCTCAGCGTCCACACTTGGGTAGGCGACGAGAACGTCATCCACGCCGTTGTCGACGAGCCAATTCGCTTCGGCGAGGGAGTAGGACATGGCCCCCTGAAAGCCATCGAGCGTCAAGACCGTCTTGATGATGGACAGCACACGGATGGACTTCGTCGCCACACGAATGGGGACGCCGTTGGCGCGCCGCACGAGATCTTGGGCGTTTCGCCACATGGCTTCCGAATCGATCAGCGCGAACGGAGTTTGCAGGTGGCTGGTGGCTTCCAGGAGATGTGTTGCGTTCGTCACATGTTCAAGTATGTAGGTAGGCCTGCGAGGCAGTTCAATCGCCTGTGGAACGCACGTGGCCGTTGCTGCGCATTCGCCTGTGCCCGAGCCGTAGTGACGTTCGACGAGGGCGACCGTTACGATAGTTCCCGGTGTCATTGACACCATGCCCCTGTAGCTCAGACGGTAGAGCGCCTTACTTGTAATAAGGATGTCGCGGGTTCGATTCCTGTCGGGGGCTCTTTACGTGACGTCGCGAGCCTATCGAAGTTGAATTGGCGGCCATGTGGTCGAAACTGCGCCGCTGATGGGTACGAGTCCTAAGATTCCGAGGGCAGTGTTGGTGGCGTCAATATTGCGGATCGGATGGTCCCTAGTGCCATCGGCAAGCCGATTAGTGGGATTAGTGCGTGCGGGATTGAGTTCGTACAGATCACCCGGTTTGGCCACCGCATCCCCGTAGACCATGAACGGAATCCGAACGTTGGCCAACTGAGTGCTGTCGCTGTGTATCGTGTTTCCGTGTGGCCCGCCGTGATCGCTCGTGACGATCAAGGTTGCGGGTCGTTCGGAAGTATCAATGGCAGTACGGATAGCGCCGATACTGTCATCGACCGAAACGAGCGCCGTGAGATAGGCGTCGCTCAACCACCCATGTGCATGGCCCGCGCGGTCGGCGCTCGCCAAATGGACGAAGATGACGTCAGTGTGCTGAGCCTCGATCAATGACGTCGCTTCGGAGACGATCTGGGCAGCGTCTGCGATGTTCCAGTGGTCGATCTTGTCCGCTCCGTTGTCGTCTCCAGTCGTATCTGCTGCTCCGTGGACGGAGTCCCATGATCGAAGCAGGTAGGTGAACTTGTCTTTCTCAGCAAAAAATGCGGTTCGCAAGCCACGGTCGTGCGCTACGTCGAAAATCCCCGGCACGTACGTGCCGGTATCGGCGGCCAGGGTGGACCCGTTGTCGTCGTTGAAATCGACTCCGTGTCCGTGAGCGCCGTTGATTTCACGGCCCGTGAGCATCCCTGTGTGATTCGGAAGCGTTTTGGTTGAGTCGCGGGATGTTCGGGCATTCATGGTGCTCGCCCCGCGCTGCGCAATCTGGGTTAGATGGGGAGCGCTTGCTTTCCCCAAAAGGGCCAACCCTTCCGGGTTGAATCCGTCAATCGAAACGATGACAACAATGGGGGCTTTCGGAGTAGCGGTAGCGGTTGGCGGGCTCGCGATCGGTTGATCAACGACGGCTGGGGGCGCTTGTCGCCACGCGTTCCACCCGAAGGCAAGACCGCCAGCAACAACCAGCACGAGAAAGAACGCGCCCAGCGCGATCCACCTGCGTCGTGACGATGTATTCGCATCTGACCTAGTCACCGCGCCATTGTGTCCCATCAAAGAGTACGATCACAATTCATGAGTGCTGCCGAGTACGTTCTAACCCTTTCCTGCCCCGACCGAGTGGGAATCGTGGCGGCAGTTTCGTCGGCATTGGCGAAGCATGATTGCTCCATTAACGACAGCCAGCAATATGCCGATCAAGACACCGGCCAGTTCTTCATGCGGGTGCGGTTTGCTGTTGCCAACTCGATCGGTCTCGACGGAATGAAAACGCGACTGGCAGAACCACTAGCCGGGTTCGAGATGAACTGGAACGTGCATGACGTGGCGAAGCCCTTGCGGGTCGTCATTATGGTTTCGAAGCAGGGGCACGTGCTCAATCATGTGCTATTTCAACAGCGTGAGGGTTTGCTCCCGATCGAGGTGGTTGCAGTGGTCTCGAACCATGAGACCTGGCGCAAAGAAGTCGAGTGGCACGGCATTGCGTTCCATCACGTGCCCGTGTCGTCTGAAACTAAGCCGGACTCAGAACGCTATGTGCTCGACTTGATGGAAGAAACGGGCGCGGAAGCGTTGATCTTGGCTCGCTACATGCAGATTCTGTCCGATGACATGTGCCGCGCGCTTGAGGGCCGAGCGATCAACATTCATCACTCCTTGCTGCCGAGTTTCAAAGGCGCGCGACCGTATGAACAGGCGCACGACAGAGGAGTGAAGGTGATTGGTGCAACTGCTCACTTCGTCACTGCCGAACTTGATGAGGGCCCCATCATTGAGCAGGATTTGCGGCGTGTGGATCACCGGTTCTCCGCGACTCAACTTGCTGCCCTCGGACAGGATCTAGAAGCTCGCGCGCTCGCATCGGCAGTCAAGGCTCACGCCGAGAACCGTGTCTTTCTGAACGGCATCAAGACCGTCGTTTTTGACTAGACCGACGTTGAGGGGGTTTGCGGACCTTCCAACGACTGGACCGCGCCTTCAACGCTCGTGTCTGTGGCCGGGTCGCCGCCCGAACCGTCGGGGTCTTCCCGATTGGACGTCGGCTCATACTTGTCGAGGTATTCATCGAGGTAGCGCAACAGCGCAGCGGCCGATGCGGCAGCAGGTACTGCGAGGAACGCGCCGGTGATACCAAAGAGCGAGCCGCCTCCAGCTACGGCCAGCAGAACCACAGCGGGATGCAGGTTCATGCTCTTGCCTTGCAGCATGGGGGACAAAACGTTACCTTCAAGTTGCTGCACACCAACCACAATCAGCAGAACAATGAGGGCGTCTTGCGGCGAGTTGGTCACGAGCGTGACGAGCACTGCCAGCGCGCCACTGATGAAGGCACCGATGATGGGGATGAATCCGCCGATGAAGGTGAGCACGGCGAGTGGGATGGCAAGCGATACATCCATGATGATCAAGCCGATACCGATCAAGACGGCGTCGATGAAAGCCACGAGGCCCTGGGTTTGAATAAACCCGCCAAGCGTTTTCCACATCCGTGATAGCGCACCCGTGATGTGTTGACCGACACGTTGGCCTGCCACGTGTTCAACAAAGGGGAGGAAACGGTGGCCGTCTTTCAGCAGCATGAACGACAGCATGAGAATAATGACGATATTGAAAAGTGCTGAAACGGCAGTAGCGAGCGTCGTGACGACTCCAGTACCCAATTCGACCGCACTATTTTTGAGCCATGTTTCGGCGCTGTCTAGGGCGGCGAGGATTTGGCGCTCACCGACATGGAGCGGGCCATTAATGAGCCAGTACTGGATTTCGCCAATCCCGGCCGCTGCTTGGCGCGCGATGGTGGGTGCCTCGTTGATGAGTTGTGGAACGACTACCCAAAACAGTCCCGCGATGATGCCCAGAAATCCCGCCATGACAACCCCGGCGGAAATGCCGGCCGATAGGCCCCGGTCACGCAGCCATTTTGCGGGTGGCGCAAGCACAGAAACCACCAAGATGGCTAGGCAAATGGGAAACCAAACAACCCAGGTCTTTCCGATCGCCCAACCCAGAAGATAAAGGGCAAGAGCGATCGCGATGATACGGATGCTCCATCGTTGAAGGGCCTGGAACCCGCGATCGATGGCCGAACCGCGATCGACTGGCTTGATTGGTGTGGTCATTCGTGAATCCTATCTGGAGATTTCCCAATTGATGGGTGTCTCGTTCATGTCCACCAAGAGCTCGTTTGCTCGACTGAACGGTCGTGAGCCAAAGAAGCCTCGTCGCGCCGACAGTGGACTGGGGTGAGATGAACTGATGATCGAAACTCCCGGCAGGTGGCGAGCGCTGTCTTGCGCATCGCGGCCCCAAAGGATCGCGACAAGTGGTTGGTTTCTCGCTGCAAGATGCTCAAGTATCGCGCCCGTGATGAGCTCCCAACCATGGTTTCGGTGGCTTCCGGGATTGTGGGCGCGCACCGTCAAGCATCGATTCAAGAGCAGCACCCCCTGATCGGACCATTCGGAAAGGTCACCGTGCTCAGGTGGCACGATCCCTACGTCTTCGGCGAGTTCGCGATAGATGTTGGCGAGGCTTCGCGGTAGTGGGCGGACGTCGCGATTCACCGAAAACGACAAGCCGCATGCATGTCCGGGAGTGGGATAGGGATCTTGCCCGACGATGATCACCTTCACCAATTCCGCAGGAAGGGTGAGCGCCCGCAACACATGGTCTGCGCGAGGTAGCACCTCATAGCCGGCCGAGCGTTCAGAGTCCGTGAATGCGGCCACGGCTGCGAGGTGTTCGGAAAGAGGCGCGAGCGTTGATCGCCAACTTGAGTCGACAGATCCGAGCCGGGGGATGTCCACGCTATTCCTCGTGTTGGCTCGTGGCGATCAAGTCCTCGATGAAGTTGTTTGCCCACAACTCGATGTCGTTCTCCATCACTTGGCGACGTAGCGCCTTCATTCGGCGCCTGCGTTCACGTGGCGATGACGTAATCGCGAGCATGAGCGTTTCTTTGAGGCCATTGATGTCGTAGGGATTGACGAGATAAGCGTGGCGCAGCTCGTCGGCGGCGCCAGCGAACTCGCTCAGAACGAGTGCTCCATCGTTTTGCCAACGAGTGGCAACGTACTCCTTGGCGACAAGGTTCATTCCGTCTCGCAGGGGCGTGACCACCATGACGTCGGCGGCCCGGTAGAGCGCCGCCATTTCGTTGCGGTCGTATGAGTCGTGCAGGTATTGAATGGGCTGCTGACCGATACGCCCAGAGTCGCCATTGATCTGTCCAACGATTGCGTTGATGTCGTCGCGTAGCACGCGGTACTGGTGCACGCGCTCGCGCGACGGCGTTGCCACTTGAATGAACGTGGCGTCGTCTACCGTGAGCCGACCTTCGGACAATAGTTCGCCAAATGCGCGGAGTCGTTGCGGTAGGCCTTTCGTGTAGTCGAGCCGGTCGATGCCCAAAAGCACTGTCTTGGGATTGCCCAATTGCTCCCGAATCTCGCGTGCGCGCGCTTCAATGTGGGGCGTTCGCGCGAGTTCCTCGAAGCCGGCCGCATCGATCGAAATGGGGTAGGCCTCTGCTTTCACGAGGCGCCCGTTGGGGAGCTCGACGATATTTCGACGCGCTTTGTGGCCAACCCGTTGCCTAACGAGTCGAATGAAGTTTTGTGCGCCGCCTGGCATTTGGAACCCAACGAGGTCCGCGCCGAGGAGACCTTCGAGGATTTCTCGCCGCCAAGGCAATTGGCCAAAGAGTTCTGTTGGCGGGAACGGAATGTGCAGGAAGAAGCCAATCTTGAGGTCGGGCCGAAGATCGCGCAGCATTTGCGGAACGAGTTGAAGTTGGTAGTCCTGCACCCACACGAACGCCCCTTCGCTCGCGACCGCAGCGGCGTGTTCGGCGAATCGTCGGTTCACATGGACATACGCCTCCCACCATTCGCGGTGAAATTCGGGTGGTCTAACAACATCGTGGTAGAGCGGCCAGAGCGTTGCGTTGGAAAAGCCTTCGTAGTATTCGGTCACTTCGATTTCACTCAGCGGTACCGGAACGAGTCGCAAGCCGTCGTGCGTAAACGGTGCTAGATGTTCGTCCATGGCTCCGTGCCAGCCAACCCATGCGCCATTTCGCGCTCGTAGGACTGGTTCTAGCGCAGTGACGAGTCCGCCGGGGGAGTTGCGCCAACTCGCCGAGCCGTCTTTGTCTACGATGCGATCCACTGGCAGGCGGTTCGCAACAACGACGAAGTCCGCCAAGTCTCTAGGCATATTTCCAGCCTACCTGAATGACAACCATGTAATTCTCAGGTTACGATGACAATATGACGGCGATTGACCACGATATCTCGGGAGTTTCTGCGACTGACGTGAGTGATCAGGATCGCGCGATTCTTGATCTGGAACGCTTGTGGTGGAAATACTCGGGCGCGAAAGAACAAGTAATCCGAGATACTTTCGATATGAGCCCGACCCAGTACTACCAAGTTCTCAACGCGCTCATTGACTCTGAGGCGGCTCTCATGCACGATCCGCTTCTGGTGAAGCGGCTGCGCCGCATTCGAGCTCAACGTCAACGCGAACGCTCGGCTCGCCGCTCACACTCGTAGTCGACATGGCTCCTACGTATCCGGGCCGTGGGCGGCGAACGCGAAGCAAACGCATCATTCAGAAGTGGCACGTGTGGCTCGTCGTCTGGCTATTGATGGTCGCCGGAATTCTGTACGCAAACTTCAGGTTCCTCGGCGTCGGGCTCGACCACGAACCGGTCAATGTCGAAGATATCGGCGTCGTCGACAAAGAAACTCGTTCTACTCCCACACCGTCTGTACCTTCTCCAACCCCGAAGGATTCAGAACCAACCACTGCGCCACCGCCCACGCCGACTCCGGCTCCGAAGGCCACAACTGCACCACCGCCGGTCCAACGAACGGCGCGCGTGGTCATCTACAACACAACGCGCGTGGCGAATTTGGGTGCGCGAACGGCCGAGGCTGCGAAGGCCAAGGGCTGGAATGTGGTGCACGTCGGAAACATTGGGACCGCGGAAAGCAGTTCGGTGGTCTACTACTCGGCGGGGCTCCAAGACCAAGCTAAGGCGATTGCCAAGGATCTAGGTATCGCTCGGACGGCACCAAACCCGCGCGGAATTTCGCTCGTTGGCCTGTCAGTACTCTTGCGGTAATGATGTGGGAATCTTTGCTCAACGAGCCGAAACGTACGCTCGTCGCATTGGACTTTGACGGCACGCTCTCTCCGATCGTGGGGAATCCCGAGCGCGCTTTTATTCATCCCAGAGCGGTGCCGGTGCTGAACCGGCTCGCCGCGCTCGTGGGGCAAGTGGCGATCGTGACCGGTCGACCTGTGGCTCAAGTTCGGGAACTCGCAGGTTTTGACAATGTCGGTGCCCCCGCCGGCTTAGTCGTGTTTGGGCAGTACGGTGCCGAGTGGTGGGATAGCGCGTCGGACGCCATCATCGAACCTGAACCGTCTCGAGAAATCACCGCTGCTTTTGCCGAGTTGCCGAGCATCGTGGCACGTTACGGTGCCGAGGACGCGTTTATCGAAAACAAGCGCATCGCCGCAGCGATTCACACGCGTGGACTCGCCCCCGACGTCGCCGATCGACTCACCGAGCCACTGACCGACTTTGCTCGAGAGCATTCTCTCCAGCTTGAGCCCGGCCGACACGTACTTGAACTTCGAGTTCCTGGCGCCGACAAAGGCCAAGCGGTAGCCAAGTTGGCTCATAACCTCGATGCTTCGAGTGTTATTTACGTGGGTGACGATCTTGGCGATGTGCCGGCTTTTGAAATGCTTGGACGAATGCGCGGGTCCGGAATCCGGACCCTCAGCGTTGCCGTCGCATCCGATGAACAGCGTGGTTTGGTGGACCGAGCCGACGTGTCGGTAGCTGGTACCGAAGGCGTGATGGACCTGCTCGAGGATCTCGCAGCAGCCCTCGAATCTGACATGTGAGAAAACTATTCTCATATTATGAGATGAGGTTGCGCATTTTGAGACGCAACTTCTAATCTGATCTCACTCATCAAGAGGGGTTTAGGGATACGGCCCGTTGAAGCCCCAGCAACCAGCCGATTGGCGGCCAGGTGCTAATTCCGTCCGGTGCGAGATACGCGCCGGAACGATGAAGGAGAAATCGTGAGCGTAACGCTATCTGCCCCGACCAGCGCGGGAACTCGTTCCGGTGCGTTTGGGCGTGCTACCAATCTCGTCTGTCGTGAGTGCGGCGCAACCCTCGAAATCGGACCCTTCTATGCCTGCTTTGACTGCTTTGGGCCCCTGGAGATCGGATACGACTTCGGTTCCGTGACGCGCGAAGAGATCGAATCGGGGCCGCGCAACATTTGGCGATACAAGGCGTTGCTGCCGGTTCCAGATGACATCGAACTCAGCCCCAACCTCGAACCGGGCTTTACTCGACTCTTGGATGCGCGAAATCTTGCCGCCGAACTAGGTCTGAAAAAACTCTGGGTCAAGGACGACAGCACCAACCCAACGAACTCGTTCAAAGATCGCGTTGTCGCTTGCGCGTTGAGCGCCGCCCGTGAATTCGGAAGTCGTGTCTTCGCCTGTCCTTCGACGGGCAATTTGGCCAACGCCGTCGCTGCGGCCGGTGCTCGTGCCGGAATTCAGACAGTTGTTTTCATTCCCAGCAACCTCGAGACACCGAAGCAAATCAACTCGGCGATCTTCACGGAGAACTTGATTGCTGTTGATGGGAATTACGATGACGTCAACAAGCTCGCGAGCGAAATTGCAGCCGAAGAAGATGATTGGGCATTCGTCAACGTGAACATTCGACCTTTCTACGCCGAAGGCTCGAAAACACTCGGATACGAGATCGCCGAACAGCTTGGCTGGCGCCTGCCCGATCAGATCGTCATCCCGGTGGCGTCGGGATCGCAACTGACAAAGGTCCACAAAGCCTTCAAGGAACTCATCGCGTTGGGGCTCGTAGAAGAGAAGCCGTACAAGATCTTCGGCGCGCAAGCCGAGGGTTGCAACCCTGTCGCCACGGCCTACAAGGCTGGCGTGGATGCCATCCGGCCAGTCAAGCCGGACACGATTGCGAAGTCGTTGGCAATCGGTAATCCAGCTGATGGAATCTACGTTCTTGACATCACACGTCAAACAGGCGGAGCCGTAGAGGAAGTGAGCGATAGCGAAATTCGCGACGCGATCGTCCTTCTCGCCAGAACCGAAGGAATCTTCACCGAAACAGCCGGTGGAACCACCGTTGGCGTGTTGAAGAAACTCGTCGAAACGGGTCAATTGGATCTCGAGGCAGAAACCGTCATCATCAACACCGGGCATGGCCTCAAAACGCTTGATGCTGTTTCTGGCGAGGTTGGACCTCGCACCACGATCGCCCCGACCTACGAATCTTTCACCGCAGCGGGCATCGCCTGAGGCGACTCGAACAAACACACTTAGGAGAACACCATGTCCGTTTCCGTACGCATCCCCACGATTCTGCGCACCTACACTGGCGATGAATCGCAAGTCAGCGCTGAAGGAACCGACGTGAGGGCCGTGATCGATTCGCTGGAAGACAGTTTCCCAGGCATCAAGGCGCGCATTCTTGATGAAGACGGCGCGATTCGTCGTTTCGTCAATATTTACGTGGCCGAGGAAGACGTGCGTTTTGAGCAAGGTCTCGATACTCAAACACCCGCCGGGACACAATTGAGCATCATTCCTGCCGTGGCTGGTGGCTGCTGACCCACATTGGTGAGATTTGATTAGCACTCGTATAGTGAGAGTGCTAGATCCTCTTCTACCAGTGTCGGAGTTAAGCACACATGGCAAAGTCCATCGCATTCAACGAAGAAGCACGTCGCGGCCTTGAGCGCGGTATGAACCAGCTCGCAGATGCCGTGAAAGTCACGCTTGGCCCCAAGGGCCGCAACGTCGTCCTGGAGAAGAAGTGGGGCGCCCCCACCATCACCAACGACGGCGTCTCGATTGCTAAAGAAATCGAACTCGAAGATCCTTACGAAAAGATCGGCGCTGAGCTCGTCAAGGAAGTCGCTAAAAAGACTGACGACGTAGCTGGCGACGGTACCACCACCGCGACCGTCCTGGCTCAGGCCATGGTGCGCGAAGGCCTGCGCAATGTCGCAGCCGGCGCCAACCCGATGAGCCTCAAGCGCGGCATCGAAGCGGCAGTTGAGGCCATTAGCGCTCAACTCCTCGAAAACGCCAAGGACGTCGAAACAAAAGAGCAGATCGCATCGACTGCTTCCATCTCGGCCGCAGACACGGTCGTCGGCGACATCATTGCCGAAGCGATGGACAAGGTCGGCAAAGAAGGCGTTATCACGGTTGAAGAGTCGAATACCTTCGGTATCGAACTTGAACTCACAGAAGGTATGCGCTTCGACAAGGGCCACTTGTCCGGCTACTTCGTTACCGACCCAGAGCGGATGGAAACGGTTCTCGAAGATCCGTACATCCTCATCGTTAACAGCAAGATCTCGAATGCCAAGGACTTCGTTCCGGTACTCGAAAAGGTCATGCAGACAGGTAAGCCACTCGTCATCATCGCTGAAGACGTTGAGGGCGAAGCACTCGCGACGCTCGTGGTCAACAAGATGCGCGGCACCTTCAAGTCGGTCGCTGTCAAGGCGCCAGGCTTCGGTGATCGTCGTAAAGCCATGCTGACCGACATCGCAATCCTTACCGGTGGTGAAGTAATCAGCGAAGAAGTTGGGCTCAAGCTCGAAAACGCCGATCTCACATCGTTGGGCACCGCACGCAAGGTCGTAACAACCAAAGACGAAACCACGATTGTTGAAGGCGCTGGCTCTGAAGCTCAGATTGCGGGTCGCGTCAACCAAATCAAGGCCGAGATCGAAAACACAGATTCGGACTACGACCGCGAGAAGCTGCAAGAGCGTTTGGCAAAGCTCGCTGGCGGCGTTGCCGTTGTCAAGGTAGGCGCTGCGACTGAAGTTGAACTCAAAGAACGCAAGCACCGTATTGAAGATGCTGTTCGCAACGCCAAAGCCGCTGTGGAAGAAGGCATCGTTGCTGGCGGCGGTGTTGCGCTCGTGCAGGCGACCCAAGCAGTTTTCGGTTCGCTTGACTTGAGTGGCGACGAAGCTACCGGTGCTGCGATCGTGCGCACAGCTTCTGCTGCTCCGCTCAAGCAGATCGCCGTGAATGCGGGTCTCGAAGGCGGAGTCGTCGCAGAGAAGGTTTCGGGACTGGAAAACGGTTTCGGTCTTAACGCGGCGACCGGCGAATACGTCGACATGATCGCAGCAGGGATCATTGATCCAGCCAAGGTGACGCGTTCGGCATTGCAGAACGCTGCTTCGATCGCTGCCCTGTTCCTTACTACCGAAGCGGTCGTGGCTGACAAGCCGGAACCAGCGGCTGCGGCGCCTGACATGGGCGACATGGGCGGAATGGGTGGAATGGGCTTCTGACCCTCGCTCACAAAACTCGCGATGGCGGGGTTCCGGGTCACCGGAGCCCCGCCATTTCTACTTTCGCTGGCTCGGGCTAGTTCGTGCGGGCTATGCCTGTTACGTGTGTGACTGGGACAACATAAGAAATACGTGGAAAAGTTGTCGAAAATAGTTCTTATGGACTATCTTCTAACTAGGCAATCATGATCGGGCATGGAGCTAGGGAAGAAATTCCAACGAAATTCATGTCAGAGGTTGACTCATATGTAGGCTTTCCGTGGTTCGCCGCGGTCAGAATTGAGACTCACTCGGGAGTATGTAGATGGCAACGTTCGCAGGCGAACCAGAGCTAGTCAGAGGACTACGCCTGGTCGAAGTAGACCGCGAGACTGACCGGCTCGGTCAGCATCGTGCGGTCCGCGGCGAATTTACTCGCTTACCCAAAGCGCATTCGGCATGGTCGGCACTTGTTCGTCAAGGAATCATCGGACAGGCGCTCGTTATCCTCGGAACGATCCTTACCGCGGTATTACTGAACGCTACTCTTCCTGTCGTTGTATTAGTTGGCCTAGCAGCAGTAGCGTGCGTCGCCTTTTCACTCGCGATCCTGCCCGCCTATGAACGTGCAGGCTCTTTCGCGCCCGCTCGCCGGCTTGTCATTGCGTTGGCGCTCGCCTCGCTCGGAGTTGTTCTCTTCGGGGTAGAAATCGCGGGCTCAACGCACATCGGTCTCGTTTCTGCCGCAGTCCTGTCGGGCCTGCTCTTTGCATCTGCGCTCGTGCACAGGGTCGTCTACCGTCGCGTGCCGACACTCTTGGTTGGCCCCGAAGACTCGGTCGGAAGGCTTTCGGCTCGCTGGGAGCGTCGTCGCGACCTCGAAGTCATCGGTGCTTGCACATGGGATCCTGATATGCCGATGGCCAGCGCAACTCTTAATTCTGTTTTGCGGGATGTGCCACGCATGCTGCATACGGCGCGCGGCGCTCGAGTCGTTATCACTGCGGATGACGCGATGGCCGATCCTGGCTTGCGCCACTTGGCTTGGGGCCTTAGAAAGGCTGAGATCGAGTGCCTCATTCTCGCTGACATGCACGATTACGTTGAGTACGTGCGGCCGACGAAAGTCGGAGAGCAGTTGGCATTGGCGCTTGACCAGCCCAAGTCGCACGTCGTATCGCGCGCGATCAAGGATGTTTTTGACCGAGGCGCATCGTTGTTCCTCCTAGTTGCGTTGTCACCGCTGATGGCGGCCATAGCCATTGCCATCCGGCTTGACTCCAAGGGGCCAGCGATTTTCCGCCAAGAACGTACCGGTAAAGACGGCGTTCCGTTCACGATCTACAAGTACCGCACAATGGTTGAAGGTGCAGAACAACAAGTTGACGGCTTGCTTGAGCAGAACGATGGTGCTGGTCCGTTGTTCAAGATGACCGAGGACCCACGGGTCACCAAGGTCGGAAGATTCTTGCGCCAGACTTCGCTTGATGAATTGCCTCAGTTGATCAACGTGTTCTTCGGATCCATGTCGCTCGTCGGCCCGCGACCAGCGATCGAGAGCGAAACATCTCAATACAGTGCTTGGGTGTGGCGGCGACTTCACGTCAAGCCGGGCATGACTGGCCTGTGGCAAGTGAGTGGTCGTTCAACCCTCTCATGGGATGAATCCATCAGGCTCGACTTGAAGTACGTCAATAACTGGAGCATGCGGATGGATCTCAAGATTATGTTCCGCACGGTGCTTGTCGTCTTGAACCGCAAGGGAGCGTGGTGATCGGAATGTCTGAGGTAGTGGGATACGCAAGTGGCGTTTTCGATCTGTTTCATATCGGTCACTTGAACATCTTGAAATCGGCGAGTGAAAATTGCGACCGATTGATCGTGGGCGTCGCTTCAGACGAATACATCAAGAACCTCAAGGGGAATGCACCCGTGATTCCCTTTGAAGAGCGTGCTGAGATTGTGGCAAACCTCAAGTTCGTCGACGAAGTCGTCAAAGATGAAAGCGTCGACAAAACTCTCGTCTGGTGCGAACGCCCCTTCCACGTTTTCTTTAAAGGTGACGATTGGCGCGGATCGCCAAAAGGTAACCAATTGGAAGCCGACATGGCTCGAGTAGGCGTTCGCGTGCACTATTTTCCGTACACATTGCACACGTCGAGCACGCGACTTCGCACCTATCTTGAGAATGCCGAGGCGGCCGCCAGCGTCTAATTCACGCAGCCACACTCGTCATGCCCCCGGTCCCGAGATCCGGGGGCATGCTTTTCTCTGGAATTTGGTCGGAAATCTGTCCAGTCTAGTGACGTGGAGCACGCGCATCTGTTACGCTCCACCCCATGGGTGATTTGGGATACAAAGTCAAAGTCTTACGTCAGATCGGGCTGATCAAGGCCGCGCCTCCGGGCCGACTTTTCGGTGCCGTGAAGCAGTTGAAGAAGTGGGGTCCGGGTCTCCCGGCCGGCATCAACGCTGCTGCACGCCGCTATCCGAACCAGATCGCCATCATCGATGATGAAGGCGAAATCACATACTCAGAACTGATTGCGCAAATCAACCAGTTCACTGAAGTTTTGCGCGAACGCGGCCTGCAACCAGGTGACTCCATCGCGCTTCTCGCGCGCAACCACCGCTACTTCGTGATTGCGCTCGTCGCGATCATTCAATTGGGCGCTCGCATTCTCTTGCTCAACACGATGGCGAGCAAGGCGCAGTTGACAGACCTCGCAGAACGCGAGGGAGCTGAACTTTTGATTCTTGATGAAGAGTTCCTGCCGCTTGTCGACGAAGTTCGTCGGAGCCGCCTCATAGCGGCGTGGGCCGACAACCCAGAAGCGTTGGAAGTGCCAACAATTGCGAACCTCATTGTGGGCAAGCCCAAGGGAGATCAAGAAGTTCCCGAACGCAAGGGCGAGATCGTCATCTTCACGTCTGGCACCACCGGTTTGCCCAAGGGTGCAAAACGACGTGAGCCAGATGACTTGTTGCCGCTCATCACCTACTACGGAGCGATCCCTGTTGAGGGCAACTCCACCATGATCGTGGCGGCACCGCTGTTCCACTCGTGGGGATTGCTGAACTACGGCTTCGCTCAGACAACAGTCCCGACGGTCATCTTGCGTCGTCGTTTCGATCCCGAGCAAACACTTGCCGACATCGAAAAGTACAAAGCCGAGGTATTGGTTGTCGTTCCGTTGATGATTCAGCGCATGGCGAACCTGCCAGAAGCGGATGCCGAAAAGTACAATGTTTCCTCGTTGAAGATCACGGCTTCAAGTGGTTCGGCTCTCGCCGGAGATATGCCCATTCGGTTCATGGATCGCTACACCGATTCGATCTACAACTTCTATGGAGCAACAGAGACCAGCTGGGTTTCGATCGCTTCGCCGCAAGACCTGCGCGACGCGCCAGGTACCGCAGGGCGTGTCCCGTGGCGTACCGAAGTCAAGATTCTTGACTCGGAGGGCAACGAGTTGCCGACAGGCGAAATCGGCGTTATTCACGTCATCAACGACATGCCGTTCGGCGGCTACACCGATGGACGAAGCAAGGCCGTCCACGGTGGCCTCATCGACACAGGCGACTTGGGATACTTCGATGAACAAGGTCGCTTGTTCGTTTCAGGCCGCGACGACGATATGATCATTTCGGGTGGCGAGAACGTGTTCCCGCGTGAACTCGAAGACTGCCTTAGCGATCATCCTGACGTTTCGGACGTCGTTGTGACGGGTATCGCTGACGCCGAATGGGGCCAGCGTCTCGTTGCCTACGTCGTGCTTGAAGAGGGCAGTTACGCTACGGAAGCGTCACTCATCGCCTACGCAAAGGAAAACGTGCCACGCTTCGCGGTGCCGAAGGCGATCGCCATGCTGGATGAGCTTCCACGCAACCCAACGGGCAAGGTAATGAAGAGAATGCTGCCGCCCATCGAATAATGTGATTGGGTGATCTTCTCCAACGTTGATGAACCCCGCCGAGTGCGAGTTTGGGCCTGCGCCCAAGCCGCCTCGGCGGGGTTCATCGCGTCGGGGAGCCTTCGTGTCCCGGAGATCGTGAGGTGAACCGATGAGTTGGCTTCGGCGAAGTGTTCGGGCCGTCGATGATTTTCAGCGCAAACACCCGGTCTTGGGGTTCCCACTCGCAGTGATCTACAAGTACTTTGACGATCAGGGCCCGTACTTGGGAGCCATCATCACGTACTACTCTTTTGTCGCGATCTTCCCGCTCTTACTCATTGGTTCATCGATTCTAGGATTCGTGTTGCAAGGGAATCCTGAACTTCAAGACAGGCTTCTCGATTCGGCATTGGCCCAATTCCCGCTCGTTGGCGATCACCTTGGCAGGCCAGAAGGTATCAAGGGCAGCACGTCCGCCATCGTGGTTGGTTTGCTTGCCGCTGGTTACGGCTGCCTCGGTGTGGGTCAGTCAACGCAGAACGCCTCAAATGTCGCTTGGGCCGTACCTCGAAGCAGCCGGCCGAACCCAATTATCTTGAGGCTCAGGAGTCTTGTCTTGCTCGCAATGGCGGGCACTGGGATCATGCTGATTGCAGTAATTCAAGTACTCGTAGACAACCCGCACATCATTGGTCTTGCTTCTGCGCCGGCGATGTCGGGCATTGTTCGGATTCTCGGTCTGTTGTTGTCGATCGGAATCTTCGCTGCAGTGTTTAAGTTCGTCAGTCTGAGACGTGCGCGCTGGATCGACGTGTTGCCCGGTTCAGTGTTTTGTGCTCTAGGTTGGGTGCTGCTGCAGATGGTGGGTAATGCGTTCGTTGAGCAGGTCGTGATCCGAGTGGGTTCGATGAACCAAGTTTTTGCACTCGTTCTCGGGTTGATCGTCTTTCTCTACATGCTTGCCGCTGTGATCGTCCTTGGTTTGCAAGTCAATGTCGTTGGGCGCCGGCAGTTGTATCCGCGTGCGTTGTTGACCCCATTCACTGATCGAGTTTCGCTGACTGAAGGCGATCGCAGGGCGTACCGGCAATATGCGCGGTCGCAGCAGTACAAAGCATTCCAAAACATCGATGTCACATTCGAGAAAAACCCAGATCGGAACTCGAAGAAGTAACCAGAAAGCGCATAGAATTCCGGCTTCTTACGCCAATTCGCGTATCTCGTGACGCGCGTGTGTGCTCTCCACATAGACTTGAGACGGTACTGACCTGCAAACGAAGGATTGAACACATGCCTACCGGCAAGGTGAAGTGGTTTGACGCTGACAAGGGTTTCGGCTTCCTCAGCCGCGAAGACGGCGATGACGTCTACGTGCATGCTGATGCGCTCCCTGCGGGCGTGAACGTCTTAAAGCCGGGTATGCGCGTCGAGTTTGGCATCGTTTCGGGTCGTCGTGGCGATCAAGCACTTCAAGTGACGGTTCTCGATCCTGCCCCGTCAATCGCGGCACGGCAAGCAGCGGCACGGCGCAAGCCGACTGAAGAAATGGTCGTCATTATTGAGGATCTGATGCAACTGCTCGACGGCATTTCGGAAAGTTACCGCCGTTGTCACCACCCCGATGCCAAAACTGCCAAGCCTGTTGCGCAATTGCTTCGCAAGGTCGCTACAGACCTCGAAGCCTGACGGTCACTGATCGATTTCGGGAGTTCAAATCACCGAATGCATGCGCAGAATTCATCGAGCACAGACTCTTCCAATTGAAAGGCAATCTCATGGGTGAGAATCTCACGGCCGTCGGCAGCATTGAGATCGCACGCGCCGCCTTGGCCGATTCGGTCGATTCAGTCGAGTACGGTGCGCACCTGTCGTCGCGTGATCTTGGTGGAGGCCTTTGGGCCGAATCCTTCGTGTGTACGCGCGCTGGATATACCGGCTGGTTTTGGGAAGTGTGCCTTTCTGAATTCGAAGGCCGCTTCACGGTCAATGACGTCATAGTTCTACCGGGATCCGAAGCGATTGTTGCGCCGGAGTGGACCCCGTATCGTGATCGAGTCCAGCCCGAAGACCTCGGGCCAGGTGATGTCTTGCCACCGGACGCCGACGACATTCGGCTCGTGCCGGCATGGTCGGCTGGCGACGGTGAGGACACGGGCGTCGTCGATCGACACTTCGCGCGCGAAGTAGGGCTTGGCCGTGAATGGGTCCTGTCATTTGAAGGGCGCGAAGACGCCGCCGACCGGTGGTACGACGGCGCGTTCGGGCCCGAGTCAGCACACGCGCAACTGGCAACGTCGAGTTGCCGTTCGTGCGGATTTCTCGTATCGCTCGCTGGCGACTTGTCTGACAGGTTCGGCGTATGTGCGAACCGAACGTCACCGGCCGATGGTTCTGTCGTTGCCTTCACGTACGGCTGTGGCGCGCATTCGAGCACTAGGCCCAAGCGTTCAGGTTCCGCGGAGATCGTTCCGGATCCGGTCTTCGACACTGTGACTGCTGACGACTTGGCTTGATTGGGCGCTCGGCTCGATTGGGCGTTTGGCGGATTCGTGTCGCTATTCGACGGGATCTGGCTTGCGTCGCCTGCCAACCGGACGAGGGTTGCTAGGGATCTCGGTTGACGCAGTTGGCGGAACGACTGAAGGTGCGACTTCGGTGATTGGGGCTTCTTCGAGTGCTTTGTCTTCTGCTTTGCCTTCAAGTTCGGACAACGGTGGGGGCTTGCGAAAAGAAAGCCGTTCAGACGGCAATGCTGGCGCATCCTCCTGTGACGCAGTTGGGCGTGGGGGCTTCGACTCGGTCAACTCGGCTAACTTCGCCGCCGCTGCATGTGGGGCCGCCGAAGTCGAGAGCGGTTCTCGAGTTGCGCGCGATCGGCAGTACTCAAACCCAAGCAAACCGATGCCAACTCCAGCCAGGGCAGTCCACACCCACCAAGTTCGGCCAGACGCATCGAGCGTCGACCAAAATGGCAATAACCCGACGAGGGCGACGGCCCAGAGTGCAGTCCCGACAGCCATTGTGCGCACGCCATTGACGTCGAGCGGCTCGACAGGCGCCATCTTGTGCGTCTTGGCGCCGATGACGATCTCTTGTGCGTCGGGTCGACCGAATTCGGGGACCCGCGATGACCGTGGGGAACTCACAAGTCCAAGATAGCCTGAGAAGTGAAAGTGAGGAGTCGACTTGAATCCGAAATACCGCCGCATGCTCATTCCAGGGTTGCTTGCCGCGCTCGTTCTTGTAGTTGTCATAGCCTCATTCGTCTGATCCGGATACGGTGAATTCATGTTGTTACGTTTGGGAGACAAGACACCGCAGGTCGCAGAGACTGCGTTCGTGGCCGAGAACGCTACGGTCGTGGGTTCCGTGGTGCTGGGCGAAGGCGCCAGCGTTTGGTACGGCGCCGTTTTGCGGGCCGATAACGAACCGATCGTGATCGGTAAGAACAGTAACGTGCAAGACAACTGCTCGTTCCACGTTGATGTGGGCAAACCGGTGACCCTCGGAGAGGGTGTCTCGGTGGGGCACAACGCGGTCGTTCACGGTGCAACGATCGAAGACTTTTGTCTCATCGGAATGGGCGCAGTGGTGATGAACGGGGCCGTTGTCGGCTCAGAAACACTCGTGGCAGCAGGTGCACTTGTGACGGCAGGGATGATCATTCCGCCGCGATCGCTCGTGGCGGGCGTGCCTGCGAAGGTTCGCCGGGAACTCAGCGATGAAGAAGTGCAGTCGCTCCATCTCAATGCCGAGGTCTACACACGCCATCGCGAACTACACCGTCACGCAGAAGTGGTTGAACGCAACTCTTGAACCACAAAATCGATGCAGGCCGTTAGCGCAGTGACATCGTCGGGTTCGATCGCGGGGAACATGGCGATGCGCAGTTGATTGCGACCCAGCCCGCGGTAGCCAGCAACATCGACGATGCCGTTGGCGCGCAACGCAGAAATGACATCGCTCGCCTCGATTCCCTCAAGATCGATCGTGCCAACCACGTGCGAACGTTGTGCTGGATTGGGTACGAAGGGGGTAGCGAAGTCGCTTTCCTCGGCCCACGAATAGAGCCGTGAACTTGAATCCGCAGTGCGTGCAGTCATCGCGTCCAGGCCGCCGAGTTCGAGCATCCAGCGGACCTGCTGGTCGAGCAGGAACAGCGTGGCGATAGCGGGTGTGTTGTAGGTCTGGTTCTTGCGCGAGTTATCAATCGCAAGGGTGAGGTCGGTGAAGCCAGGGATATGGCGTCCGCTGGCTTTGATGGCCTCAGCCCGGGCGATCGCTTTCGATGACATCAATGCGATCCACAAACCGCCATCGGATGCGAACGTTTTTTGCGGAGCGAAGTAGTAGACATCGGTCTGGGAGATATCAACGGGAAGGCCGCCTGCGCCAGACGTTGCGTCGATGAGCACGATCGCGTCGCTGTCGATGCCTTCGGGTCGCTTGACCGGAACCATGACGCCGGTAGAGGTTTCATTGTGAGCCCACGCGTAGGCGTCGACGCTGGGGCTGGCGACGGGAACAGGGTGCGTGCTGAAGTTGGACTCCAGCACGTCAGGCGCATTGAGGAACGGGGCCTGAGCAACCGCCTTGGCGAATTTGGACGTGAACTCGCCGTGGACGAGGTGTTGACTTTTCGACTCAATCAGTCCAAAGGTTGCCGCGTCGAAAAAAGCGTGTGACCCGCCGACGCCCAAAACCACTTCGTAGCCTTCACGCAGTGAGAACAACTCACTCAGGCCAGTTCGAATCGATCCGACGAGGTTCTTGACTGGATCTGCGCGATGGGATGTGCCCATGAGCGAGCGGCCAGAGTCAGCGAGCGCCCCAAGCGCCTCGACTCGGATCTTCGACGGGCCAGAACCGAACCGGCCGTCGCTCGGCAAAAGGTGGGCGGGAATCTTCATAGCAGCATTCTCGCAGGCTAGGTCAGCGAAGGGGGTGGCTGATCGGCTCAAGGCAAGTTGAGTAGTCGTTGCTGCGGCGAAAAGCTCCGGCCGATACGATGCAAGC
The DNA here is from genome assembly GCA_008017265.1 of Aeromicrobium sp. Lineage (GTDB taxonomy): Bacteria > Actinomycetota > Actinomycetes > Propionibacteriales > Nocardioidaceae > Aeromicrobium. Next base: position 48,789 of record SSHC01000054.1, read on the forward strand.
ATGTCAAGTGAGGCACAAAAGGTTGATCTTGCGGAGGGGTTGAACCCCCAACGCGAGGCATGGGAAAAGGCCACGGCCGCTGTTCTGCGCAAGAGTCGTCGGCTCAGCGAGGACGCGTCGGACGATGAAGTGTGGGGTGTACTCGCAGCGACCACGCTCGACGAAGTCGAAATCACGCCCTTAGGCACGCCGTCGCAGGTGGCGGAACTGCCGTCGGTTGGTGCGCCTGGCGCTGCCCCCTACACGCGCGGTTCGCTCACCGGAGACCCCACGCTCTCCGGCTGGGATATCCGGGGCTGGTTCGTTGACCCAGCAACCGACGCCGAGAGCATTCAAGCCGAACTTGAGAACGGTGCGAACTCACTGTGGCTCACCCTCGGCGAAACGGGCATTGCGCTTGAGCGCCTCGCGGAACTACTTGAGCCGGTGTTTCTCGATCTCGCTCCGGTCGTGCTTGATTCGCCCGAAGGACCGATTGCGGCGGCTCAAGAGTTTTTGCGGATTGTCGACAATAAAGGCAGTGATCTGCATCCGAACACGTGTTTGGGAGTCGATCCGGCAGGCAACAGGTGGCGCGGTTTTGGCGCTCGCGACCTTGACTTGGTGGTCGAAGCGGCCCGACTTGCGCAGAGCCGCGGCATTCGTGGCGTGCTCGTTGACGCCACCGTCGCACACGAACAGGGCGCTTCAGAAGTACAAGAGCTCGCCTATTCCATGATGGTTGCTGTCACCTACTTGCGTGCGCTCACTGAGGCCGGATTCAGTCTGGACGAGGCCGCTGGGCAACTCGAGTTCCGCTACGCCGCGACGGATAACCAATTCCTGACCATCGCCAAGATCAGGGCTGCTCGCGCCTTGTGGAACCAAGTGGGCGAATTGTCTGGAGTGAGTGAGCCGGCTCGCGCTCAGCATCAGCACGTGGTCACATCGCGCCCCATGATGGCGCGGTACGACAGTTACACGAACATGTTGAGGACCACCGTGGCGGCGCTTGCGGCCGGTGTGGGTGGCGCAGCCGCCGTCACAGTGCTGCCGTTCGATGAACCGCTTGGACTACCAACACCATTCAGCCGTCGCATTGCTCGCAATACGTCGAGTTTGCTGATCCACGAGTCGCACGTCGCCAAGGTCATCGATCCTGCGGGTGGATCGCACATGATCGAGAAACTCACCGACGATATGGGCATGGCGTCCTGGGCGCTGTTTGGCGAGCTCGATGGGCTCGACGAACTTGAAGGCGTCGAGGACTTGGACGTGGCGATCGAGCGCCTTGAAGAACTCGTTCTCGATATTCGCGCCGCGCGCGAAGAACTCATCGCCACGCGGGCGATGCCGATCACTGGTGTGAGCGAGTTCCCGAACCTTGCCGAAGAACTCCTCGAACGTGACCCCTACCCGAAAGCACCAACGAGTTACCGCTACGCAGCCGCATATGAGGTGCTGCGAGACCATCCGACAGCGAATCCGGTCTTCCTGGCGACGCTGGGCCCGATCTCGGCGCATACGGCTCGGGCCACGTTCGTCACGAACTTGTTTGCCGCCGGCGGTATCGCGGTGGGTGTCGCAGGCGCAACTGCGAACGCAGACGAAGTCGTCGACCGTTGGAAGGAAGCGGGTCAGCCCCCTGTCGTGTGTCTCGCGGGCGCCGACAGCGCCTACACCGAGTGGGGCGCCGATGTGGTCGCTGCCTTGCGAGCAGCAGGCGCAGCGCACGTGATCGTCGCAGGCGCGAGTGACCTCGAGGTTGACGACACCGCGAAAGTCGGGCTGAACGCTTTGGACTTCTTGAACCGGACACGAGAGGTGTTGGCGCGATGAGCATCCCTAAGAACTTCGGTAACGAGCCGTGGGCATCGCCCGAAGGCATCGACATCAAGCGTCTCTACGATGCCGGTGACCTCGGTGGCTTAGACGCGCTGGATACGTTCCCGGGCATGGCACCGTTCTTGCGTGGGCCGTACCCAGCTATGTACACAACCCAGCCGTGGACGATTCGCCAGTACGCGGGATTCTCGACGGCCGAAGAGTCGAACGCGTTCTACCGTCGCAACCTAGCGGCCGGTCAGAAGGGACTCTCGGTCGCCTTCGACTTGGCTACCCACCGAGGCTACGACTCGGACAATCCGCGCGTCGTTGGCGACGTCGGCATGGCTGGCGTCGCGATCGACTCGATCTACGACACCCGGAAGCTGTTCGAAGGCATCCCGCTCGACAAGATGAGTGTGTCGATGACGATGAACGGCGCCGTTCTCCCCGTGTTGGCGCTCTACATCGTTGCTGCCGAAGAGCAGGGAGTGTCGCCCGACAAACTTACGGGCACCATCCAGAACGACATCCTCAAAG
>SSHC01000035.1 GCA_008017265.1 Aeromicrobium sp.
CTGCAGCTGATGGAGGCACCTGGGTGCGGCCGCACGTTCGGCAGGGTCGCCGCGTAGAGGGGTTCTGGAGGCGCAGGCCTTCAGCGTAGACGGCGCTGCGATCCTCGTCGCAAAGAACTAGCCGAGCTCTGGAAAACCGCCGGAGATCGTGTTCATCGTGAGCACGATGATGAGGGCGTTGAAGAAGAAGCTGAAGGTGGAGTGCCAGACGACGGTCCAGCGCATGCGCGTGGTCGCAACCATGACGTCTGATGGCGCGAACGAGGTGCCGTTGATGAACGAGAAATAGACGAAGTCGATGAGGCGCGGGTGCTCGGTGCCGGGAAAGACGAGCGGCTTCTCGGCCTCGCGGTTCTGGTAGGCGGCGTAGTAGATGCGCGAGTAGCCCCAGTGGAACATCGCCCAGGATGCGAGCATCGCCCAAACCGCCACGAGATCGTAGACGTTGAAATAGTCGGGGTCGTCGGTGCCGACGATCACCGTGACGGCCGCGCTGAGACCGACGAGGCTCGAACTGAACGTGACAATCGCCGAGAAGATGGCCACGATCGGGTGGCGCGAGGTGCGCCGCATGAACTGGTGGTCGTCTTCGTTGACGCGCAGGTCGATGTTGAGCCAGAAGACGGTTCCGGCGAGATAGACGGTGGCGATGGCACACCAGGCGAACAGGCGGGCCTGCTCGTTGAGGGTCTCATCATCGACGAAGAGATAGCGCAGGCCGGCGTAGACGAGAACCAGCTGCATGATGGCGCCGAGCGCCTCGATGATGATGGTGAAGGCGTTGTTGCGGCGGGGGTTGCGGGGGTTCTTGGGTGAAGTGACCGTATCTATGCCGAGGGACTCCGCCTTCTTGACGGACTCGTTGGCGCCTGCTTCAGTTTTGATTGTGGCGCCTTTCGGGTCTTCGGCGCGCGCTGCGTTGGTCGCGGTCATGTGGTCAAGTTTAGAGGGCGGGGGATCAACTCCTTCCTGCAGTGTCTGCTCATATGCGGGTTCGTGTTGCGGGTGAGTGGGATCGAAAGGGCTCAGCGGGCACGTTGATGAGTCACTTGACTGGGGGATAAGTTCAATAGCCCTCGGATCAGTCCGAAACAACTAAACAATGGGATGTGGCGCAGCTTGGTAGCGCACCTGACTGAGGGTCAAGCCGCCGCCGTTGTTGTCCGGTGCCACATCGGTATCTGTCAGACTGGGTCGATGCCGCAGTGGAAGGACTACCAGGAACAATCAGCGACGCTTGTTCGACAGTTCGGCTTCAACGCGGAAACAGACGTAGTGGTGAAGGGTTCCCAGGCATCTCACGACGTGGATGGGCTTGTCACCTATTCACACGCTGGCCTAGATCTAATGTGGATCGTCGAATGAAATGCCTGGAACTCGCGTGTGAAGAAGCAGAAGGTCCTTGCGCTACGAAGCGTTGTTGAGGACGTCGGTGCCGACAAGGGAGTGCTGCTGGGAAGCAACTAACGGGAGGATTTGGGTAACCTGCGAAGCAATTTCAGATCTCAATCTTGAGCAAGGAGTACCGAATACGTGAGTTCTTTACTCTTGCTACGCACTCCCCATCAACAATCACTTAGGGCAAGCGGGACAAGAAATTGCTGAATTCGGAACAAGCCGCATATCCTGCTGTAGCTCAACTGCAGAGAGATCGTCATCGAGTTCGAGGTACATCCCGCCACGGGCACCTTCGAATCCGCAGTTCCAAGCCGCAAGACTCTGCCCATAGTGCAGCGCATCAGAAACAGCCTTGAGATCGTATTCAGCAAATGCCGTACGGCCGTTCGGTGCGAGTTTGGCGAGGAGCCCTGCCGTGCACCAATCTCCTGAGCCGCACGTGTCCACGATCTCTGACGTCGGAACAGCGTCCAGCTCGATCCACTCCGTCGGGATACCCTCCCTCTTGTGTCGGAATCGGAGCCCCTTTGAACCGAGCGTCTGAATTTCAAGGAGAGTAGCGGTGTCTTCCGCCATTGTGCCCCCTGCCTCGCTTAGCCGCTGATCTGCGTACTTCACGATGTGGGCGATCCGAATCGCCTCATCGAATAGCTTCGGGTCTGACCGGCCCGACGGCTCGAACACCACGAGTGCTCCCTGCTCAGAAGCCATTTCTGCGAGGGTGATTGCTGCGCGAGAGAGACGGTCAAGGAAGAACACCGCTGCGCCATCAACCGCCGGCTCTACCACTTCAACAACATCGCGAGTGATAGGCCGGAAACCGGGAAGCCAATGCCCGCACTGAGGGCATGTCCAGGTGAACTTGTGCCTGGGCGATCCCGTCGCAGTCACTCGATTCTCTTGGATAATGATCGGTGTACTCACCGTCTTCCCGACATGAACGAAATCCAAGTGAACGCCCCACCGGCTTAGGTCGCGCGTCAGGCGCGCCGAAGCTGCATCATACTCAAGTCGCGCAATGGGATAAGACTCCCACCCAAGATACGCAAGGATAGACAATACGTTGCCGCACGTACCGCCAGCAAACGACTGAACCGGCTTCTCAGGATGGGCGCTGATGACCAGGTCGAGTGCGAGCAGGCCTGTCCCAAGCACCTTGGGTGTAGTCGGGGTGTTCATCTCGTGCTCTCCAGCGCAGGTCGGTCATCGGGGTAGGGCGAACCTTCGAGCCAGATATGAAGGAGTTCGGGTTCGTCAAGAGCATCGTCAAACGGCTTGGCCAGAGAGTAACTGAAGTCTTCGAGATACATCACGGGAAGGTTCTTCTCCAGCGCCGCCAAGAGTGCTCCCAACGCCATCACCTTACTCCCTACAGGTGACAAGATGAGATGGGACACTCCTACTTCACGAAACACCGGCTCGCGCAAGGCGTAGAGGCGCATGATGGTGCGGTAGAGGTCGAGCGGGTCACTTTCGTCGGCGTGCACGATGCTTCGCGCATCAATATGCCACGGCATGCCACCGCCGTCGAGAAATTCTTCTAGCAGAGCGTCACCTGTGCGTGGATGACTGGCGGGGAACGGAACGATTGCGCAGACTTCATCGGGGCGGATATGATCGTGCAGCCTTCGGATTGTCGTCACTCTGTTCGACGCCAGCTGGGGGAGCCACAGCTTTGCCGGCGTTGCACCGGCCACGATCCCATATCGACCCGCGAAACCAGGTACGGCCGATATAGCATCCGTTGGTGTTGCGATAATCCGAGCGTCGATCTCAGGCTGGTGGGCCACGAGAACATGAACGTTGATTTCTGGGGTCGGTCGGAGCGTCGTAATGACGAACTGAATGATCGGAAAACTGATCCCGACAGACAACGCAGAAATATCAACGACGATGTCATCGTACTGACGTAGATCGAGACGATTCAGCTGAGCTGCCGCGCGTCGACCACCGATGACCTTATTGTCACGATCATAGATGTCCACTTCAATCAGGTCATGCCGGGGAAACAGCTCCTTCAATGTTTCGAAATTCTGTTCAGCAAGAACTGCCAGATCCTGATCCGATTCAGGTCGATTCTCGCGTACGAGAAGCGCATGCACATCGGCTCTTGTCTCGGCTAGCTTCTGCGCGACGAGACAGGTTCGCGGATCAAAGCCAGCACCAGCGACACAGAGCACCCGGCGTTTGGGATCAGAAAAATAGTCTTGAAAAAAAGACGCGACCTCTGGGCCACGATGCGTGATCGCCAAGTCCCACCGGCGTTTACTTTCCACGAGAATGCTCCTCGATTGGACGAGACAAGTCACTAACAGTGCGTTCGAGAAAGCCGCCGCGATTTAAGGTCAACCCATTCTTGAGTAGGACAGCTCCTCCGAGTTCAATCAGACACCACGTCTGGCGTTTGGTGCGGTGCCCCTGGACGAGAGTGACGGCGTTATATGCCACCGCGAATTGCAGCACCTTCGCCAGCCGAGGGTGAGTTGAGGGGATCTGTTCGAACTCATCCTGAAGCACACCAAAGGCATTCGCGCCACCGCGGAGAGGAGCGTTGGGTTTCAGGCTCTCCTTCACACACTGAGCCGCAATCACTTCGGTAAGTGCGCGAACGTCCCGGACATGGGGGAAATCCCACTCTTGAATCATCTTGGTGGCCCGTTCACGCAAGAGCCGGTTCTGCTCTCGAGCTGTGAGACTGATCTGGGGGCCACGGCGGATCAACTTTGTCTCCAGCTGACTGACGAGGACACCGGCCAACTGCAGAAACTGTTCCGCATTCTCTGAACTCGCATCGCACAACGCGTCAATGCCGAAATAATACGGCCGTTCGTACTCATGCAGCAGATGAACCGCCGCACCATCAACCACCCCTGAATCTACCGATAGTGGCTTGTTCGGATCAGGGCCGAGCGCTTCCATATCAGCAAACAATTCAAGCTGGGCAAACTGGGAACTCGTTCGCTTCAGATAGCGCTCCATCAAAATTTCCAAGGTGGCCAAGCCCAACTCTTCAGAGCTTGCGGTAGTGGAGTGCGCATCGACCTTCGCCTGTAGTTGAGCTCGCCGGCCATCAGTCACGTGCGTGCGACGCTGGACCACATCCACATGAGAACGCAGGCGGTCCAGCTTCCCTGGTGGGAGAGGCTCCGGCGCAGTGGAGAGCATGCTGCGTAGCTCAGACAAACCACGCCGATTAAACGTGTCCATTCTGCGCAGGTACCTTGAGCTCATGTCCCGAGCCATTTTCCGAAAAGACAGCCGGTCGTTGGCACGATCGCTATCGCTCTGCATTTTGATGAACGTAATCTCCCGATCGTTGGAGATGGCAGGCGAAAGCAGCACCTGATGCGGCGTCAGCGCATCAAGCCGGGTAATCACCCAACGAGCCACCTTGAGCTCTCGACGCATCAGCCATTGCCGCAATTGATCGAACTGATCTTGATGCAAGGAATGGGCGTCATCCAAAATGACCAACGGGCGAAGGAACACCTCCCGCCCCGCAGAAACGACCTTGAACATGTCAATCGCATCGAACGGTCGATACGGCGTCGTTGCAATCGCCGCAATATCCTCGATCTTCGGAGGAATGAGCGTAGCGGAAATATCGTAGATCGCCAGCTCAATTTCCGACGCCTTCTCGAGCACAGAGGCGCCCTCGGTACCGCCAATGGCAACGGTCGCAGCCCCGGCGCCTTCCCTGGGAATCACGCTGATGTCGGAAAGATCAACCCCGGAGTCGCGCAGATTCTGAACCCAAGACACCACTGCGCGAGCCTGAATGAGCGCATTCATCAACCCCAGTTTGAGCTCCTCAGGGTACGGAAAGTCCCAGAGATCGCGATACTCAGATTCCAGCGGAATACGCGCACCGACAATCGTGGGAACACCATCGCGAATCGCACCACACTGCGTGAGCGAAGCAATCAACGGACGGTATGCATCCAAAGATTCATTCTGCAACAACGAACGAATCGTGGAGTACTGAAACAGGCGAGTCATCGTCGTCTTCCCGCTTCCCGGGGTTCCGATAATCAAGACCAGCCGATCGAATAGTTGCTCGTTTTTCGCAGGCTCGTGAAAGAAAGTGCCGAGCGGCTCGGGGGAGACGACTGAAAGAAAGGCTTCATCATCCCTGAGGTGCTCAGTTGCTCGCTTTTCGAACGGATTTACCACCATCACTCCTTACACATGTCGCTGCCGACGGCGAAACAGCGGTCTCATCGCATGGATTGGCGGGTTCTCTTGTCCAGCCGACTCCGCCCACAACAGTGCCAACGAATTGTTCGGAGTGTTGTGTTCCAAGACGACAGGCAGCGCACACCCTCCGTACCCGAGGTCAACATGCTTCGTGCCGCCAACCTCGGTGTGCTTAGTCTCAACGGCGGGATCGTAGTACTTCCGGGCCAACGCCAAGAAAGCCGAATCTGCATCGCTTTCATCGCTCATTGGGAGCCCCGCCGGAAGCACCGTTCCGAAACTCAATTGAATAGGTCCCCAGCCAGCGTCTGAGAACTCGCCCGATGAATCGGACAGCGCACTCTCGATTTTCTGCTGCGCCGAGTATGAAGCAATGTAGTGATGGACCCCCAGCGTAAAGCTTGGTTCAAGATGACTGTCTTTTACTTTGGCGATTGTGTCGCGGAATCGGGCCAGTTTCCCTTTCCACTTTTCCTGATTCTTGTCATATCGCAGGAAAGATGTGCCGGTCGCCGTGAAATCGTCGATGAGATACACCATGCTGAATCGAGCCTCGTTGTCTCCAACATCGGCCCTCATGTCTTTAAGTAAATCGTCCCATTTGTCGTGATCGAGCTGAATCGTGGGCGCTATCTGCTCATTGCTTAACCGCCCGGCATTGCTATGCCGGAGGACGTCAATACGGGCCCCATCGCTCAACCCCAGAAACAAAGTCTTGCGTCGGAGCTGAGCGATCTCTTCCCTCAGCTCCTGTCGGCTCAGGGTCGTCCACTTCGGTACACTGTGCCGAGCCGAAACCACACGGGTGAATTGCTCATGCGCAACTTTGGGGTAGAACTGCTCAACAAGGTGGTGAGTCTCACTCAAACCAATAAAGACGAGCCGGCTCCTGACGAACTGGTAGGCAACTTCGCGTTCGGCTGCGTCAAACTGCTGTAGCCAAACCGCCAGACTTTCAATGAAACGCATGCCAGCTTGGAAATCTCGATACCCGTCGTACTTCAACCTGGAGAAGAACTCAAGCCACTGATACTCTTTGCGGGCACGATCATCGTCCCAATCCATGATCATGCTCAGAACACGCTTGCTGAGGTCGTCGTTCATCGCCACACCACCGTTCCATCTGCGAGCGGGTGTAGTGAACGGAGTGCATGCAAGGTAGCTGCAACCCCGCGGTGTCCTGCCGGCGCGAGATTCCAACAAGTAGAAGGATCTACAGAACACTCGTCAACACTGAGCGACAAAGGCTGCGCCAAAAACTCGTGATCATTCCCGGGCCAGCGACCTCTATCGCCAATCGACAAAATATCCTGGGACATGCCCCGCGCTCGCAGCTGCTCTCCCACGCGCAACTTAGAGGCGAAATCATCAAGAATATCAACGGAATGGCTTGACCTTGCCACCGAGAAGACTCCCTCGAGACCACGGGTCACCCCATGGGCGATCTCCCAGAGTTGTTGCTCCGAAAGAGCCCGGTCCCCGGTCAGCGTAAGTTGGTGCTCCCGGAGCTCAATGGTTCCATGGGTCAAAATAGCAGGGTGCTCACGAAGTTTCTCAGCGGCTTGAACGATCTCGCATGTTGGGGCAGCTGCCTGTGGCGTTTGCTCATCCCCCAAGGGCCCGAGGGCTGCACCGTTGTAATATCCGATGATGACTCGCCCCCAATGCTTCTCCGGAATCACCTTCCGAAGCGCTACGCGGACTGATTTTCCTCGCCCGGTAGCCACGCCGATCATGAGGCCCAGGTCGAGCAGTCGGGTGAGCTCCGACGCCATTTCGTTCGATGGCGGATCAAACCGATGACGGGTGTCAACAACTGTGCCGTCGTAGTCGACCACGACTGCGCCAAATCTTGCCGTTGAGAGTTCGTGTTCAAAGCGGCGCAAGCACGTACGCCACATTTCCCATTCCCCGGATTGAGTGAGAGCCTCCAATGAACGACCCGTCTTGCGCTGAATTGCGGTGACCTGCCTCGTGGTTGTTTTTGCTGCTCGAGCTTCTGGTTTCGGCTGCGACGGACGCAGATGATAGAGCTTGCGACCGAACTCCGGAACACCAGGTCTGCCCGGATCGATGCCTATGTGCTTGCCAGCCCACTGAGTGATGCGAAATGCCGCAAGCAGTGAAGCTAACGTGATACCGAGCGTTGAGCCGGGAAGATGAACACGGGCAACAGGAACTTCCGCAGGAATCAGCGACAGGGTTCGAGAAGCAATGTCTGTGTCCTCATCGGAGATAAATGCAAGAACCGCACTCGTCTTCCCGCGCTTTGCAAGCCAGTGATGCCTCCCATGCGCAAAATTCCGATAGTCAGCGAGCTGCACCTGTCCAAGCGCTGCCTCCGTGAATTTGGACTCCAGATCAATTGCTCCCAACGCGCTCGCCGGGCCATGCAGCACCACTAGATTGTCCCTCTCCAGCGTCGGTGCAACTTGCTCCATCCAGTCCTCGACGACAGCGGAGGTATGTTCGACGAGAGCAGTCAGATGCGGTGAAGCCAGGGGATTCTCACCCGAAGATGTCGCAGCGCTGAACGCGCGAGTAATCAGCGCGGCACTTCCAAACAGAGAATTGGTCGCAAGAAAACCGTCTTTGCCCGTAGGCGGGGCAAAGATATGGCAATCGATATACGGATGCGTTGATGCAACCCTCTCAACCTTGCTCCCTTTCCGCCCCAGGAGAGCGACCACCTGCCGGGGCTCACGGGGAGCTATGGATCGTGCTGCGCTCACGACGTCTACGTTGTTGCCGCTCGCGCTCAGGAGCCAAATTGCCGTTGAAGGGTCCAGCCGCGTAGCACTCGCTTCCATGGGAGTGAGGACCGAAGCAACCTGACCTGTGGCCACTTGGTGTGCATGGGCAAGCGCGTACGCTGTTGAGAGTGAGCCACCCGATCCCACAGCCACCAGAGGCCCTGTGGAAGCAGTGCGGACGGAACCCAGGAATGCCTCGATATTGGTGCCACGAGCCCACTCCAGCGTCTTAGGGAGTGCCTGCATCTCCTGATCGTATGGTTTACCCATCCTGGTGCTCCCTCGAATGACGCGACCTGGTTGCTACTCACCGCGGAGAGCCCTCATTGCTTAGCCTACCGATTAACGATCCTGGGCCAGGCGCCCCCGCTCCCGTCGAAGGCCTATTCTAAACATAGCCCTACCGGAATGCCCGTGGAGTCACACATAGGCGCGGCAGAGCAACAACTCTCTGTCTTCTGGTGGAGCCCGATTCAATCGTCATGCCTGGCGGATTGAAAGGCTGGAGGGATCGCTCGAATAGCTCGGCGACTCGACAAATCCTCAGCGAGGCAGGGTGCTGGCCTGAAAACGAGCGCAAACCGCCCTAGGCCTGCCTGCACAGGTACGCGATTTCTTCGACCATTGCTCCAAGCGCCGGCCGGCGCGACAAAGCATGCTGGAATGAGGAACCGCTCGCCGTTGTGGCTACCGACGCAAAGTATAGGTTGTCCAAGTTCGCCCCTCGGAACTGCACCGGGCAAGGAGATTATGGCGCTCATCAAGAACCCACCTAAATCACTCGCCATGGGCCGCCAGCGACCGGCTACACTCGGACTAGGCGAACCACCTAGATCCCCGTAATCACAAGGGAACCTGAGGTGTTCCGCGACAACCGGGTTTGGGGATTTGGATCTACAATCTCCAAGGGGTCGCAGGTTCAAACTCTGCCAGCCAGACCATGCGTAGCGTCGGAAGACGAACGATTTCCACGCGCAACAAACGCGAGACTTGTGGCATGCTTTCACCATGGGCCGCGTCCCTTTGAGTGGTGGAAATTCACTTCACCAGTGCAAAGGCCAGTGACTGTAGTTTAGGCTGCTTCGAGGCCGGCGAACATCACCCCCTCGACGCCTGGAGTGATGAGCTTCATCGAGTTCTCGCTGAAGTAGCGACGCTCGGCGGCGTCCCACTCATCGTGCTGCTCAATCAGCACATGCCCGGTAAGACGCAACAACGCTTCGGGATTCGGGAACGTACCAACAACGTTGGTACGTCGCTTGATCTCTTTGTTGACGCGCTCGAGCGGGTTCGTAGACCAGATCTGCTGCCAATGCTGCGACGGGAACTCAGTGAACGCGAGGAGATCTTCTCTCGCGTCTTCCAGGAGCTGGGCGGCGGCGGGATGGGATCTGCCCAGCATCGTGACGACTTCCTCGAACTGGGCATGCACGAGCTCGCTCTTGCCACGCGGCACAAAGATCGTGCGGATGATCGCCGCGACCATCTGCGCGGCAACTTTCGGGACCTTGGCCAGCACGTTGCGCATGAAATGTACCCGGCATCGTTGCCATGCCGCACCTTGGAACGCAACCTCGATCGCACGGATCAGGCCGGCATGCGCGTCGCTGATCACCAACTGCACCCCGGTCAGACCCCGGCCTTTGAGGTCGCGGAAGAACTCTGTCCAGAATGGTTCGGACTCGGTGTCTCCTACCTGGAAGCCGAGTACTTGCCGTCTGCCGTCTGCGGCAACCCCGACCGCGATCACGATCGCCTGCGACACGACGCGACGTCCGACGCGGGCTTTGCAATAGGTCGCGTCGACGAACACGTACGGGTAGCTCGTGTCATCCAGGCGGCGCTCCCGGAACTCGGCGACGTCTTCGTCGAGATTGGCGCAGATGCGTGACACCTCTGATTTCGAGATCCCGCTGTCGGCTCCGAGCGCTCGGACAAGGTCATCGACTTTCCGGGTCGACACGCCCTGCACGTACGCTTCCATCACGACCGCAAATAGGGCCTGGTCCACACGGCGGCGACGCTCCAGCAGTGAGGGGAAGAACGATCCCTCGCGGAGTTTCGGGATTTTCAGGTCGAGATCTCCCGCAGTGGTTGAGAGCGTGCGTGGCCTGGTGCCATTGCGTTGAGTCGCGCGGTTCTCGGAGCGTTCGTAAGGGGCCGCACCGATCACGGTCTCGGCTTCCGCGTTGATGAGTTCTTGAAAGGCGCGTTGGGTGAGAAGTCGGATGCGTTCAGTGGTGTCGGTGAGTTCGAGTTCCTTCAAAAGCTCGATCAGGGCAGACTGGTTGAGAGTCATCGTGTGATGTGTCCTAACTGTGAGTAACTTGGTCGTTCTCACTGACCATCGCACGATGACTCGTCTGTCATCTCGGTGACACACGAACTCCCGGATTTACACCACCCCACGGGACGCGGCCCCACCGCGTCGAGCAGTGAGTGTGGGCTGCAAATCCGCGAGTGGATAGGAACCCCGCGAGTGTGTGGCTTAACTACCGTAGTTTTCCTATCCACTCAAGTGTTTCCTATCCACTCAGCGAGGCCTGACACAGCCCAGCCAGACCAGTGGCAGTGTGATCGCCCCGGTTTGAGGTCATTCGGGCAGGATGCGGTGCCGCCCATCGCATCACTGAAGTCATTATCAGCTTGGAACACTGCGAGCATCAGGGCCCGACGAACAGTCATGCCCAAAGTAGAACCCTGCTCATATC
>SSHC01000071.1 GCA_008017265.1 Aeromicrobium sp.
ACTCAGTCTCGGGGACAGGATTTAAGCCGGCGACCTCTGGACGAAATCGAAGCACCTGTGGCGCCTACCCAGAGGAGGCGGTTGTTCCAGAATTTCCTTGTATGGAGCGGGATTCCGACTCGTATTCGATCACCACGTCAGCGTCGTGGAACAGCGACGCGAGAGACGCCTTCCATTCGAGAAGGTCGACTGAGATCGTCGACCAGGTGATCACCCGGTTGAGTTCGTCATACTGGTGGATGATGAAGTTGCGGTTCGCGACGGCGATCGCCCACTCGACGCCGTCGGGTGCAAGCACCCCAAGCTTGGAGAGTCTGTTGGCTGCCTCGCCGAGCTTCATCATTAACGAGTCGCCAGCTTCCTGGAGTAGGTCGTCGGCGAGATAGGTGTCCTTACCACGGTCGACGATCTCCTCAATGCGCCCGAGCCAACCCTGAATGTGGAGCAGCTCCTTGGCTGCCTTCCGGTCCATCACAACAACACCGCTTCGCGGCGAATATCGTCATCGAGCCTGGGCTTGAGCCCGCCGTAGTCGATGAGGTCGATCTGGCGGCCGAGGACCTGTTCGAGGAGCTGCTTGAAGCGGATGAACCCGAACATTGATGTGCCGTCTGGCGCCTCGACGATCAGGTCGATATCGGAGTCCGATCGTGCTTGGCTGCGGGCAACTGACCCAAAGACGGACAAGCGCGTGTAGCCGTGGTCAGCCGCGAGTGCCTTGAGGATTGGAGCGGCAGCTTCGAGTAACACCTCGGGATGAACTTCACCCAGTTCGGGAGCGAACTTGAGCTGCTGACTCACCGCCGGCTGGGAGATACCTACTGCCTCGGCGATCTGGCGTTGCGACATGCCAGAGGTGACCATCGCCCGAAGCGCGAGGACGCGCCGAAGTCGAGCGACATCCTCGTCGTGCCGCGCTCCGCGGTATTCAGCCAACAGTGTCATAAGGCAATATTATCATTCTCGCGGGACTTTGGATTAGGAAAGTCTGGGCCGGAAGCCCACACCAGCCACGACACGCCGTCAAAAACACCACGTTTTGGCCTATAACCCTAAAAACCATCACACGAACCCTCGCCAGAGCCCGAAAAACCAAAAGAAAATGGCGAGACATAGAGGAACTATGTCTCGCCACATCACAATGGTAGCGGGGACAGGATTTGAACCTGCGACCTCTGGGTTATGAGCCCAGCGAGCTACCGAACTGCTCCACCCCGCGTTGCTCTCGCTAGTCTACGCGACGGACCCAAACTTCGCTCACTCGGGTCCGTCGCGCAAACCAACGGTCACTTGGTGGCGTTCTGTGCCCTCTCGAGCGCATCGGCCATCAAATCGACTTGCTTCTGATACTCAGCCAAGTTTCCGGCCTTCAAGGCCGCTTGCGCACGCGAATAAGCCTTGTCCGCATCAGCCAAGTATTGGGCAACCGTCTTGCCTGCCGCAGGCTTGTCCCCCGGCTTGGCCGGCTCGTCAGGTTCGTCAGTTTCGGTCAAGTCGGCTTCGTCAAGCCCGAGCGCAACGCGCAAAGCTTGATCGAGCGTCTGCCCGATGCCCACTTCTTCACCAAACGACGCGATGATGAACTGCAAAACCGGATACGAACCCTCTTCAGCATCACGCTGAATGTAGATCGGCTGCACATACAGCAGGCCTTCACCCACCGGCAGCGTCAGCAAGTTGCCGCGCAAAATCTTCGCGTTCTTAGACTGCTCGTACTGCAGCAACGCTTGCGAAACGCCACGGTCGGCCTGGAACTTAGCAGCGATCTGGTTCGGGCCACCAACTTGTGTATCGCTCGGCAGTTGAAGGATCTGCAAATGCCCGTAGTTTTCAACGTCTGCCGCATTCGAATTGACAGACATGAAGGCCGCCAAGTTCTCGCGACTGTTGGGAATGAAAACAGTGGTCAAACTGAACGTCGGTTTGGTCTCCCCCGGCCGCGCCATAGACAAGTAGTAAGGCGGTTGCGCAAACTTGTTTTCCTTCTTGTTTTCCTTGTCATTGCCACTACGTTGCGCCGGATCCATGGGAACTTTCCAGCGTTCGCCGTCTTCGTAGAACGTCTGTGCATCGGTCACGTGATAGCGACCCAAAACATCGCGTTGCACCTTGAACAAGTCCGTCGGGTAACGCATGTGTTCGAGTTCAGCTTCGCTGATCGTGGACTTGTCCTTCACCAAACCTGGGAAGACTTTGCGCCACGTCTTAAGAACAGGGTCTTCTTCGTCCCACTCATACAACACGACACTTCCGTCGTACGCATCAACAACGGCCTTGACCGAGTTGCGCATGTAATTGACCTGATCTGTCGGCAACGCCACTTGAGAAGAGCCACGCGTCAAGGCGTCATCGGTCGCTTGTCCAAGCGAACGCGATTCTGAATAGGGGTAACTGTTACTCGTCGTATATCCATCGACAATCCACACCACACGACCATCGACAACAGCCGGATAGGTGTCCCCATCAAGGGTCAACCACGGAGCAACTTTTTTGACACGATCACGCGGATGACGATCGAACAGAATCTTCGAATTCTCATTCACACGATCAGACAAGAAGATTTTCGGTTCGGCGTACTTAATTGCGAACAGCGTCTTGTTGAAGGTCGAACCGATCGGCACGCCACCCTTGCCGTCGTAGGTGTTTGCAGTGACGTCCTCTTTGGAATCCGTTGAACCGCTGCCGCGCGGAATATCAACCTCGACTGCACTCGCACCATCCGGGCGGCCAACAATGGAATAAATCGGCGACTTTTCACCGAAATAAATACGTGGCGGGGTCGTGAATTCGAACTCACCCGTCGGCGGAATGTCCTTAGCGATCCAGACCGGCTCACCTTGCGAACCCCGTTTGTTGCCGTACGCGGCGATCACTCCATAACCGTGCGTGTAAACGGTGTGGTCGTTCGGCCAGGAACGCTGCGACGCCTGCAAGCCGTCGAGGTCGACTTCACGTGCGGCGATGATGACGTCTTGTGCGTTCTCGTTCTCGCCCAAGGCATACCGATCAACATCGAGAGTTTTTTGCACCGTGTAGTAGCCGCGGACCTGCTGCAACTGCTGGAACGCAGGCGAAATCAACGTCGGGTCGAGCAGACGCGAACTCACGTGTGAACTCGCCGAGGAGTTGAGTTCTTGTGGCGTGAGTTCAGTGCTGGCGCTATAGGGCTTCACCTCAACGCCGTCAACGTCGAAGCCAGTGCGCGTCCCAACAATGTTGTGCGCCAAGAACGGCTCTTCGCGGTCTGGTTCTGACGGCTCAACTTGGAACCGTTGCATGACCGCAGGCCACAACCCGCCAATGAGCAGCGTTGACAAAATCATGAGCCCGACACCCATCGCGGGCAGCACCCATGAACGAGTCAGGATCGTCGCGAAAAAGAGGACCGCACACACAATCGCAACCGCGATCAGAATGTTTCGACTTGGGATTCGCGCGTGCGCATCGGTATACGTGACGCCGTCAAACAAGCCAGTCGAACCTGTCATGAACGCGAACCGGTCGAGCCAGAAGCGCCACGCCTGAACCAACATGAGCAGTCCGGCCAACACAGCAATCTGGATTTGAGCGGGCCGCGAGAACTTGGCTCCGCGGTTTCGTAACGTGATGCCACCGTATGCGTAATGCACGAATGCCGTCAGCAAGATCGTGACGATCAGCAAAGCGAAAGCGAACCCTGCAAGGAATTGGAACCACGGCAAATCAAACACGTAGAACGAGTTATCTTTCCCGAATTGTGGGTCTTTTTGTCCGAATGGAGTGCTGTTTCGCCACTGCAAGAACACGTCCCAATTGGCCGAGGCGGAAATGCCGGCGAAGATCGCAACCGCCGCGCCAACCGAGACCAAAGCTTTGCGCTTCACGGGCGCGAGCATGTAGCGGTAACGCGCTGGCGGATCGTTGCGCACGAGGCCGAACTCATCTGGCCTTGACCTGTAGGCCAAGAAGAGGTTGGCCATGACGAACCCACCAGCGAGCAGGCCAGCGACCGCGAAAATGGCCGACTGGGTGCCCAGCACCGTCGTAAATACTTTCGTGTATTCGACAGAGTCGTACCAGAGTTTTTCGGTCCACACCGAGGTGAATACGGAACCAAAAACCATCGCTACGCCGACGGTTCCCAACGTCAAAAACAGCGCTTTACGCGACCGCGGCGGCCTGGCAGGTTGTGGGGGCGGGGCAGATTCAGTAAAAAAGTGACTCACAGGTCTCCTGAATAGGGTTCGGCGATCAGGTTCAGCCTACGCGAATGTGCCTAACAACAACTGGACAAGTCCAGGAACAAGTTCAGGGCCTTCGGACAATGGCGCGTTCATGTCGGCGCGACCTTCCACGACCGTATGAGTCGAGCCATCACGCGCAACTGCGGTCACAATTCGCACTTCGCGTCGATCGGCGTGTTCTGCCGCGACTTTGATCATCTCGGCAGGGTCATCTGGCAGATCTGCTTCGGCTTCCGGTGGCAACATCACGCGTTCAATCACGACGGCACACCCGTCCACCGAATCGGGCCATTCGAGTTCAGGCAAGAACTCTTCGATCGCTTGGTCGCGCGGAAGGCCTTCTTGCTCAATCGCCGTATACACATCAGCACTGCCAAGTTGCGACGCCAATTCGGGTTGCGCTTTCAACAACGCACTCGTCAACACCAGCGCAAACAATCGAGGCGGCTGATCCCAGCCTGCGCCCGAAACGTGGCGACGCACCTCGAGCGCGGCTTGTCGGATCGCGGAATCTTCGCCAGTCAGCATGACGGCACCTTCGCTTTCGGGTTTTTCGCTAGCGCCTCGATCGAGTCGATGGCGTCTTGAAGTTTCGTCACTTTCACGACAGTCATGTCGAACGACCGCGCCTCAAGGTATTCCCCACAATTGACTGCAGGCACGAGAAAGATGTCGGCGCCAGCCGATTCTGCTCCGGCCATCTTTTGCGCGATTCCGCCCACGGCCCCCACCTCGCCGGTTCCTTGGATCGAACCGGTTCCGGCGATTTGTTGCCCACCAGTGAGTGGGCCTTTCGTGAGTTGGTCATACATGCTGAGCGCAAACATCATGCCGGCGCTCGGCCCGCCAACGCGGTCGCCGATGTGGTTTTCAATCTCAATGGGAAAGTCATAGGTCATCGCGATCGTGACTCCAACGCGAGGACGATTTGGTGCGTCCTTGTTGACGACCGTGCTGATGACAACGTCCTTTTTCAGTCCTTTACGCACGACCGTTACAGTCACATCATCGCCGGGCTTGCGGTCGGCAATCGAGTCTGCGGCAGCTTGCACCGTGGCCACCGTGCGCCCATCAACTGCCACGATTTCATCGCCCTTTTTGAGCGCTCCGTCTGCTGGACTGCCCTTCACCACCGAGTCAATAATGACCCGCTCAGATACATCAAAGCCCGCCGCACGCAACGCAGCTGCCGTAGAGGCATCCTGCGAGTTTGCCAACTGGGCCGCGCCCGCTGCATCGGAGTCTGCGTTCGACGTGTTGTCTGGGTACATGAAGTCGTGTGGCACGACGATCGAGTCTTCCTCGAACCACGCCTCCAACACTTCCAAAAGGTAGATCCGCGTTTCTGCGCGGGTCACCGAAACACTCGTGAACTCCAGCGTGCCGGTTGTGGGGTAGGTGGCGACTCCGTCACCGAACGTGAACATAGGTGTGTCGTCGAGTTTGCCTAAAGTATTGAAGGTTGGCCCCGGCTTCATCGTCACGTAGGGCACGGGTGTCACAAACGCGACAACAGCCAACGCAATGACAACCAGCGCTGAGACGACGAGCCCGATCGAGCGGCTACTGAGTCGCAGGGGGCGACGTGGCAAGACAGGCACACCAACCACCCTAAAGCCTGTCCCCCAACTGGCGTAGCGGCTCGGCAAACATTCGGCATTAGCGAACCCTAGGTAGGCTTGATCCCATGGTTGACGACGCGAACCAGAACCCTGACGATCCCTTCCGTGGCACACCGTTTGAAGGCATGTTTCAGATGTTTGGTGCCAGCCAGCCCGACATGGGCAACATGATGTCGATGGTGCGGCAGTTCATGCAGCCGTATCGCGGCCCCGTCAACTACGACTTGGCGCGCAAAACAGCGCGCGAAACGGTCCACTCGATCGGGCCCGACCCGGCACCGAGCATCGGCCAACGCAACGCGGTTCAAGATGCGATGCGCCTTGCCGACATGTGGCTTGACCGGGCCACTGCGCTGCCCTCGCCGGCCCGCCACGCCGTCACCTGGACCCGCGACGAGTGGGTTGAGCAGACGCTACCCGAGTGGAAATCAATGATCAGTCCGCTGGCTGTGAACGCGATTCAGACGATGGAAGATTCCGTTCCAGATGAAGCGCGCGCGATGATCGGGCCGTTGGCCGGAATGTTGAAGCAAGCCGGTGGCGCGCTGTTCGGTCAGCAGTTGGGCACGGGCTTAGGGCACTTGTCGAGCGACGTGTTGTCGAGTACGGATATTGGTTTGCCGCTCGGCCCGCACCGAGCAATCGCGATCGTTCCCCACAATGTGGCTGAATTGGCCAAGAGTCTCGAACTTCCTGAAACCGATGTGTTCTTGTATGTGGTTCTGCGCGAGAATGCCCATTTGCGACTTTTCCATCACGCCACTTGGTTGCGAGTCGCATTGTTGAACGCGATTGAAGAGTTCGGCAAAGGGATGGGCATCAACGTCGAGTCGATCGAGGAGCGGGTTCGGTCGATCGATCCGTCCGACCCTGCAGCCATCCAAGAAGCGCTGAACGCTGGCATGTTCGAACCCGAAGCGACGCCCGCAATGCAAAAGTCTCGCGAGCGTCTTGAGTTGTTGCTCGCTCTCATTGAGGGCTGGGTGGACGAAGTTGTCGGGCAGGCGACGGCCGACACGATGCCAACGACGCATGCGCTCGCGGAAGCGATGCGCCGCCGGCGGGTAACGAAAGGTCCAGCCGAGGAGGCGTTTGCGTCGCTCGTGGGCCTCGAGCTTCGTCCGCGTCGGCTGCGTGACGCGGCAGCGTTGTGGGGCGCCCTGCGCGACCGTGAGGGTCCCGCTGCTCGCGACGCGATTTGGGGTCATCCAGATTTGGCGCCAACGATGGCAGATCTCGATGATCCGTTGGGCTTCGGTCGTGAAACTGAATCAGGGCTTTCAGATGCCGAGTTCGATGCGGCGCTCGAGCAGTTGCTCGACGAAGGCACCGGCCCCGATGGTGGTTCCGACAATCAACCTGACGCCGAGTGAGCGTCGCGGCTTTGCGCACGCTTCGCGAGGACGCGCGCCTGGCACTCAGTGATTGGCAGGCACCCACTGCAGAGCAATTCGCGTTACAGCGTGACTATGTGGCTCATCTCGACGCTCACGAGAACGCGGTCGATCGCGCTTGCTCCCCCGACCACATCACGGTGAGCGCGCTCGTTTTTTCTGCCGACTTCACGCGTGTGGCTTTGTTGTTTCATCCGAAGTTCGATCGCTGGCTGCAAATGGGTGGACACTGCGAGCCCGGCGATTCGAGTCTCGCCGCTGGCGCACTTCGCGAAGCGTATGAAGAAACGGGCCTCGCATCCTTAGCGATCGATCCCGATCCGGTGGTTTTGTCACGCCACGAAGTGAAGTGTTGGCCCGGCGGACACCATCTCGATGTGCAGTTCATGGCGGTCGTCGCGCCCGACGACAACGGCGTTGTGAATGAGGAGCTCGTGTGTTCGCACGAGTCGACTGCGATCCGGTGGTTCCCTGTGGAAGACGTGGCGTCTGTGTCGGATGAGTCGGTTGTGGATTTAGTGACGTTTGCGTTGGATCGCCTAGATATCCACAGGAATGTGACGCTGTTCACACTGAAATAGTTACCTTGAGTCACATCAGACCCTCCCACCTAGCCACGTATCGTCCACAACAAACTCACACCCCGCTCGGCGTTGCGCACAGGCCATCCACACCTTTATCCACAGGCGTGGATAACAGATTGTGAGACGACTCTTGACGACGGGCGAATCGCACGCATACGTTGTCTCCAGAGAACCTCCGAGTCAGTGCGCCAGGGGAAGGCGCGCCGCATCGGAGGTTCCCCGTTTTCGCCCCAACGTCGGCAAGAATCAGTACTGTGAGACAACTCACATTTTGATCGGAGATTCACATGACTGATACCTGGACCGGCGAGTTCTACTGCGTCAAGTGCAAAGACAAGCGCGAAGCCACTGGTGAGATTCACGTGAGTGAAAAAGGCACCAAGATGGCCAAGGGAATCTGCCCCACCTGCGGCACGAAACTCAACCGCATCCTCGGCAAAGCCTGACCAACACACGCCGAGGCCATTCACTTGGCTCTCGGCGCACCACAACCTCAGCGCACACCCCCAAGCGCTGTCTCCCCCCGCGCTGCGGTTGTGGATCATGCGTGCGCGACGGCGGCGCGTGGCTCACGATGTCTCAATGACCTCGACGATTCGCCCCATGCTGGCACCCGGCACACGCGTATTTCGCCTCGGCGCAGACACCGCGCTGATCGGCGCGAACCCCGGCACGGTTGTTCGGCTGAAGCCTGGCACGCTCGAACTGCTGCGTTTGCTCAATGGCGTGCGCGATCTCGACCTTCTGCAGCACTTGATCACTCGCATCGAACCGGACTTCCACGGCCGCGTCAGCGATGTGCTGTTCCCCCTCATCCAGGCCGGGGCCGTACTCCCTGGCCGTCCGTCGAAGTTCCGAATCTCCACCCCCACGTTCGACACCGACGGCGCTGGCGAACCGTTCACCAACAAACTCCGCGCAGCGTTCAACTCACCGGAGCCCAGCGAGACTGATCCTTGGCGAATCGTGGTGACGACCGGAGAACCCGCCCGATCCGCCTTCGACAGTTTCCTCTACGCCAACACACCCCACCTACCGATCGTGCTCGACGAAACATTCGTGCATCTCGGCCCGCTCGTAGTACCGACGCAAACACCGTGCTTGCGCTGCTATGACGCGGCACGAACGCGCCTCGAACCACGATGGCACGCGATGTCCACCCAGTTCGGCACCAGCATCCTTGAATGCGCCGTCCCGTTGTCAGTGCAGTTTCAAGCCATCGCGGTCGTGATGCGGGCACTCGAGACCGACGGCGGCGAGTCATTGATCGGATGCCGAATAACGGTTTCAACCTCAGCTAACACGCGCGTCACGCGCTTTGGGTTTGGGCTCGCCTGCCATTGCAACCTGTTGGCCGCTTGACCGCGCGTGTTGGCCCACGCCGACTATCCTGAGTCCGTGCCTAACAACGATGAAGACGAACTCACCACGAGTACCTTC
>SSHC01000070.1 GCA_008017265.1 Aeromicrobium sp.
AATGAAAGCCCTGCCAGTTTGATCGGGCGTATCTCGGCCGAACAACCCACCGACACGGTGCTGATCAAGATCACGGCCAAGGCCGACAGTCCGCACGCGGCGCAAGCACTCGCTGACGCCTGGATCGTAGCGCTCCAAGACCAGATCGAAGCGGTAGAAAACCCGAACGGGAAGAACGAAGCACCCATTCGGTTGTTGCCCGTCGAATCGGCTGCGCTGCCGTCAGCGCCCGTGTCACCGAACATCACCCGCAACCTCGCGATCGGTTTCGGCGCTGGCCTGCTGCTCGGCTTCGCTTATGCGCTCGTGCGCAGCCAACTCGATCGTCGCCTGCGCACCGCCAGCGCCGTGGAAAAGAAGTTCGGACTTTCCGTGGTCGGTTCGATCCCGAAAGCCCCCTTACTCGCGCACGACACGAACGAGGCAGCCAATCTGGCCGTGCTCGAAGCAGCAGCGCGTGGCGCCGGCCAGTCAGCAGCAGAAGCCTTCCGCAAACTGCGCACCAACCTGCAGTTCATGAACGTGGATAACCCGCCCCGCATCATCGTGGTCACCAGTTCAAAACCAGGCGACGGCAAATCGACCGTCACGGCCAACCTCGCCGCCGCGATTGCCGCATCGGGTGCGCCAGTAATCCTCGTGGACGGCGACCTGCGTCGCCCGACAGTCGCGTCCTCGTTCGGCCTTGTTGAAGGCGTGGGCCTCACCGACGTGCTCGTAGGACGTGCATCAATCGACGATGTCCTCCAGCAACACCACGAGCTCGAAAACCTCTCAGTACTCGCCGCCGGTGGCATTCCACCCAACCCGAGCGAACTGCTCGGTTCGCAAGCGATGCGCCGACTCTTGACCCTGTTGAGTCAACGCGCGATTGTGCTGGTCGATGCTCCCCCGCTGCTGCCCGTCACCGACGGCGCCGTCTTGACCACGATGGCCGACGGTGCGTTCATTGTGGTTTCAGCAGGCCGCACCCTCGACAACGAACTCGAAGCGTCGCTCGAACACATCAAGGCCGTTAACGGCACCACGCTCGGCATCGTGTTCAACGGTGTCGCCGCCCGTGACGCTTACACCTCGGCTTACTACTACAGCCAAGACGCCGACCCGAGCGCGAAGAAACGCCCCAAGGCCGACAAAGAACCGAAACCCAAAAAGGGCAAGAAACCGGCACCGGACTCTTTCGAGCCTGGCCCCGGACCTGAACCGAGCGACCAAACTGACAACGGTCCAGACGACCGTCCCGGACGCCGCGTCGCCTCCTGGTCGAACTAGACACGTCGCGGTTCAAACTCACCTCCCCCTTTCTCGTCCGCCTATGCTCTTCAAGCTGTGACGCGAGTACTAGGCATATTGCGCCGATATGACGAATATCCTCGCCACAAGGCGAGACTCAACTCGCACTACCCCTGCCCAACACAATCGCCGGCCTAGGGAAACAAAAACTGGCGCTGGCTTCGCGCCGCGCAATAGGTCTGCACATTGGCGGGACATACACGTTTACTTAATTGCCGACAGAGTTACACGGGTTGCCAGAGTCGGTCGATTGGCATCACATGGATCCGGTCTTCGTACCCGGAGTACGAACGTGTGCCCGTCGTGAAACCAATACCTGCGATGAACCGCTCGCCGAGCGCATCTCGAAGTTTGCGCATGCCTTTGAAGTCAGATTCGCCAATTCTCTCGTTGGCTTTGACCTCGAAGGCGAGAACTCCACCATCCGCGAACTCGACCACGAAGTCGACTTCGTCGTCGTCATGTGTTCGCCAATGACCGAGTGTGACTGGTTCGTCCAGCCAGGACACTTGCTTGCGAAGCTCGCCCACGACGAACGTCTCAAGTAAGTTTCCGAATTCAGTGAGCGCAGTCGGCTCAAGCGTCGCGAGCTTTTCGGGGCTAATCCGCATCAGGCGTGCAGCCACCCCTGAGTCGATGACGTGCAGTTTGGGCGAACTGACAGACCTCTTGCGGAGGGTCTTACCCCATGCTGGTAGCCGTTCTATAAGGAACAGATCTTCGAGAAGCGTCGCATAGTCTTGAAGTGTGGTCAAAGAAAGACCTAGTCCTTGTCCAGCATTGGTCAGGTTGAGGACCTGCCCAGTGCGGCCGGCCAGCCTGTTGAGGAGTTTGCCAAGGGCCTGCCGCTGCTGGATTCTGGCAAGTTCGACAGCATCACGCTCGACCGACTGACGGACGTAGTCATCGAACCACCGGTTTCGCGAAACACCCGTTGTCCGTTTCAACGCCAACGGAAAGCCTCCGGCGCATACCCTGTCGACATACTCGGCACGCGTCGTTGTCGATACCGGGATGGCATCGACAGCGGCGGCGGGATTGCGACGCAGGGCATCCAGAAGATTTTCCTCAATGCCGCCTATCTCTCCCTGAGAGAGAGGCCAGATAGTAATTGAATGTAGACGACCTGTGAGCGCCTGTGCAGTTCGCGGCAGGAAATCTTGGCGCGTTGATCCAGTCAGTACGGCTGTGCCCGGGAGAGAGCCTTCTCTGTTCAGTCTCGACTTTAAAGCGTCGAGGACGCCAAGTGCGTGCTGGTATTCGTCAATGCAAACCGGAGCCGGAGTCGAGACAGCGGCGGCGGGGTTGCTCGCCACGGCCGCCCGGACTTCCGGCTCATCCAAGTCGACCACGAAACTGCCAACTCGTTCTGCGAAACCCCGCAGAACAGTTGACTTTCCTACCGACCGAGGGCCGTGCAGCGCAATGACCGGTTCCTCTAAGGCTCTCGATGCCAGCAGAGCACTCAGCCTGCGATCTATGGTTCCAGCCGGGAGCACATTCATAGGGTCAGACTAGCATCCCCCGCGAATCCTAGCGGTGAATTTGAGAAGATTACACCGGTGATTTGGAGAAGTTCACAACGGTGATTCTGAGAGGTAGTTCGATTCCGTGAACAGTGCGGCGGATTGACTCGTGATCCGCGACATGAATGGCCGAACTACTGCTGGAACTGGCCGTTCGTTCCGTCGCAGGACCGCTTGGTGTTGGCAGATCCAGCCCGAGGTCACTTTACCGGCCTGAAGGGCAAACAAAAACTGGCGCTGCCACCCGTTAGGGCAGCAGCGCCAGCGAAAACTATGACTAAGCGTTAGTTTTTGTATTCCTTCAAGAGGCTACGGCCGATGATCATCTTTTGGATGTCGCTCGTGCCTTCACCGATCAGCATGAACGCAGCTTCGCGGTACAGGCGCTCGATTTCGTATTCCTTCGAGTAGCCGTAGCCACCGTGAATCCGGAACGACGCCTCAACGACTTCGCTGCAGTACTCACTCGCGAGCATCTTGGCCATACCGGCTTCGACATCCATGCGCGCACCCGAATCCTTCAAGCGGGCAGCGCGCACCACCATCGTGTGAGCCGCTTCAACCTTCGTCGCCATTTCTGCGATACGGAACAAGATCGCCTGATGTTGCGCGATCGGCTTACCGAACGTGACACGCTGTTGCGCGTAGTCGATAGCCAACTCGAACGCACGGTTCGCGATACCAACAGCACGCGCACCCACGTTCACGCGGCCAACCTCGACGCCGTCCATCATCTGGTAGAAGCCCTTGCCAGGCACTCCACCGAGGATCTGGTCAGCAGCGATCTTGTGCTTGTCGAGGATCATTTCGGTGGTTTCAACACCCTTGTAACCCATCTTGTCGATCTTGCCGGGGATCGTGACGCCCTGAGCCGTCTCACCGAAACCGGGTTCCTTCTCGACAAGGAACGTGGTCATGTTCTTGTAGACCGAATCTTCGCCTTCGTCGGTCTTGGTCAAGACAGCAACCAGTGTCGACGTGCCACCATTCGTGAGCCACATCTTCTGGCCCGTGATTTCGTAACTGCCGTCGTCAAGCTTGGTGGCCTTCGTGGACACCGCCGACACGTCCGAACCGAGGCCCGGCTCGCTCATCGAGAACGCGCCACGAACCTCGCCCACGGCCATACGTGGCAAGTACTTTTGCTTCTGCTCTTCGGTGCCGTGCTGGATCAGCATGTAAGCGACGATGAAGTGCGTGTTGATAACACCAGAAACGCTCATCCAACCGCGAGCGATCTCTTCAACGACGAGCGCATAGGTGAGCAGCGATTCGCCGAGCCCGCCGTATTCTTCGGGGATCATCAGACCGAAGATGCCCAATTCCTTGAGGCCCTCCACGATCTCGGTGGGGTAAGTATCACCGTGTTCCAACTCGGTTGCGACAGGAATGATTTCCTTCTCAACAAACTGGCGAACAACCTTAAGAATCTCTTGTTGCTCTTCAGTCAGACCATCGGTATTTACAAGTCGGCCCATGCCTGTGCTCCTCGACCAAATAAGTGGGGGTTCTCGCCAACTTTACCGCCGAAACTTCGGCCCATATTCAGCAGGCTGCAGGATGTGCCCAGACCGCACGTGTCTGGGGAGTAATCTAGCCCGGTGAGCACTTCCGTCCAGCGCATCTTTTTGTCCCGAATCATCGGGCAAAGCGTGTATGACCCGGCGGGCGACAAAGTCGGCAAATTGCGAGACGTGCTGCTCACCGCGAGCATCGGCTCGAAACAACCACGCGTCCTGGGGCTGGTTGTGGAAGTGTTGGGCCGTCGGCGCGTGTTCGTGCCCATCGGGCGCGTCACCTCCATCAACACGGGCAGCATCATCATCACCGGTGTACTCAACTTGCGTCGCTTCGAAAAACGCCGCAGCGAACTGCTCGCGATCCACGAACTCCTCGACCGCGAAGTGACTCTCCCTGAAGGCGCGAAGGCGACCCTCTATGACATCGCCATCGAACAGCAGGCGCGGCGCGACTGGCTCGTGTCATCCGTGGCTGTTGTCGAAAACGGCAGCCGATTTGGTCGGCGCGGAGCGAGCCACGTGCTCGACTGGTCGGACGTTTCGGGGTTGCTGGCGGAACAAGTGGGCCAAGGCGCCACTCACCTGCTCGCGACACTCGACGACATGCGCCCCACCGACGTTGCCAACGCGTTGCGCGACTTGACCCCAAAGCGACGCACCGAGATCGCCCTCGAACTCGGCGACGAACGCCTCGCCTCCGTGCTCGAAGAGTTGCCTGAACGCATCCAAGTGGAAATCTTGAGCGTCCTCGACGTGAACCGCGGTGCTGACGTGCTCGAACAAATGAGCCCCGACGACGCCGCCGACCTCATCAACGAACTCCCCGCGCAAGCTGCCGAAGAGTTGCTGTCACGGATGGAACCGTCTGAAGCCGAAGACGTGCGCCGACTCATGACGTATGAAGAACGCACCGCCGGCGGCATGATGACAACCGAACCAGTCATCTTGCCGCCCGATGCGACCATCGCCGATGCGCTCGCACTCGTGCGCGAACCCGAACTGATTCCTGCGCTCGCCACGATGGTGTACGTGTGCCGACCGCCGATCGAAACGCCGACGGGCCGGTTCTTGGGTGTCGCGCACTTGCAGGCGCTGTTGCGCGAACCACCGTCCACGCTGATTGGTGCGATCCTCGACAACGACATCGATTGGCCGCGCCCCGGCGCGAGCCTCGCCGACGTCGCCAACCTGCTCGCCGCCTACAACCTCGTCGCACTACCTGTCGTGGACGAAAACCAACGACTGTTGGGTGCGGTCACGATCGACGACGTCCTCGACCACCTGCTCCCTGAAGGGTGGCGAGACCGTGGCTGACGATTCAAACCTCGACCAGCCGCGCGAGTTCGGCCGGCGCGCGCCGTGGCGCCGCACAGTTGACCCAGAGTTCTTCGGCAAGTTTGCCGAAGGTGCGGCCCGCTTCCTCGGCACCGCCCGATTCATCGCTTGGATGACGGTTTTCATCATCGCGTGGCTGTTGTGGAACGCACCGATCGGTCCAGAACGACCCCCGCTCCTCAACCCGTTCGACCCGTACCCGTTCATCTTCTTGACGCTCATGCTGTCGCTGCAAGCCTCGTATGCAGCACCGCTCATTTTGCTTGCACAAAACCGGCAAGAGGCCCGCGACCGTGTCGCAGCTGAACAGGATCGCGAATCGGCGGCACGCTCCCAAGCCGACATGGAGTTTTTGGCGCGCGAAGTGGCGAGCCTGCGTTTGGCGCTCGGTGATGTTGCCACGCGCGACTTCCTGCGTTCAGAGTTGCGCAACCTGCTGACCGAACTTGAAAAAGCGAACGAAGAGGTCGCTGTCGAGGTCACCGATCCTGACGAAGGCGACGGGACTGCGGCCCCCGCTGCCGAGGTAAACGAGGACTAGTCGCGCGGCGCGCGTATTTTTCACGGAAAGCACCAAATAAAACCGGCATCCCGCGAATCACACGTTTCGACGCGCCACGTACGATGGGAACCATGGCTGACGTCACCCAAGAGCAAATCCTTACTGCCCTCGCGCAAGTTCAAGACCCCGAAATTCGCCGCCCGATCACCGAACTGGGCATGGTCGACGCGGTCACCATCGACGACTCGACCGTCACGGTGCGACTCCTGCTCACCGTTGAAGGCTGCCCACTCAAAGACACCCTCAACCGCGATATCACCGCGGCCGTCGGCACCGTCACGAGCGATCACGCTGTGGTTGTCGAAATGGGCGTCATGACCGAAGAACAGCGCAAAGCGATGCGCGAATACTTGCGCGGCAACCGTGCCGAAGCTGAAATCCCGTTCACGAAACCCGGCTCGCTGACGCGCGTGTATGCGGTCGCTTCGGGCAAGGGTGGTGTAGGCAAGTCCTCGCTCACCGTGAACCTCGCCACCGCGATGGCGTTGCGTGGCTTGAAAGTCGGCATCATCGACGCAGACATTTACGGCCACTCCATCCCCGACATGTTCGGACTCGGCGATCAACGCCCCACCCAAGTCGATGACATGATCATGCCTGTCCCCGCGATCGTGGGCGACGACGAAAAAGCCACCCCCGCAATCAAGGTGATGAGCATGGGCATGCTCAAGCCGCGACGTGAGCAAGTCATCGCATGGCGCGGCCCGATGCTCGACCGTGCGCTCGTGCAAATGCTCTCCGACGTGTTCTGGGGCGACCTCGACGCGCTCTTCCTCGACTTGCCGCCCGGCACCGGAGACATGGCCATCAGCCTCGGCCAGCACTTGCCGAACGCCGAGTTCATCGTCGTCACCACTCCGCAACAAGCAGCCGCGCAAGTGGCTGAACGGTCCGGCACGATGGCGTCAATGATGCACCAGCGTGTCGTGGGTGTAGTCGAAAATATGTCCCATTTGGTGCTGCCCGATGGCACGAAGATGGAAATCTTCGGATCCGGAGGCGGCGAAACCGTGGCAACCGGCTTGACCCAGCGTCTCGGCTACGACGTCAAACTATTGGCGCAAGTGCCCCTCGAAGAAACCATGCGTGAAGGTGGGGACTCGGGCAAACCGATCGTCATCAGCAACCCTGACTCCCCCGCTGCCAAGGCGATCCAGGCGGTTGCCGATGGCCTGAGCGGCCGCTCGCGCGGGCTCGCCGGTATGCAACTGGGGCTCGCCCCCGCCGGCAGGCTTTAGACTTTCCCCATGTTCGGAATGGGGTTCGGAGAAATCACCGCGATTGTCATCATCGCGGTGATTGTCTTTGGGCCCGACAAACTCCCTGCCCTAGCGAAACAAGCGGCCGGGTTTGTCAAAATGATGCGCAAAATGACAACCGACGCAAAAGCCGAACTGCGTAAAGAACTCGGCGATGACTTCAACGATCTGGGTTTGAATGATTTGCGTTCACTCGACCCACGGCAAATGGTGCGCGACGCGTTAGCCGACGACCCCACCCCTGCACCAGCCGTGGCACCCATCACCGAGAACACCTACCTCGCTGACGGCACAAAGGCACCTTACGACGACGAAGCGACCTGAGCCGGCCCACCCACGCGCGTGCGGCCGTCTTTGGGTGCACGGTGTGCAAGTTCCTTACGCAACTGCACGCGCCCGCGGTGGACTCGCGTTCGTACCGTCGCGACTTTGATGCCGAGCGCCGCGCTGATCTCTTCGGCGCTCAACTGTTCAACATCACTCAAAATCACGGCAATACGCATGTTGTGAGGGATCGCGGCGAGTGCTGCTTCAATATCGGGATCGAACGCCGCATCGTGAACGAACGAATCAGGCAACGGCTCACGACTGACGAGGAAGTCGTGGTGTTCACCGATCAGCGTCTCGGGGCGGCGCTTTTTGCGGCGCACGCCGTCGAGGAAAAGGTTCGTGGTGACGCGGTGAATCCAACCGGCGGTTGAGCCAGACATGTCGGCCGGGCGGGTGTTGAGCAGTTTCAAGAACACCTCCTGGGCGAGATCTTCAGCGTCGCTACGGTTCGCGGTCAAACGCAACGACAAGCGAAAGACCTGAGGGAAATACTGTTCATACAGTTCCTCAGGTGAGGGCCAGGTGGATTCCACTTCGGCAGTCATACCAGCAGTCTTTCGTGACTTCCTGAGAAAAAGCCCAGAAGAACCTGACTTTGTGCCGAGAGAATCCGCGCTCGCACCCACGCACCCAGCAACTCGAGAAAGCCTACGAGTTTGTCCCCAATCCGGTGCCCTTTTGCCGTTAGTCTGGACTCGCACACTCGAAACTTTCTTGAAGGACAACGATGGCCACCTCAGACAGCTTGTCTTACGCCGAGAACCATTCCCCTGAAGACGACCACCTCGCGTTAGCCCGCCGCAACGCCCAAACCGTAGGCGTCGTCCCTGTTCTTCCCGGAGCGCGCGCTGCGCTCGAGTTCTTCGCCGCCGCGATCGGCGCGAAAGCGGTCGCAGAGATCGGCACCGGCACGGGTGTGTCCGGGTTAGCGTTCTTGCGCGGCATGGGCACTGAAGGCGTCCTCACCTCAGTCGATTTCGAGGCCGAAAACCAGCGCCTCGCACGTGAGGCGTTCCAAGCAGCCGGCATCCCGGCAACACGCTTCCGCCTCATCACCGGGTCAGCTCTCGAGGTGTTACCCCGTCTGATCGACAGCGGCTACGACATCGTGTTCGTGGATGGCGACAAAACCGAATACAGCGAGTTCTTCAACGAAGCCTTGCGGCTGGCTCGTCCTGGCGGATTGATCATTTTCGACAACGCCCTGTGGCACGATCGGGTGGCCGATCCCTCGCAACGCGACCCAGAAACGACGTCGATTCGCGAACTCATCGAACGCATCAGCGCAGACGAAACACTCACGAGTGTTGTTTTGCCGGTCGGCGATGGGTTGCTGGCTGTGCGTACGGCCGGCTGAGCAGCCAACTCGAGTCAAGAAAGTTCAAGACAAGCCCCAGCCAGCGCTAAGTGCGCGGCTTCGGGGCGGGGCGTCAGGCTTCGAAGCGAGGGGCGGCGCGGAAACCTTCTGGCCCCTCAACGAGAGCCAGAATCTCGAACGGTTCAATGTTGAATGGCTCAGAGCCAATCAAAACCGATACTTTGCTTTGCGCCACACGCGGTGTGAAATCTTCTTGGAACGCAATACGCGCCTCGTTCGAGGTAAACACGTAGATGCCTTCGAAGTATTCGCCCGGAACCATGCGCCAGGTCTTTTGATGCAGGTTCGCTAGTTGAGCGAAATTCGCATACGACTCGGTCGCGACATAGTCGCGCAAGTCTTGTTCGGTCTGAGGCGAAGCGCCTTCAAGGGACCAGCGAACTGCTAGGCCAAACATCAGGCTGATTCAGACTGCTTGAAGCAGGCCGCCGAGTTCGGCAGCTTCTTGAGCATTCATTTCGATGACGAGGCGACCGCCGCCTTCAAGGGGTACACGCATAACG
>SSHC01000111.1 GCA_008017265.1 Aeromicrobium sp.
CAGAAATGCTCGCTGCCACCACCACGATCACCGCAACGGCGAGAATTTTCGAACGGTAGGGCTTGAGAAGTTGAACGATCCGGGCGAGAGTCGGCCGGTGCTCGGCCTGCAACTCGTCGCTACTGAGTTGAGGTGCGTTGATGGGGGGCCGTGGCACGAAATTCGTTCTTACTGTTCGCTACTTATTCGGGAATACGAGTCAGCACGACTTCCGCCGTGTTTCCATTAACCTGTGCGAGTTCTAGCGTGCCCCAGGCGCCAACGCTCGAACGTACGAATGCCCACAGGGCGAGGTGCTTGTGGGTGTCCAAGATTTCTGGATCGACCGTCACTCTGAACTCCACGGGAACCGAGTCTGCTTCAACGGCGGTGGCCGCGAGAACTTCGCCGTCCGCGGAGACCAGCTTCACGGTTGCTACGACGGGAGCCGGAATGGCGATGCGTTCGCGGATGAAGAGTGTGCCAGTGAACACCGAAAGAGTCATGACTCCAGCGTAGGCGAGCAGCACTGAGGGTGCTCGCCTACGCGTAGGTCAGCGGCCAAAGTTGCGCAACCGCAGCGAGTTCGTGACCACGAATACGGAACTGAACGCCATCGCCAAGCCGGCCACGAGCGGGTTCAAGAAGCCCGATGCGGCCAGCGGAATGGCAGCGATGTTGTAGCCGAAAGCCCACACCAGGTTGCCTTTGATCGTGCGCAGGGTGGCGCGCGAGAGTCGGACGGCGGTGGCAGCACTGCGGACGTCGTTACCCATCAGGGTGACATCGGCGGCGGCGATCGCCACATCGGTTCCGGCGCCCATCGCAATACCCAGATCGGCACCGGCGAGCGCGGCAGCATCGTTGACGCCGTCTCCCACCATCGCCACGATCCGGCCTTCGTTTTGCAGATCGGTGATCACTTCGAGTTTGCGTTCGGGGGTCACTTCGGCGTGCACCTCAGCAATCCCCACCTCGCCGGCCACGCGCTCGGCTACTGCTTGTGCGTCGCCAGACAACAGGATTGGTTCGAGGCCCAACTCGCGGAAGGACCGGATCGCTTCGGCAGAGGTTTCGCGCACTTCATCGGCCACGGTGATCGTTCCAATCACTACCTCGTCTGCTTCAACTGCGATCGTGGTGCCAGTGCTGATGGACGCATCGACACCCAACCACGATGGGCGTCCCGCACGTACTGCGACGCCGTCCACCACGCCTGAGACGCCTTGGCCGGGCGTGTTGCGGAAATCGGACACCGGCGCGGGTTGATCGACGAGTGCGGCGATCGCTTTGGCTACCGGGTGTTCGGAAGCGGCCTCGACTGCCGCGGCCAAGGCGATCAACCGCTGCTCATCAGCATCGCCGATCGGATCGATGCTTTGGACACCCATGATGCCGGTGGTGAGCGTGCCGGTTTTGTCGAGCACGATCGTGTTGATGGTGCGCGTCGATTCGAGCACTTCGGGCCCAGAAATCAGGATTCCGAGTTGGGCGCCGCGGCCGGTACCGACCATGAGCGCGGTGGGTGTGGCGAGTCCGAGTGCGCAAGGGCACGCGATGATCAGGACAGCAATTGCTGCGGCGAAGGCGTGTGTGGTGAATCCGTCGATCGCGAACCACGCCAGTAGCGTGCCCAGACTGATCAGCAACACGGCAGGAACGAAAATGCCGGAGACTTTGTCGGCAAGTCGTTGAATGTCGGCTTTGCCTTCTTGGGCTTGCTCCACCAGGCGAGTCATCTGCGCCAGTTGAGTGTCAGCGCCGATCGCGGTGGCGCGCACGAGTAGTCGGCCGTCGGTGTTGAGGGTTGCGCCGGTGACGTGCGAGCCGATGCTGGCGTCCACGGGAACAGATTCGCCCGTCAGCATGGATTCGTCGATGCTGGAATGCCCTTCGATGACTTCGCCGTCGGTGGCGATCTTTTCTCCAGGCCGCACCACGAAGATATCGCCGAGCGCGAGTTGTTCGATCCCGATCGACACTTCGGCGTCATCGCGGATCACCGTGACTTCTTTGGCGCTCATATCCATCAACGCACGCAGCGCGGCGCTGGATTGTTTCTTGGCGCGGGCTTCGAGCCAGTTGCCTAACAGGATGAACATGGTGACGGCGCTGGCCACTTCGAGATAGATCTCGTGGGTTCCGGCGCCTTGCGACAGCCAGGTCCAGTGCATACGCATCGTGGGATCGCCAGCGTGACCAAAGAACATCGCATAGAGCGACCACGTGAATGCTGCGGTCACACCCAAACTGATGAGCGTATCCATGGTGGCGGTCGCGTGCCGTGCGTTCAGGATCGCGGCGCGATGGAATGGGTAGGCAGCCCACGTGACCACAGGAGTGGTGAACGCGAGTGCCAGCCAGGCCCAATAGTCGAACTGGAGCGCGGGAATCATCGAGACTGCCATCACCGGAATGGTCAAGGCGGTGGCGACGATGAGTCGTTTCAACAGGCTGGCGGCCGGATCGAACTCCTGATTGCTGCCAGCATCGTGCACCGCAGCGGTGTAGCCGGTCTTCTCGACCGTTTCGACCAGCACGCTCGGGTCGATTCCTGCCGGTGCGCTGATCATGGCGCGGGCCGTGGCGAAGTTGACGGTCGCTTCGACGCCGTCAATTTTGTTGAGCTTCTTTTCGATCCGGTTGGCGCAGGCGGTGCAGGTCATCCCGCCTACGTCCAGCCGGACTTCGGTTTCGGTGGTGCTCATATCAAAGGCAGATCTCTCGGGCCGGCGAGCGTGTATCCGGCTTCATCGATGGCGGCTTCGACGGCAGCCTGATCGAGTGGGGCGTCGCTGGTGACGGTGGCTTCGCCGGCATCGACATTCACGCTGACGTCTTGGACGCCCGCGAGGGTCTTGAGTTCTTCGGTGACGGCTCCAGCGCAGTGGCCGCAGGTCATTCCGTTGATGCGATAGGTGGCGGTGTTCATGATTAGCTCCTGACTAGTCGTGCGATGGCGTTCGAGGCTTCGGTGAGTTTGGCGGTAGCCTCCGGACCGCCTTTGACCGCCGCATCGACTACGCAATGAGCGAGGTGCTCATCCAGCAGTTTCAACGCGACGGCTTGGAGTGCCTTGGTGGTGGCACTGATTTGAGTGAGGACGTCAATGCAATACGTGTCCGATTCGACCTGACGGGTGAGGCCCCGCACTTGACCCTCAATGCGTGCAAGCCTTTTGAGGATGAGGTCTTTGTCTTCGCTGTACCCGTGTTGATGCATCGTTACTCCTTCGTTCAACAACTCTCACTGTATACCCCTTGGGGGTATGTTTCAAGTGTGCATCGATTCTTAGCCCCGATAGGCGTAGGATTCGAACCAAAGCAGGCCATCTTCCGTGGCATTTGCGCGTAGCGAGGACGGTGTTTTGGCAGTGGATTCTGAGCGGAACATGCGTCCTCCAAGCGTGCTCGATGCCGTATTTCCGCTCGTCTTCCTAGCGTTTTCCATCGCTAGTTCACTATTCCTTTTCGGCCTCGACGCTCTCGATGGACCAATTCAAGTTGCACTCGTCCTCTCTTGTGGAGTGGCCGCGCTCATCGCCATGAAGAACGGTCACGCATTTGAAGGTGTCCAAGAAGCCGGAAAAGACGCGCTGTCCTCTGTGACCAGCGCGGTCTTTATTTTGCTCGCTGTTGGGGCTCTCATCGGCGTGTGGAATCTCAGTGGAACCATTCCCACGCTCGTCTATTACGGCATTCAAATCCTCGACCCCAGTTGGTACTACGCCGCATCAGCCATCATCTGCGGGGTCGTGGCCTTGAGCATTGGCAGTTCCTGGACCACAAGCGCCACCATCGGTGTCGGACTGGTCGGGATTGCCACGATGATCGGCGTATCGCCTGCGATTACCGCCGGTGCCGTCATTTCTGGCGCATATTTGGGTGACAAAACGTCTCCGCTTTCCGAGACCACGATCCTCACCGCGCAAATGGTGGGGGTGGATCTTTATGACCACATCAAGCAACAAATCTGGACATCGGTTCCGGCCTTCGCGATCGCGCTCGCCGTGTTTTTCACACTTGGTTTCACCGGCCCGACGCCAGACAACGATCTCGCAGCAAAATCGGACCTGGCTGAACTCAGTTCCATCTTCTCCATCTCTGCTTGGACGCTCCTTCCACTAGCGCTGTTGGCGTACTTGTCGATCCGCAAAGTGCCCGCATCCCTCGCTCTCATTGCTGCCACTCTTTTTGCCGGAGTGTTCGGCGCATTTACCCAACCAGATGTCTATCGAGACTTCATCGCTGGTGGTTCAAACGTCGTGATTGACAGTGTGCGCGCCGTCTGGCTCGCCATGGCGAACGGGTTCACGATGGATTCTGGGGTGACTGATGTTGATCGTTTGCTTTCGCGCGGCGGTATGGACAGCATGTTGCTGACCATTTGGCTCATTTTGGGTGCCGTCACTTTCGGCTCTTTGCTGGAAAAATTCGGGCTCATTGACAGACTCGTCAATCCACTCATTGAATCTGCTAAATCCACCGGCCGGCTGTATCTCACCGTGTTCGGTTGTGGCTTCGGTCTGAACCTGGTGGCGGGCGATCAATACATTGCGCTCGTGATGCCGAGCCGAATTTTCCGGGCGGAGTTCGAAAAGCGGGGGCTGGCCGGCACCAACCTCTCGCGACTTGCGGCCGATAGTGGCACCGTGACCTCGCCGCTCGTTCCGTGGAACTCGTGCGGCGCGTTCATGAGCGCGACGCTCGGTGTCTCCACGTTGCTCTACCTGCCCTATGCCGTGTTCTGTTGGGCAAGTCCGCTGCTCAGCGTGCTGTACGGCGTTACCGGTTTCAAGATAGTTAAATCAAGTCCCCCTGCGAACGAAAGCACGCAATCATGACAAATGAAAGCAAGCAAACTAGTGTAAAAATGAGTTTGCCCACTTTGACCGCCATGGTCGTCGGCGGCATGGTGGGCGCTGGGGTGTTCTCGCTGCCTGCTCGGTTTGGTGTTGCCACGGGTATCCTCGGCTCACTCATCGCTTGGTCGGTGGCGGGTGCTGGCATGCTGATGTTGGCGTTCGTTTTCCAGAATCTCGCCATCCGAAAGCCTGATCTGGACTCAGGCGTGTTCATCTACGCGAAGGCGGGATTCGGCGATTACGTCGGCTTCAACTCCGCCATCGGGTTCTGGGCAAGCGCGGTCGCTGGCAACACCTTCTATTGGGTGTTCATCACTGCGACGCTAGGTGCATTCTTCCCCAGTTTCGGGGACGGCGACACAGTTCTCGCCGCAGCTATCGGTAGCGCTGGAGTTTGGCTTTTCCATTACTTGATCGCTCGCGGCGTACGCGATGCCGCGATCATTAACCGCATCGTCACCGTGTTCAAGATCCTGCCGATTCTGGTCTTCATCATCGTCTTGTTTATCAACTTTGATGCACAAGTTTTCGCCGACAACTGGATGGCAACTGGCTACGGAGATCTCGGCGGACTCAATGAGCAAGTTCGCAACACCATGATCATCACCACCTTCGTATTCCTTGGCATCGAAGGCGCCAGCGTTTATTCGCGCTATGCCAAGAAACGCGAAGACGTCGGCAAGGCGACAGTGCTCGGCTTCTTGAGTGTGCTGTCGATCTTCGCGCTCGTCACGCTTTCCAGTTACTCAGTCAAACCACAGCCAGAAATCGCGGCGACTCGCCAACCCTCCATGGTTGGTCTATTCCAGTCAGTCGTTGGCGACTGGGGCGAGATTTTTATCAGCGTCGCCGTTATCGTCTCGGTGCTTGGCGCATACTTGGCATGGACGCTCATGGCTGCTGAAGTGATGTACATTCCGGCTCGAAATGACGACTTCCCGAAGTTCTTGGGCCGCGAGAACGCCAACGGCACACCGATTACCTCGCTGGTTGTCACCTCGCTTGCTGTTCAAGGCTTGCTCGCAGTCACACTCGTACTGAGCGATGCTTTGAACTTCATGCTTGATCTGTGCACGAGTTTGGCTTTGATTCCCTATTTCCTCGCTGCCGCATATGCGCTCAAACTCGGACTCACCGGCGAGAGTTACGAAGAGGTGCCTGAGAAGACGCGCCGCAAGGAAACCATTTTTGCTGGCGTTGCCACGGCCTACACACTCTTCTTGTTTGAGGCTGCTGGTTTGCAGTTCTTATTGCTGTCGACCATCATCTTGGCTCCGTTCACGCTGCTGTACGTCAAAGCCCGCAGCGAGAACAACAAAACAATATTTACGCCCACCGAAATGGTTTTGTGCGCGATCGTCGTCGTTAGCGCGCTCATCGGAATCTTCTCGCTTTGGTCGGGCACCATCACGCTCTGACTTTCACCTCGAATCGAAAGGTATATCCCACGCATGACTGAAAATGTTTCTTCCACCTACGGTGTCCACTCCGAGGTTGGCAAACTCCGCAAAGTGATGGTCTGCGCACCAGGTTTGGCGCACCGCCGCTTGACCCCCAGCAACAATGACGAACTCCTCTTTGATGACGTGCTCTGGGTGGAAAATGCCCAACGCGACCATGCTGACTTCGTCAACAAAATGACGCAGCGTGGAGTCGATGTTGTTGAGCTTCACGAAGTGCTCGCGAAAACGATGGACAACCCCGGAGCTAAGTCGTGGTTGCTTGACCGCAAAGTAGTACCGAATCAGGTGGGAATCGGTTTGATGGAGGGGACCCGCGCTTATCTCGAATCGCTGCCTTCCAAGCAACTAGCCGAGTACTTGATTGGTGGCTTGTCCACCTCGGACTTGCCTGAGGACTATCGCACTGGTTATGTGTCCTTGGCGCGAGAGTCGACTGGAGTGCGCGAGTACCTCCTGCCGCCGTTGCCGAACACCCTGTATACGCGCGACACCACGTGCTGGTTGTATGGCGGACTCACCATGAACCCATTGTTCTGGCCAGCTCGCAAAGACGAAACCCTCCTTTACAAAGCGATTTACGAGCACCATCCGGACTTCGTTGGCTCGAAAGTCTGGTGGGGCGATCCAGAGCAGGAGTGGGGTCAAGCCGCGTTTGAAGGCGGCGACATCATGCCGGTCGGCAATGGCGTCGTGTTGATGGGAATGAGCGAGCGGACCACACGCCAGGCCATCACTCAAGTGGCAGCCGCGTTGTTTGCCCAAGGTGCAGCCGAGAAAGTCATCGTTGCAGGCATGCCGAAACTTCGTGCTGCCATGCATCTCGACACCGTCTTCACCTTTGTGGATCGAGACATGGTGACCCTGTATCCGAGCATCATGGATGGAGTCCACACGTTCACCTTGGTCCCCTCAGATAAGGCGCCAGGCGTGGAAATCATTGACGAAGGCAGTGCCAAGTTCGTTGATGTGGTGGCCAAAGCACTTGGTCTACCCGAGTTGCGTGTGCTGGAAATTGGTGGCGATGTATACCAAGCTGAACGTCAGCAATGGGACAGTGGCAACAACGCAGTCGCACTCGAACCAGGCGTTGTCTTCACCTATGACCGGAACACGGTTACCAACACGATCCTGCGCAAAGCAGGTGTCGAAGTGATCACGATCGTTGGAGCAGAGCTGGGTCGTGGACGCGGTGGCGGTCACTGCATGACGTGCCCGATTATCCGCGAACCAGTAGATTTCTAATCCATGCGGAAATGAGTTCGGCGGTGGCGCAATGTATGCCACCGCCGAAGCTTTGTGTCTGGAAGGCTGGAACTCCAGTCTCTTTCCAGTTCTACTATTTCATGGTGGCTGCCTAAATGTGGACTTCGGCTTCCGAGATGCCATGGCTCAGACATGCGTTTCAGCCGAAGGCCGGATCGGAGTCAAGAGAATTTGCGCGTCCCCAACCGAGCAGGGCTTGCTAGTTAAAATGAGACCATGACCAAACAACCTGGCCTAGACGGCGTGCTCGGAACTGAGTTCGTGGAAGTGACTCCAGACAAAGTCGTGAGTCGCTTCACTCTCACGGAAAATCACTTGCAGCCGTTCGGCATTCCTCACGGCGGCGTTTACTGTGCTGTACACGAATCGACCGCGAGTATCGCGGGTCAAGTGTGGCTCGGCGATAAAGGCGTCATCGTAGGTACCAATAACTCCACTGACTTTCTGCGCCAAGCAGCTGTCGGAGACGTCATCACCGTGACGGCTACGCCCATCCACCGAGGCCGCACCCAACAATTGTGGCGCTTGGAATCGACGGACCAGAACGGGCGGCTGATCGCTCAAGGTCAAGTGCGATTGGCGAACCTGCAACAGGAGGTTCCCATGGAAATGGCCAAGAACTTTGCTCAGAGTTTCGGGATTGACCCCGAGGCTTAATCTCGCGAATTGACCAATCTTTGGAGCCCCATACGTTCGGGGCTAGACTGAACGAGTCTGATTGCGACTGGCGTTGAGGTGGGCGACCACCGGGGAGCAATCGACTCACGACTTCGGGACCGTACGCCTGGGCCCCGTGTTCAGCCCATTGAC
>SSHC01000039.1 GCA_008017265.1 Aeromicrobium sp.
AGCCCCGCAATGAGTCAAGCCTTCGCTTTGCTCTTCTACTTCACAAAGGCAGCAGCGCTGGCGGCGCTACTTATCGTGATGACTAGCCAGGCGGATGTGCGGGAGTATCTCGACTTTGGTGCCATCGCAGTAGCGCTGATTGTGGGATCAATCGGGTGGATCGTCGCGCAAACGATCGAGCATACGCGTGAACGCATTCTGACTTATGACCTCCCTGAAACTGGGAAATCAGACACTGATACGATTCCTGAGTAATGAATTTGCTCCGCCCCAACGGAGCGCGCTCACCTTTGTGAAGTTTTTAGCAAAGTCCTGAACGCACTCATTTCAGTCAACCAATACGGTCAAATAAACCTCGGTTGGCGCCGTGCGCACCATGTGCACAACGCAGCTGTCCGACGCCGGAATCGCCTGATTTCGACGCACAGAAGGGTGAACGATTGTCCACTGTGACAAGCATTGAATCGTCAAGCATTTCGGTTCTCGGCTCACGCATTTCCGCAGAGTTCAACCCTCCGGGTCCAGCGGACTTCGAATTGCCACCTTTCGTTACGCTCGGAAGCGTCGACGTAACGAAGCCCATGCTGATGTTCGTAGTGACGGGCGTCGTGCTGGCACTCTTCTTCTGGGCCGCAGCACGCAAAGCCGAAGTTGTCCCTGGTCGTCTCCAGTTCGCAGGTGAACTCGTCTACGGACTCGTTCGCAACTCGATCGCACGCGACAGCATCGGTTCGGAAAAGTTCCTGCCGTTCGTGCCGCTCTTGTTCTCGCTGTTCACGATGATCTTGGTAAATAACTACATCGGCCTCATCCCGTTCCTGCAATTCCCGACGTTCTCGCACTTCGGCTTCGCCGTAGCGCTTGCGATCATCGCTTGGGTTGTTTACATCGGAGCAGGTATGAAAGTGCACGGTGTGTTTGGCTACTTCAAGCACCAGTGTGT
The DNA here is from genome assembly GCA_008017265.1 of Aeromicrobium sp. GTDB lineage: Bacteria > Actinomycetota > Actinomycetes > Propionibacteriales > Nocardioidaceae > Aeromicrobium. The sequence goes on from SSHC01000039.1 coordinate 944, forward strand.
GCCATCGGGCGTCACGGGTTTGGTTTTGTTGCTCATCATCCCGCTCGAGTTCCTCTCCAGCATCATCGTTCGCCCGATCACGTTGTGCTTGCGTCTTTTCGCCAACATGTTCGCCGGCCACTTGCTGTTGATGCTCTTCGCATTCGGCGGCCAGTACTTGATTTTTGAAGCCACCTCACCTATCAACGTGACGGCTGGCGTTCTATCGTTCCTCATGTTCTTCATGATCAGCGTTCTTGAACTCTTGGTGATGTTCCTCCAGGCGTACGTATTCACGCTGCTGACTGCCATGTACATCGGGGAAGCAGTGGCAGAAAGCCACTAAAGACTTCGTTTCGCTCGCTGAGCAAAACGGGAAAACTAAATATCAATAAAGAGAGCCAAAAGGGCTCGAAAACGGCGCAATCCCGCGCCACTATGAAAGGAAAACCCATGTCCGGTTCGCTGAACATGCTCGGTTACGGCATCGCCACGATTGGTCCTGCTATTGCTGTTGGTCTGATCTTCGCTGCATACATCAACGGTGTTGCTCGTCAGCCTGAAGCCCAGGGCAAGCTCCAGCCCATCGCGATTCTTGGTTTCGCCTTGGCCGAAGCTCTCGCCATCATCGGCATCGGTCTCGCGTTCGTTCTTCGCTGATATCGAACTCGAACCCGAAACCTACTGAGGAGACTCAATGTTCCAAGCAATACTCGCAACCGCGTCGGATGCGCACGGGCCAAACCCGCTCATCCCACACACGGTTGAGATCATCCTTGGTGGCGTCTTCTTCCTGATTTTCGTTGCTGTTATCGCAAAATTCGTTGTGCCAATGTTCGAGAAGGCCTACGCCGAGCGCGTGGCCGCAATCGAAGGTGGCATGGAAGACGCTGAAGCAGCGCAAAAGGAAGCTCAGGAAGCTCTCGCACAGTACAAGGCGCAATTGGCCGAGGCACGTCACGAAGCTGCGGGCATCCGCGAAGAAGCACGTGAGCAGGGCGCAGCCATTGTTGCTGAAATGCGTGAGCAGGCCCAGGCCGAAGCAGATCGCATCGTTGCTGCCGCGCACGCGCAGATCACGGCGGAACACCAGCAAGCTCTCGCTCAACTCAAGACCGAAGTTGGTGGCATGGCTACTGAACTTGCTGGTCGTATCGTTGGCGAATCGCTGGCTGACTCTGACGCACAGCGCCGTGCTGTTGATCGTTTCCTCACTGAACTTGAGGGGTCGGCCAACTAATGCGTGGATCCTCTGCTAAATCGCTTACCGCAGTTCTTTCTGCGGTTGGCGGCGTAACGGGCGTCAAGGCTGCTTCGGCACTCGGCGCTGAACTATTCGCGGTCACAGCAACACTCGATCGCGAAGTTGCGCTTCGTCGTGTTTTGACGGATCCATCAACCGAAACCGCGGGCAAACAAGCACTTGTTTCCACGGTTTTTGGTGCGTCACTTGACGCTGGCACGATCGAGGTCTTGAAGGTCGCCGTTGCAGGACGTTGGGCTTCGGGCCGCGATCTTGTCGATGGCCTTGAGATCGCTGGTGTCAACGCTTGGGCGCAGTCTTCAGCAGCGTCGAAGAAGGGCGAAAAGCTCGAATCCGAACTGTTCGCGGCCAGCCAGCTCGTGCACGACAACGCCGAATTGCGTGCCGTCGTGGCAGACCGGACCGTGTCCACCGAGGCGAAGGCCACCTTGTTGGCTTCGATCTTCAAGTCGAAGGTATCCGCGCCGACGCTCGCGGTACTAACGCAGGCCGCCGCCACCCGTGGCGGTTCGTTCGAGAAGGTAATCGACCGGTTCATCCGGCAGATTGCCGATCGTCAAGGCGAAATTGTTGCCGTGGCACGCGTGGCATACGCGTTGTCTGAAGCAGAAGTAACTCGTCTTGAAACCGGATTGGCTGCCAAGTACGGCCGCCCAGTCCAACTCAATCTCGTCGTAGACCCGTCGATCGTCGGAGGCATCTCAGTTTCCGTCGGAGACGAAGTCGTCGACGCCACTATGTCCACTCGCTTGGAATCAGCCCGCCGGCTGATCGCAGGCTGATTTTGAACGCACCGTTCTCAACATCGAAGAAGGCAGGCACACAGCATGACTGAACTCTCGATTCGTCCGGAGGAAATCCGCGACGCATTGCAGAAGTTCGTGTCGGAGTATTCCCCGACGGCGGACAAGGCCCAAGAGGTCGGCGTCGTAGCCGAAGCGGCTGACGGCATTGCACGAGTAGAGGGTCTTCCCTCCGCCATGGCAAACGAACTCCTCGAGTTCGAAGACGGCACCCTCGGTTTGGCGCTCAACCTTGACGTTCGCGAAATCGGTGTCGTTATCCTCGGCGATTTCGCAGGCATCGAAGAAGGCCAGAAGGTAAAGCGCACGGGCGAGGTTCTCTCGGTTCCCGTGGGCGAGGGTTACCTCGGACGCGTGGTTGACCCACTCGGCAACCCGATCGACGGTCTTGGCGAAATCGCTACCGAAGGCCGCCGTGCACTAGAACTTCAGGCACCTACCGTTGTTGAGCGTAAGTCGGTTCACGAACCACTGCTCACCGGTTTGAAGGCAATCGACTCGCTGACTCCAGTCGGCCGCGGACAGCGCCAGCTCATCATTGGTGACCGTCAGACGGGTAAGACCGCGATCGCCATCGACACGATCATCAACCAGAAGGAATTCTGGGCATCAGGCGATCCGTCGAAGCAAGTTCGCTGCATTTACGTCGGTATTGGTCAAAAGGGTTCGACGATCGCCTCCGTGCGCGGCGCACTCGAAGAGGCCGGCGCTCTCGAATACACGACCATCGTTGCGGCTCCCGCCTCTGACTCGGCAGGTTTCAAGTACCTCGCGCCGTACACAGGTTCGGCTATCGGCCAGCACTGGATGTACCAGGGCAAGCACGTCCTCATCGTGTTCGATGATCTCTCGAAGCAGGCTGAGGCATACCGCGCCGTTTCGCTCTTGCTCCGCCGCCCGCCGGGCCGTGAAGCATACCCAGGCGACGTTTTCTACCTGCACAGCCGGTTGCTCGAACGTTGCGCCAAGTTGAGCGACGAACTCGGTGCTGGTTCGATGACGGGTCTTCCGATCATTGAAACCAAGGCAAATGACGTCTCGGCTTACATTCCGACCAACGTCATCTCGATCACCGACGGTCAGATCTTCCTCCAGTCGGACTTGTTCAACGCCAACCAGCGTCCCGCTGTTGACGTCGGCATCTCGGTGTCGCGCGTTGGTGGCGCGGCCATGACGAAGTCGATGAAGGCTGTCACAGGTTCGCTCAAGGTTGAGCTTGCTCAGTACCGCGCGATGGAAGCGTTCGCTATGTTCGCATCCGATCTCGATGCTGCCTCCAAGGCACAGCTCGCCCGCGGTCAACGACTCATGGAATTGTTCAAGCAAGGCCAGTACGCGCCGTTCCCGGTTGAGCAGCAGGTCGTCTCGATCTGGGCTGCTACGACCGGCAAGCTTGACGCGGTTCCTGTTTCGGACATCACCCGCTTCGAAACCGAATTCTTGGATTACATCAAGCGCAGCCACGCCGGTGTGCTCACCGAAATCCGCGAATCGGGCAAGTTTGAAGATTCGAGCGAGCAGGCTCTCGTTTCGGCATACGACTCGTTCCTCGATCAGTTCGAGACCAGCGACGGTCGTTCCATCAAGGTCGGACACGAAGAATTCGTGGCGCTTGAGGATGAAGAAGTCGAACAAGAGCAGATCGTTAAGCAGAAGCGAGGCTGACGATGGCAGTTTCACTCCGCGAATACCGCGCAAAGATCTCTTCAACGCAATCGTTGAAGAAGATCACGCGCGCCATGGAGTTGATCGCCGCCTCACGGATCATCAAGGCTCAGCATCAGGCTGCGGCTGCGGCGCCCTACTCGCGTGAACTGACACGCGCGGTTTCGGCGTTGGCAACCTACTCCGATGTGGAACACATCCTGACAACGGAAAACCCCAACGCGAAGCGTGCCGGTGTTCTGATTGTGACGAGTGACCGTGGCCTTGCTGGTGCTTACGCATCGAACGTTCTCAAAGAAGCTGAACAGCTGACCGAGCGTCTTCACGCTGAAGGTAAGGAAATCGATTACTTCCTTACCGGACGCAAGGCGGAGGCATACTTCTCCTTCCGTCAGCGTGAATACCTCGAATCGTGGACTGGTTTTTCGGACAAGCCCACGTACGAGAACGCGCGAGCGATCGGTGACCGACTCATCCATGCTGGCGGCCACGGGCTCGACGAAGAAGAACTCGCTGCTATTTCGGCAGTCGACGAACTCTACGTCGTGTTCACGCGGTTCCGTTCCATGCTGACCCAAGAGGCCACAGCGATTCGCTTGTTCCCACTCGAAATCGTGGAGAGCGAAGAAGCGCCCGCCGAATCGGACTTGTTGCCGCTCTATGAATTTGAGCCAAGCACCGAAGCCGTTTTGGATGCGCTTTTGCCGAAGTACCTCTACAGCCGCATCTACTACTGCCTCTTGCAGGCTGCCGCTTCCGAGTTGGCTGCCCGTCAAAAGGCCATGAAGTCCGCGACCGATAACGCCGAGGACCTCATCCAGAAATACACCCGCATTGCCAACCAGGCCCGTCAGGCCGGTATTACCCAGGAAATCAGTGAGATCGTGGGCGGCGCAAACGCGCTCGCCGACACCGCTGGGAGTGAGTGAGAGACATGACTGCAACTGTCGAAGAGACGAACACAGCAGCCGCCGGTGCCACCGGTCGCGTTGCCCGCGTCATCGGACCGGTTCTCGATATCGAGTTCCCGGCCGACAAGATGCCCGCTATCTACAACGCCCTTCACGTCGACACGGTCGTCGCTGGCGTTGAGGAGACGTTGACCCTCGAAGTCGCTCAGCACATTGGCGACGGCATGGTTCGCGCGATCAGCCTCCGTCCTACCGACGGTGTTGTTCGTGGCGCTCCCGTCACCGACCTTGGCGAGCCAATCATGGTTCCTGTTGGAAACGAGACGCTTGGTCGCGTGTTCAACACGACCGGCAAGGTACTCAACCTCGAAGAGGGCGAAACCTTTGAAGTTAACGAGCGTTGGGGTATCCACCGTAAGGCTCCGGCTTTCGATCAGCTCGAGTCCAAGACCGAAATGTTCCAAACCGGAATCAAGGTCATCGACCTCCTCACGCCATACGTGCAGGGTGGAAAGATCGGCCTCTTCGGTGGTGCTGGTGTTGGTAAGACGGTTCTCATCCAGGAAATGATCGCCCGTGTTGCACGCGACCACGGTGGTGTGTCTGTGTTCGCAGGTGTTGGTGAACGTACCCGTGAAGGTAACGATCTCATCGTCGAAATGGAAGAAGCCGGAGTTCTTGGCCAGACCGCACTGGTGTTCGGTCAGATGGACGAACCACCGGGAGCACGTTTGCGCGTTGCCCTCTCGGCGCTCACGATGGCTGAATACTTCCGCGATGTGCAGAAGCAGGACGTGTTGCTCTTCATCGACAACATCTTCCGCTTCACACAGGCTGGTTCGGAAGTTTCGACTCTGCTTGGTCGTGTGCCTTCGGCCGTTGGTTACCAGCCGACTCTCGCCGACGAGATGGGTGTTCTCCTGGTGCGCATCACCTCGACGCGTGGTCACTCGATCACCTCGATGCAGGCCATTTACGTTCCTGCTGACGATTACACCGACCCGGCTCCCGCGACGACGTTTGCTCACTTGGATGCAACAACCGAATTGAGCCGTGAAATCGCATCGCTCGGTATCTACCCAGCCGTGGATCCGTTGACCTCGACCTCGCGCATCTTGGATCCTCGTTACATTGCAAACGATCACTACACGACTGCTAACCGCGTCAAGTCGATCCTGCAGCGCAACAAGGAACTCCAGGACATCATCGCGATTCTCGGTGTTGACGAACTCAGCGAAGAAGACCGTACGATCGTGGCTCGCGCCCGTCGTATCCAGCGCTTCTTGAGCCAGAACACCTACGTTGCCAAGCAGTTCACCGGCATCGAAGGGTCGACGGTTCCGCTCGACGAAACGATCGATGCGTTCACGAAGATCTGTGACGGCGAATACGATCACGTAGCCGAGCAGGCGTTCTTCATGTGTGGTGGACTCGACGACGTCGAGGCCAAGTGGGCTGAGATTCAGAAGAACTTCTGATGACTCTTCATGTATCGATGGTTGCCGCCGACCGCGTCGTGTGGTCGGGCAAGGCAAAAGAAGTCATGGCTCGCACGGTCGAGGGTGATCTCGGCATCCTCTCCGGGCATAGCCCATTGATGTCGCTGCTCATTCCTGGTGTTGTCCGGATTGACTCCGAAGATGGTGAAACAGTTCGTGCTGTTGTCGGCGATGGGTTCATTTCTGTTGCCAACAACGAAGTGTCGATCATCAGCGAAGACGTGAGCCTCGCGAGCGAACTCGACGCAGCCAAAGTACGCTCAGAACTAGAAGAAGCTCGGGCTCAGGAAGACGAATACCGCACGCTCCTTGGCGAAGCCAAGTTGCGTCTTGCGGAGATCGGATCCTGATCTTCACCTAGGAGTGGCACATGCCGTGGTCGACAACACTTTTGTGGCTGTTGGTGTGCGGCATGCTGCTCGTCGCGATGCTCGTCGTGCTCTTGATCGTTCGCCGACAGTGGATCGTCGCTCAAGGCGTGTGCTTTGACCTATGTGTTAACAACGAATCCGGTCATTCAGCAAAAGGCTGGATGCTCGGATTTGCTGTTTATGGGAGTGACGAGCTTCGTTGGTACCGGGCATTTTCGATCGTTCCGCTGCCTAAATACCGATTCGAACGCGGGACGGTGCTGATCAACCAACGACGTGATCCCGAAGGTACAGAGCAAGCGGCTCTGCACGTCGGCGACGTCATCGTTGAAACCGAGAACAACACGACCGTTAAACAGTTCGCCTTGGCCCCAGAAACACTCACCACGTTGCTGTCGTGGCTCGAATCGTCACCTCCGGGGCGAGACGTTGACAAGGTTGTCTGACTCGTAAACAGCCATATTGGTTCGTCCCGAACTGCACTAGGATCGATGGCATGGTTCATCTCACGAAGATTTACACCCGCACCGGCGACGACGGCACGACGAACCTCGTCGACTTCACACGTACCGACAAGAATGATCTCCGGCTCGTTGTGTACGCCGATACCGACGAAGCGAACAGCCAAATCGGTGTGGCGCTCGCTACGGGTGAACTTCCGGCGAACGTTGTATCCGTGCTTTCGCACGTACAAAACGATCTCTTCGATGTCGGTTCAGACATCGGAAATCCGGTCGTGCCCGATCCCAAATATCCGCCGCTACGAGTAGAGCCCGACTACATTGATCGACTGGAAGCCTGGTGCGACCAGTTCAATGAGGAACTCGAGAAGCTCCACTCGTTTATTTTGCCCGGCGGGACTCTTGCGGCGGCTCACTTGCACGTTGCGCGAACTGTGGTCCGCCGCGCTGAACGTTCGGCTTGGGCAGCTATCGCTCAACACCCTGAAACCACTAACGTCTTGACCGCGAAATACCTCAACCGGTTGAGCGACTTGTTGTTCATTCTGGGGCGCTATGCGAACAAAGAGCGGGGCGACGTCTTGTGGGTGCCCGGCGGAGACCGTATCAAGCCAGAGAAGTGATTCTCGCGGTTCGGCCGGTGTGACTTGAGGCTCAATCCCTATCTCCTTGGCAGGTCCAAGTGCGGTCAGCGGTAGTCTGGGCGCATGTCTGTTCAGCCTGATCGCCCTTGGGTGATGCGCACGTACGCCGGTCACAGTTCGGCGGCGAAATCAAACGCTCTGTACCGCAAGAACCTCGCTAAGGGTCAAACTGGCCTTTCGGTGGCATTCGATCTTCCCACGCAAACCGGTTACGATCCGGATCACATCTTGTCACGCGGTGAAGTGGGCAAGGTCGGTGTGCCGATTCCACACCTCGGCACGATGCGTCGTTTGTTCCAAAACATCCCGCTCGGCGAGATGAACACGTCGATGACGATCAACGCCACGGCAATGTGGATGTTGGCGATGTATCAGGTCGCAGCCGAAGAGCAGGGCGTAGAAGCCAAGGCTCTCGCGGGTACTACCCAGAACGACATCATCAAGGAATACCTCTCGCGCGGCACCTATGTGTTCCCACCGGAAGCATCATTGCGTTTGACCACAGACATGATTGCCTACACCGTGGCGAACATTCCTAAGTGGAACCCGCTCA
>SSHC01000048.1 GCA_008017265.1 Aeromicrobium sp.
GGTCGGCCCGGGGCTTGGCTCGTTGACACTCGGCCTCACCGAGGTCGGCGCGAGCGTCTCCGCGATCGAGATCGACCACCGACTCGCGGCCGAGCTGCCGAGCACGGTCGCTGCGATGCAGCCAGAGGCCGTGGCCGAGGGGCGCCTGCGCGTGGTGCGTTCTGACGCGCTCGATGTTACGCTTGGCCAACTCACCGATCTAGACACCTTTCTCGCTCCTGAGCGTCTCGTGGCAAACCTGCCCTACAACGTGTCGGTGCCCATTCTGATGCACCTGCTCGAGTTGCTGCCTGGGCTTCGTTCGGGTCTCGTCATGGTGCAAGCCGAGGTTGGCAATCGCATCGCCGCGCCTCCCGGGTCAAAAGAGTACGGTGCGCCGAGCGCAAAGGCTGCCTGGTATGGCAAATGGCACGTTGCGGGCGTGGTGAGCCGACGCATCTTTTGGCCGGTGCCCGGGGTCGACTCGAACCTGGTCGCGTTTGAACGCGCTGAGCAGCGCATGGGCACTGAAGCAGAGCGTCGAGCCACGTTCGAACTCGTAAACGCGGCATTCGCGGGCCGCAGAAAGATGCTGCGCCAGTCGCTGCAGGGGGTGCTCGGTATTCCCTCTAGCGCCGACGCCGCGAGTGCGGCGATGGCACAGGCCGGGGTAGACGCCACGCTGCGCGCCGAACAACTCGATATTGACCAGTATCTGGCCATCGCGCGCGCGGTAACGCCGCAGTAGCTACTTCGTCACTACTTCGTCTTTGGGTACGTCTTCGAAACGCACTTCTCGGGGGCGGGGTCACCGTTCCAGCGATCGAGCGTCCACTCCACGAGTTGCGGGGTGAGCGGCGAGTCAGCGGCGACAAGGCTGACGTGGCTGAGCCCTTCAAACTTGCGGTAGTCAATCGCAATGCCCGCGTCGCAACGGTCGCTCACCCACTGGTCTTGCAGCTTTGGGAGCACCAGAGGATCGGCCAGCCCCTGCGCAATCAGCACCGGCCCAGCGAAGGGTCCAGTGGGGGTCTGCTGCTTTAGCAGCTTGCCGAGGTCGCCACTGAGCATGCTCTCGGGGAACACCTGACCCGGCACCTGCGTGCCGAGCAGAATCGCTGAGAGCGCGTCGCTACCGTTGAAGCATAGCTGCGAGATTCGCTGCACCGGCCCGCTCGAACCGGGAGTGAGGTGTTTCGAAAGCTCAAGTTCAGGGAACGTGTCGTTCCAGGTGTAGGCGATGTATGACGAGACCGTCTTGCCTGGGGCGGTGTTCTTGTCGGCGTTTGCGAGGCCGAACAGATCGGCTGCCGGAGCGAATGCGCCGACACCGAGCACGGTTAGCTCGGGAGCATATTTCTCGGCAAGCTGTGCCGTCCAGAGCGCTCCCTGTCCGCCCTGCGAGTGGCCCCACACGACGGTGTCGCTCGAGAGCGAGAGCACTTCAAACTGGCGCGCAGCGAGCGACGCGTCGAGCACATTGCGTGCCTCGGCCGCTCCCACGAGGTACTCGGCCATACCCGAGGTGCCCATGCCGGTGTAGTCAGAGGTGACCGCCACCCAGCCGTGCTTGGTCACCATCTCTTGCATTGCCGTGCCCGCGCCGTCGGCGAATGGCGTCGCGCCGAGCGAGGGCGCACAGCCATCGACCACGCCGGTAGTGCCGTGTGAGACGGTAAGCAGCGGTAGCGTAGACCCGTCGTGAGCAGAGGGGGCGAGGATCGTGCCGCTCGAGATTGCGGCGCTGCCATCGGGGCGAGTGGTCGTGTAGAGCATCTTCCAGGCGACGGCACCCGCGGGAACGCCGACGGTGAGGGGCTCGGTGCGGATGAGTTGACCAGGCTGCGAGGGCACGTCTTCGGGTACGGTGTAGAACGCATCGGGCGTGGGCAGGGGAGTGCCCCCGAGCAGCTGTGCGCTGCCGATCGTGGCGCCGACGGCGAGCACGAGTGCGAGACCTGCCGCGATTGTGCGGGACCAGTGCGCGAACACCGATTTAGATGCCGACTTCTGAGCCTCGTTAGTGCGTTGCTTGGTGTGCTTCTTGCTTCGCCAAAGCTCGAGCAGCAATTGCACACCGTTGAAGAGCAGCCAGGCTGCGACGGCAAGCCGAAAGAGCGCCAGGGTCAGCACAGGCCATGAGAAGGCGAGCACTCCATAGGCGGTGCCCGCAAGCGAGATCAGTACGCCCGCTACGCGGTGGTCGGCATCACCCCGCACTGCAGCGATCGATGAGACCACGCCGTGCAAAATGAGCGCCACCGCGACAAGTGAGGCCAGCCAGGGGGCACCAGCGTTTGGCCAGAGTGACATGAACGAGCCAGCCACGATGAGCGAAAGGCCAGCGAAACGCACGATCCAGGTCTGCGCGTGCGAAACCGCCATGGGCGGCGCGCCTGCGCGATCCTCGCCCTGAATCTCGTCGCCGGCAACGCGGCTGAAGCTTTGCATCGTCAACGCGACGCCCGCGACTGCGATGCCGATGCCGGTTACGAGTGCGGTTTGCTGCACGGTCAGCCCACCGAGCAACATCACGAGCCCCAAGGCGAGCAGTGCGATGGCGAAGAACACACGAACTACTTGTTGCCAGCGTGTATGTTGCCTCACCACGGTACCCCCGATATTTTGCATCTCTGTCTAACCTTGGCATAGCTTTGCGCCCACGGGAATAACAGGCGGGCGCGCTACGCTGTAACCATCATGACTGACACCCTTCGCGTTGATATTTGGAGCGACATCGCCTGCCCGTGGTGCTACATCGGTAAGCGCCGCTTCGAAGCTGGCATCACCGAGTTCACTCGCAAGCACCCAGACGTAGAGATCGAGGTTGAGAGTCACAGCTACGAGCTCGCACCAGATACGCCCGAGAATTTCTCGGGCAGTGAGATTGACTTTCTGACGAAGCACAAGGGCATGCCCCGTGAGCAGCTTGAAGACATGCTTGAGCAGATGACGCAGATGGCAGTGCTTGAGGGCATTGAGTTTGACTTTGAGAAGCTCAAGCACGCGAACACGAGACGGGCGCACCGGGTGCTGCACCTCGCGAAGTCACAAGGCGTGCAATCAGAAATGCAGGATCGCCTGTTCCGAGCATACTTTTCAGAGGGGAGGCTGGTCTCTGACGTTGAAACCCTTGCCGAGCTTGGTGAAGAAATTGGTCTTGACGCTGATGAGGTTCGTGACGCGTTTGAAGACGAAGGGTTTGAAGACGCGGTAGAACAAGACATTACGCGCGCGCGCATGCTCGGTGTGAACGGGGTGCCCTACTTTCTCTTTGAAGAAAAGTACGCGGTCTCTGGCGCCCAGTCTGCTGAGGTATTTGCAAACGTGCTCGACCAGGTGCTCGCGTTCACCCTCAGCGGCGAAGAGCCTGAATAAGCTCCCGGTGAGCAAACAACAGTCAACATTAACCACTCAACACTCTCAAGGAGACATCATGAGCGACACGCAAACACCAGCGTTGAACACTGAGGCAAGCATCGCAGCGGCAGCATCGGCCGAAAGCGCAGAGATTCTTAATCTGCTGGACGAGGCTGAGTCGGGCAGCAGCTGCTGTGGTGGTAGTTGCTGCGCGTAGCGCGTGCAAAAGGGAGCGTTCATTTTGTGCAGTCAGCATGCAGTTTGTGCTGGCTGCAAAAATAGTCGTGCATAACGTTGCGGGTTACCCCTAGCATCGGAGCATGACTGAATCGCCAGCTCTCACCGCTGAGGTGGGCGAAACGACGCCAGAGCCTACAGCCCCTTCTGAAAAAACGCGCTGGGCCGCTTTTTGGGTGATCCTCGTAGCCATTGTGCTGCTGGTGGTGACGCCGATTGTCACCGGAATTTTAGCGCAGAGCAAGCCCGAGAACGTTGTCGGCGTGTACGAGCGTGCAATGCTGCAGGTCGAAGACGATGGTCGCTCGGTGCATGGGGCGTTTATCGCGCCGCAGGGCTGGGAGCGAGACCCTGCAGACGGCGCGCTCGATGCCGAAGCCGCCAAACGCACCTTTACCACCCAAGACGGCGGTGTTTCGGTGATCGCTTCGATGCACACCGGGGTAGAAAGCGCCGCGCTGTTGCGTGACGCGGCACCGGTGGGTGCCGCTCTGATACCGGTGCGCACGCTCGATTCGGCCCCGCTGCTCACCGTGAAATTGCTCGAATACGACCTCGCGGCAGGCGCAGGGTCGACGCAGCTCATTGCAGTGTGCGAGGCACTTCGAGATGCCTCGTGTGTGCTGTTCGAGGTGTCGATCGCAGCGACGCATGTGAACACCGACGGTGGTCAGCTGCTGCCCGACATTGCGGCAATCGTAGAAAGCGCAGAGGTGCAGCCGTGAACACAACCCTAGAATTGACTGATGCGCCACAGCCAACAAAGAAGCCGCGTTCGGCGATTTGGCAGCCACGCCAGCCGGTTTTCTGGCTGCTACTGGTTTTGCTCGCAGTATCTGTCTACTTGACCGTTCTTCAGCTCGCAGCGCTGATCTCTGGCGTGCAGGGCCTGCTGGCTGCACTCGTTCTAGGCGGGATTCAGGTGGTGCTGCTCGCGCTGATCGCGCGGGTACTTCCCAAGGTTAAGGGGCGTCAGCCTGCGTCACTTCGGCTCGTCGCGCTTGCCTGGGGTGGCCTCGTAGCGTGCTCGTTCGCCGCAGAGGCGAACACCGCTGCGAGCGAACTCTACGGCAAGATCGGCCTGAGCTCGTTCGCGGCCTCTCTCTCGGCGCCGATCAATGAAGACCTATTGCGCCTGCTCGGTGTGCTGCTTGTGCTCTCGCTTGCATGGTCGCTGGGTCGGCTCACCGTAATGGATGGGGTGGTCTACGGGTTTATCGTCGGAGCCGGCTTTGAAATTATCGAGAATCTCTTCTACGCGCTGCATTCGACAGATTTCATGGCGACGGTATCAACCGGCATCATGCGGTTGTTGGTCGGGTTCGGGTTGCACGCGCTCTGGACCACTGTGGGCGGTGCCGCCCTCGCATACTGCCTATCGCGGCGCCAGATCGGGCTGTCGGCGCGGTGGTGGGTGATCGTTCCCTGCATGCTCGTGCCGATGCTGCTGCACGCGGCCTGGGACGCACCGCACTTCTCGATGTTCACTGTGCTCACGTTTGCGCTGCTCTTCGTGTATTACGGCCTGACCGTGACGGCGTTCTTGCTCGCGGTGCGGTGGGGCAGGCGCAGCGACGCGGCGCTGCTCGCTTGACCCATAATGTGGGGCTGAATCTCAACGCAGATGAGCATCGTGCAGTGATAGCAGTACTTTAGGCAAAGCCCTCTACAAGACGCAAAGCCCGCTACAAGACGCAGAGCCCGCTACAAGGAGCGGCACCGCCGTTAATCTAGCTCAACGGGGTCGGCATCTGCTGTGCTCTCGGTGGTATCGCTTTCGCGCGTGTGCGTCTCGCCGGATGAAGCACGAGAAAGCACACGATTCTCGCCCGATTCATGTGCTTTCTCGTGCGCCGTCCGTTATCTCGTGCGCACACCGCGACCCAGCTCGCGCCGATCCGGCTTGTTCCCGACATTGAAACA
>SSHC01000053.1 GCA_008017265.1 Aeromicrobium sp.
CGCACTTCGTGCCACGCCAACTCTGGGTGAGCGTGAACATCGCGACGAAACTCGATCAGTTCGGGCGCGAACTGATCGACGACTTGACTGATGATGTCGGCGCCTTGCATAGCGTCTAGGATAACGCGTTTTCCCGGGTGCCCGTTGCGGCGTCAGATGCTGAACTCGCTGCACCCGCGGACAGGAGTTCGACCCACGATCGGTGAGTGATGCGTTTCATGATCGCGGCGTAAAGGGCCGACGCTAGAAGGATTCCCACGGCACAGAGCAGTCCGCTCAAAACGATCGCTTCGCGGGCGCCCGCGTATTCGCCAGCCCAACCGATCACGGGCGATCCCAGCGGCACGGCACCCATGAACACCATGAGATAGATCGAACCGACCCTCCCGCGCATATGCGGCACGGTCGTCATTTGGATGACTGCGCTGGCGGTGGTGCCAGCAGTGAGCACGCTCATGCCCACGAGCGGAAGTACCGCCGCATACGACCAGTACGTGGGCATCAGGCCCGAAACAATTTGAACAGCCGAGAAGGCCAGCCCTGCGAAAACGATATAGCGCAACCGCGGCGACTGGCGCCGTGCAGCGAGCAACGCTCCTGCAAGCGAACCGATCGCTAGGAACGAGCCAAGCATGCCGAATTCGCCTGCGCCTTTGCCGAATACGTCTGTCGCCATGAGCGCACTCGTGATTTGGAATGTCATCCCGAATGCGCCGATGAAGAACACGATTGTGAGAAGTAGAACCAAATCTGGTCGCGACCATACGTAGGCCAATCCGTCGCGGATCGCATGGCCTCCAGAAGCAGTGCGCGGCGCGGGCCGTAAGCGTGAACCATCCATGGCCCACAGTGCATACAAGACGAAGCCATAACTGAGCGCGTTGAGCAAGATCACCCACCCAGTCGCGGCGACTCCAGAACCGAGAGCAGCGATCATGAGTCCTGCGAGCGCTGGTCCGATGAGTCGACCTGCGTTGAACGAAGCCGAGTTCAAGGCGACCGCGTTCGACAGTGTCTTTCGATCAACCATTTCGCTGACGAAAGATTGGCGTGCGGGCGCTTCAAAGGCTCTCGCGATGCCAAAGATGAAAGCTAGCGTGAGCACGTGCCAAGTCTGTACGAATCCGAAGATGGCAAGCACGCCAAGCGTGGCGGCTGGCAGGGCCATCCCTAACTGCATCCAGGCGAGGATCCTGCGCTTCGAATAGCTGTCCGCGATCAGCCCTGCTACCGGCGACAGGAACAACGTGGGCACGAGTTGCATCGCAATGACAAGACCAAGCAACGCACCGTTGCCGGTGAGTTCGAGCATGAGCCAAGCTTGAGCCGTGTTTTGCAGCCAGGTGCCGATGTTCGAGACGATGGCGCCTTGCGCGTAGATCCGGTAATTGCGGGTTTCGAGGCTTTTGAAGGTGGGGCTCATGCCTCGTCTTCGATCAGTTGGTCCAGTATCTTGATGGCGTTTCGTAAGGTGGCACGATCATCAGAACTGAGTGTTTTGAGTCGCGCATCGAGCCAGGCGTCACGCCGTTGCCGTTCATCAGCGAGTGCCTCGCGTCCGGCTGGAGACACTTCAATCAACACCTGGCGCCCGTCAGTGGGGTGTGGAAAGCGGGCGATGTATCCCGTCTTCTCCAGACAATTGAGCGTTCGCGTCATGGCCGGCCCCGAGACCTTTTCGGCAACGGCCAACTGGCTCGGCGTGGATTGTCTCAATTGCACGATCGCGGCCATAACCGATAGCTGGCCGGCGCTCAGATCTGACTGACGCTCCTGTCGCAAGCGACGGCTAACCTTCGAAACTGATTGAGCGAGGCGTCGAGAATCGGTAGGCATATACTTAGCATAGTTCATTAACCTTGTTAAGTAAAATTGTGCCACCTAAAGCAATTGTGCCCCGAACCAGCACTAGACCGGTTCGGGGCACAACTGTCGTCAACTTAGGAGCGCGCGATCGCACCCATCAAGTCGCGGTTCAAGCGGCTGATGACATCCAGCGGGATACCCTTCGGGCAAGCTGCGGTGCACTCACCGATGTTGGTGCAGCCGCCGAAGCCTTCGGCGTCCATTTGCTCAACCATGCCGAGGACGCGCGAATCGCGTTCCGGCTGGCCTTGCGGAAGCAAACCGAGGTGCGTGATCTTGGCAGCCGTGAACAACATGGCCGAGCCATTCGGGCACGCAGCCACACAGGCGCCACAGCCGATGCAAGTCGCGGCCTCGAAAGCGTGATCTGCATCGTGCTTCGGCACTGGCAGGTTGTTAGCTTCCGGAGCCGAACCAGTCGGCGCACTGATGTAGCCGCCGGCCTGGATGATGCGATCAAACGCACCACGATCGACAACGAGGTCTTTGATCACCGGGAACGCGTCGGCCTTCCACGGCTCAATGTCGATGACGTCGCCATCCTTGAACGTGCGCATATGCAACTGGCAAGTCGTGGTGGTTTCTGGGCCGTGCGGTTGGCCGTTGATGACCACGCCACACATGCCGCAGATGCCTTCGCGACAGTCCGAGTCGAACGACACGGGGTCTTCGCCTTCGAGCGTGAGACGTTCGTTGAGAACGTCAAGCATCTCGAGGAAGGACATGTGTTCGCTGATGTTGTCCATTTCGTAAGGGACCAGCGAGCCTTTAGCGTTGGCGTTCTTCTGACGCCAGATTCGAACGGTGATTTTCACTTGTAGCTCCTGGCCTTCATTTCGATGAATTCGTATTCCAAGTTCTCTTTGTGCAGGACGGGCTTTTCATCGCCGAACTCCCACGCAGCAACGTACGCGAACTGGTCGTCGTGACGCATTGCTTCGCCATCCTCGGTCTGGCTTTCCGCACGGAAGTGACCGCCGCATGACTCGGCGCGGTTGAGCGCGTCGATGCACATGAGTTCGCCCAATTCGAAGAAGTCGGCAACTCGGCCGGCCCGTTCGAGTGTTTGGTTGAGCTCATCGGGAGCGCCAGTCACCTTCACGTTGGTCCAGAATTCAGCCTTGAGTTCGCGAATCAGACCGATCGCCTTGATCAGACCTTCTTCCGTGCGCTCCATGCCGCAGTATTCCCACATGATGTTGCCGAGTTCCTTGTGGAACGAGTCAACGGTGCGGTTGCCTTGAATAGACATCAACTTGTCGATGCGTTCAGTAACTGCATTGCGCGCTTCGACGACCGCTTCGTGATCGTCCGCGACAGGCTCGAACGGAGCGCTCGCGAGGTAGTTCGCGATCGTGTTCGGAAGCACGAAGTAACCGTCAGCAAGACCCTGCATAAGAGCCGAAGCACCCAGGCGGTTCGCGCCCTGATCGGAGAAGTTGGCTTCACCCGTGACGAACAAACCTTGCAAGTTGCTCTGCAAGTCATAGTCAACCCAGAGGCCACCCATCGTGTAGTGAACGGCTGGGTAGATACGCATCGGCTGGCTGTACGGATCTTCACCCGTGATTTGCGCGTACATGTCGAAGAGGTTGCCGTACTTGGCTTCCACCGCGTCGCGGCCGAGGCGTTCGATTGCCGACGCGAAGTCGAGGTAAACGCCGAGCCCGCCTGGACCAACACCCTTGCCGTCGTCGCACTGGTACTTGGCCGCACGCGAAGCGATGTCGCGAGGAACCAAGTTGCCGAACGACGGGTAGATGCGTTCGAGGTAGTAGTCGCGCTCTTCCTCGGGGATCTGCGACGGGTGGCGGTCGTCGCCAGCCTTCTTCGGCACCCAGATACGGCCGTCGTTACGCAGCGACTCACTCATCAGCGTGAGCTTGCTCTGGTAGTCGCCCGAAACGGGGATGCAGGTGGGGTGAATCTGCGTGTAGCAGGGGTTTCCGAAGTAGGCACCACGACGGTGCGCACGCCACGAAGCCGTGACGTTGCAGCCCATAGCGTTCGTCGACAAGAAGTAGACGTTGCCGTAGCCACCGGTTGCCAAGACGACTGCGTCGGCCGTGTGGGTTTCGATTTCGCCGGTGACCATGTCACGCACAACCACACCGCGAGCACGGCCATCGACCATGATCAAGTCGAGCATTTCGTGGCGCGTGTTGTCTTCGACCGTGCCAGCAGCCACTTGACGTTCAAACGCTTGGTAAGCGCCGATCAGCAACTGCTGACCCGTCTGGCCGCGCGCGTAGAACGTACGGGACACCTGAACGCCACCGAAGGAACGGTTGTCGAGTAGGCCGCCATACTCGCGAGCGAACGGAACACCCTGCGCGACACACTGATCGATGATGTTCACCGATACTTGCGCGAGGCGGTACGAGTTCGATTCGCGCGAACGGAAGTCTCCACCCTTAACGGTGTCGTAGAACAAGCGGTAGATGCTGTCGCCGTCATTGCGGTAACCCTTGGCCGCGTTGATGCCACCTTGAGCAGCAATCGAGTGCGCACGACGGGGGCTGTCTTGATAGCAGAAGCTGACCACTTGGTAGCCCGCTTCACCGAGCGTGGCTGCTGCCGAAGCACCCGCCAAGCCCGTGCCCACGATGATCACCTTGATCTTGCGGCGGTTCGCTGGGTTGACCAACTTCAAGTTGAACTTGTGGAGGTCCCAGCGCTTTTCGATCGGTCCGCCAGGTGCAGCGGTATCGGCGATGTCATCGCCCAATGTGAAGTAATCCAAAGTCATATTCTCGGCCCTCTCAGCCCGCTAGTCCCAAGAAAACTGCCCACGGTGGAAGCAGGAATCCGATTGTGATCGCACCAGCAACAACCCACGCGAGTTTCGTCCAACGCGAGCCGACACGGGTTCGTGAGTGGTTGGCGCCGAGCGTTGCAAATGCGCTCCACATGCCGTGCCACAAGTGCAGGCCAACAGCCAGCATCGAGACCGTGTAAATCGCGACAACCCACCAGATTTCGAAGCCGTTGACGACTCGTTCGAACGGGCTGTCAGAACGTCCACCCGGCGCGATGATGTTGGCCGTGAGGTGAAGCAAGTGGTAAACGACGAACAGCAAGATGATGACGCCGCCCCAGCGAAGCGTGAAGCTCGCGTAGCTGCGTTGGATGCCCTTGCGGTTCTTGTTGGTGTGATAGCGCTTGCCGCCCTGCGCACCTGATGCGCGCTTGTTGCGTGCCCACAAGCGAACGGCGGCATGGAAATGCACGACGATCGATAGCAAGAGCACGATACGAACGATCCACAGAAGTCCGTTTTCAGGGAGCATCGGTTCGCCGAATACACGCAAGTGATGTGCATACTCGTCGAAGGCTTCTTGTCCCGCGAAAATCTTGAGATTGCCGTACATGTGGAGCAGCAAGTATCCGACCATAATGAGACCGGAGACCGCCATGGAAATTTTGAGTGCAACCGTCGAGCTCAGAGGCGACCGACGGGCGTTCTTTGTAGTGGCCACCCACATAGGCTAAGACCATTTCTTGATTCGCGCTAAGTCCAAGTTAGGCCCACTTTCATAGACAACGTCTATGATAGTTGGGTGCAACTCCAGCAACTTGCGTACTTCGTGGAAGTCGCCCACACGAGACACTTCACCCGCGCTGCCGAAAACCTCGGCGTCACCCAACCAACGCTCTCGAAACAAATCCGCGTTTTGGAGCGCTCCGTGGGCACGCGATTGTTTAGCCGCTCCCCCAGCGGCATCACCTTGACCAGCGCCGGCGAGGCCCTCTTCCCCCACGCCCAACGCATGTTGATCAACGCCGATAGCGCGCTTCGTTCCATCGGCGAAGTTGCTGAACTTCGTCGCGGGCGCGTGCGCCTAGGCGCCACGCCGTCCACCCTCGACGGTCTACTACCGCCAATCCTGATGGACTTCCACCAGCGCTATCCGGGAGTTGAGCTCGAGGTCCACGAAGCGGGATCTCGAGTACTGGCCGAAGAACTCGCTAACGGCAACATCGACATCGCTCTGCTCATCGTTCCGGTCACCACCGACGCGCCAGACATCGAAACCACGATCGTGTACCGGGAAAAACTGCTTCTGGCGAGTCCACCGAATAGCGCTATCGGGCCCGCGATCGAGATTTCAGACCTCGCCACTCTCCCGCTCGTCATGTTCCGCGAGGGCTACGACTTACGCGATGTCACCTTGCGTGCCTGCGCATCGGCCGGATTCGAACCCCGGTTTGCCATCGAGGGCGGAGAGATGGGGTCGGTGCTTCGATTCGTCGAAGCCGGACTCGGCCACGCCGTTGTCCCAGACATCGCGTTACGCAATCGCCACAATCTGCGCACATCCCACATCGTCAATCCACCGCTTGAGCGACACCTAGCTGTCGCGCATCGCGAGCCGACGACTTTGCCGCTGGCGGTGCAAGCCTTCCGTTCGATGCTGCTCGACGGTTTGGCTGCGCCAGGAGCCTAACTCTCGCCGGACCCACCTAGCGCGAACGCGCGAATGGGTTCCCAGCCTGAATCGTCCTTGTGAACATACAGTTCGATCTCGTCAACATCGAACTCGCACTCAAAATCATCGAGATCGGCAGCGGCCACGTCGAGCGCGTCCTGGTCGAGGTCGTGTGCCACCGTGACATGCGGGTGAAAATCATGTTCAGGAACAGGCGATTGGACAACCCGCTGAACACCGCGTGCCAGAGCCGCCGACTCCGGGACCCCTTGACGGACCACGATGTAAACAACGTCAGACACGGGTCGGAAAGTGCCGGTACCCGCCAACGCCACCTTGAACGGCGAATGCTTCAAGGCTTCACTCGACAAGTCTTCGGCCAACGAGTCGAGCTGCGCTGGGTCAATTTCCAGTGGTGGGGCCAAGGTGATGTGACTCGGAATATGATCGGCCCCCGAATCACCAAAGGAACGGCGCTTTTCCCGCAGCCACTCTCCCCACGGCTCCGGGACCGGAATCGACACACCAATCAACATCAGACACGCGCCTTGACGAAACCAGACTTTTCATAAACGTCAGCGAGAGTCGCAGACGCAACCTCACGTGCCCGCTCGGCGCCACGCGCAAGTACCGTATCCAATTCGGCACGGTCGTCAAGCAATTCACGGAAACGCGTGCCGAAACTCTCAACCAGATCGCCCACGATGTCACCGAGTTCCACCTTGAGGTGCCCGTACTGACGGCCCTCATATTCGCGTTCGAGTTCTTGAACGGTCTTGCCGGTGAGTGACGAATAGATAGTGAGCAGGTTCGAGATACCCGGCTTCTCCACGGGATCGAAACGAATCTCGGTGCCGGAATCGGTGACCGCTGAACGAATCTTCTTTGCGGCTTGCTTGGCAGTGTCAGACAGATCCACAACACCCGTATGCGTGGGGTTCGAACCACTCATCTTCGAGGTCGGTTCTTGCAAGTCATAAATCTTGGCGCTGTCTTTAACGATGTATGCCTCGGGCACCGTGAACGTTTCACCAAAACGGTGATTGAACCGTTGTGCCAGGTCGCGCGTCAATTCGACGTGCTGACGCTGATCTTCTCCCACCGGCACTTTGTCGGCTTGATAGATCAAGATGTCGGCAGCCATCAGGATCGGGTAGGTGAACAGACCGACACTCGCCGAATCGGTCCCCTTCTTGGCGGACTTGTCCTTGAATTGCGTCATGCGGCTGGCTTCGCCGTAACCCGTGATGCCGTTGAGAACCCACGCGAGTTGCGCGTGTTCGGGAACGTGACTTTGCACGAAAAGAGCACTGCGTTCGGGATCGACACCGGCAGCAATTAACTGCGCGGCCGCGATGTAGGTGCGCTCACGCAAGCGTGCCGGTTCATAGTCCACAGTGATCGCATGCAAATCAGGAATGAAATAGAAGGCATCGAACTCGTCTTGCAGCGTCACCCAGTTACGAAACGCGCCAATGTAGTTCCCCAAGTGGTAGGAGTCTGCAGTCGGCTGGGCACCCGACAGGGCACGCGCTCGTCCATTCGCCATGGGTCGATTGTGCCACCCCCGTGTGCGCATAAGGTCAGGGTGTGAATCAGATCAGGCAATGGCACGCGCCCGCTCGGGTAAATCTCATCGGCGAACACACGGATTATTCCGGTGGCCTCGCCATGCCAATCGCGATCGACCGCGGCATCACTATCAAGGCGCGGCGCCGCAACGACGACACGACGCACGTGTGGAGCCTTGGCCAACAAGCCCAGTTTCACCATGCTGGGGTTCACCACTCTGGAGCAGAGACCGTCACCGGCTGGGCTGCCTACCTCGCGGGCATCGCGTGGGCGTTGAACGAAAAAGGAATCCAACCGCCCGCACTCGACCTCGTTCTCGAATCCGATATCCCTGTCGGTGCTGGCCTCTCAAGTTCCGCCGCATTGACGTGTGCCACTGCGCTCGCGATGACCGCGTTCGCGGGCGTAACATTCGACCGCGAACAGATTGCCCTCATTGCGGCGAAGGCCGAGAACGACTACGTCGGTGCACCCACCGGGTTGCTCGACCAGTTCTCGGTGTGCTTCGCCGAAGCAGACCATGCGCTCCTCCTCGACTTCTCTACGGACATTCCCAGCGCAATCTCGATCCCTGCGCAATGGACGCAAACAGGCCTTACCCTCGCGGTCATCGACACGACGAGTCGCCATTCGCACGCCACTGGCGGATACCGCACTCGACGTGAAGAAGTCGAACGGGCGGCCGCTGAACTTGGTATCGAGGCCCTGGGCCGCGTGAGCCTCGATCAAGTCGTGAGCCTGAGTGACCCTGTCCTTAAAGCGCGCACCCAGCACGTCTTCACCGAGAACGCTCGCGTGCGCGGTGCCGCGAAGGCCATGCGCGAGAACAACTGGGACGTTTTCGGTTCGATGCTGACCGCATCCCATAACTCTCTTCGCGACGACTTCCACGTCAGTTGCCCAGAACTCGATGCGGCGGTCGAAATCGCGCTGGCACAAGGCGCACTCGGTGCACGCATGACCGGTGGGGGCTTTGGCGGATGCGCGATTGCGCTCATCGAAACAGGGCGAGTTGATGAGTTGCGCTCTGCTCTCGAATCGGCTTACGAAGCGCGCGGCTGGTCACGGCCCGAAGTATTCTGGGTCTCCCCCAGCGCCGGTGCACGTGAACTGCCGTGGCACGGGCAAGGCAACGACGTAGGCTAGTCAAGTGAGCACCATGCGAATCGCGTATCAAGGTGAACCGGGAGCGAACTCGCATCTGGTCATCAACCAGAACTACCCCGAAGCTGAGGCTATCGCCTGCGCGTCCTTTGAGGACGTTTTCGAAACTGTGAAGAGCGGCGACGCGGAACTCGCGATGATCCCGATCGATAATTCACTCGCCGGTCGAGTCGCCGATATTCACCATTTCTTGCCGACCTCGAATTTACACATCGTGGCCGAACATTTCTTGCGGATCCAGTTCATGCTCATGGGCGTACCGGGCACCACGCTCGACTCCATCAAGACCGTCCATTCACATGTGCACGCGCTTGGCCAATGCCGCAAAATCATCAAAGACCACGGGTGGGAACCGGTCATCGCAGGCGATACTGCCGGTGCCGCTCGCGAAATCGCTGAAGCAAACGATCCACACCAAGCCGCCATCGCCCCCGAACTGGCTGCAGAAATCTACGGCCTAGAAATCTTGGCGCGCGATGTTGAAGACGAAGACCACAACACAACACGCTTCGTGCTGTTGTCGCCCGACGAGGTCCGCACCGACCCGAACGAAGGCCCGATCGTTACGAGTTTTATTTTCAGTGTCCGGAACATTCCAGCGGCCCTCTATAAAGCGCTCGGCGGATTCGCCACCAACGGCATCAACATGACCAAACTCGAGAGTTACATGGTCGGCGGAAAATTCACTGCCACCCAGTTCCTCGCCGAGGTGGACGGCCATCCCGATGATCCTCCGTTAGCGCGCGCGCTCGAAGAACTCAAGTTCTATACCGACGAGTTGCGTATTTTCGGCGTCTATCCCGCCGATCCGAAACGAGCAGAACTTCACTCATGAGTTTTATCCCGTGGCCACTGTCTGTTCCTGTCCTTACCGACGGGATGGTGACGTTACGGGCCCACCACACTCGTGACATCGAACCGATGGTCGAGATGGTCACAGACCCGCAGACCCAGTCGTGGACGTCGGTGCCTCCCGAATACCACCAGAAAGCTGCCGAACTCTTCCTCACCGATGTGGTGACCCCCGGTTGGGAATCGGGCACGAATCGTATTTGGGTGGTTGAAGTTGACGGTGTTTTTGTGGGCCAGGTCGACTTGAAGGGCGAAGGCCCGATCAAGGAAATCGCCTACGTGACTCATCCGGGATTTCGCAATCGCGGTGTGACTCGTGCAGCGGTTCGACTCGTACTGAACTACGCATTCACCGACCTCAACACTGACGTGGTGCGATGGTGCGCCCGAGTTGGCAACGTCCCCTCGCTCAAAGTGGCGTATTCGTGCGGGTTCACGATGCACGAGACAATCCCGCGCATGCTGCACGAACACGGGCAGGCTCACGACGCATGGACGGGTTCGATCGCTTTCGGCGAACCGTCCTACCCGACTCGCGAGTGGGCGGCCTCTAGGATCGCGGGCGATCGCGTCGCGTTGCGGCCACTCACCGAACGCGACTTTGAGCGTTGGGATGAAGCCCTCAACGCAGGTGCCGCGCAAACCTACCTGGTTTCGACGACCGGCGCATATGCGACAGGATCTGCTGCCAGTCGATTCGGCGCGATCGCGTGGGATAGTGCCCGGCGACGTTCCTGCGTTTGGGCTATCACCGACGGCGTGACCGACGACTTCTCCGGCCTCGTCATCGCGCACGGCCTCAACGACAGTTTTGGTGGTGGCACCGAACTCGAATGGCTCTTGCACCCGAGCGCCCAAGGCCGCGGGCTCATGCGCGAGTCCGTGCAGTTGGTTCTCGATCAGTTGCTCAGCCCCGAGGGCTTTAACCAGCGCCGCGTGTCAGCGTTCGTCGCCGAGTCGAACCTTGCCAGCAACCGTGTTGCCCAAAGCGTGGGCGGACGGTTGTTCGGCACACAGACCGCTTCGGAGCCCATCGGCGACGGCGTCTTCGACAATTTGAACGAATACGAATGGGTGCGATGACTTCACCTCAACACAACCCTTGGCGCGCGCTGTGGGCGTTGGTGTTGGGCTTCTTCATGATCCTGGTGGACTCGACGATCGTCTCGGTTGCGACGCCCGCCTTGAAAGCCGAACTCGACGCCACGTATGTCCAAGTCATTTGGGTAACCAGCGCTTACCTGCTCGCCTATGCTATTCCGTTGCTCGTGACTGGTCGTCTCGGCGACCGGTTCGGGCCGAAGAACATCTACCTCGGCGGGCTCGCCCTTTTCACCGCTTCCTCGCTGTGGTGCGGGCTGACCGATTCGATCGAGATGTTGATCGTCGCGCGCGTGCTTCAGGGCTTGGGCGCATCCATGATGACGCCCCAAACGATGAGCGTGGTGACGAGAACGTTCGCACCTCGCGAACGAGGGAAGGCCATGGCGCTGTGGGGCGCCACAGCAGGGGCCGCAATGCTCGTCGGCCCAGTTCTCGGCGGAATCATCGTGCAGCACGCCGGCTGGCAGTGGATCTTCCTCGTCAACATTCCCGTCGGTATCATCGCGTTCGCGCTCGCAATGGCGTGGGTGCCCACCTTGCCCACTCACAGCCACGCTTTCGACTGGTTCGGCGTCGTCTTGAGCATGTTGGGCATATCGTTCCTGACCTTCGGCATCCAGGAAGGTGAAACGTACGATTGGGGCACGATCGCTGGGTGGGTTTCCGTTCCACTCTTGCTCGCTTCGGGCATCGTTTTCATGGCTGCTTTCGTGTGGTGGCAAGCGAAGAACGTGCGCGAACCACTCGTGCCGTTATCGCTATTTAAGGATCGGAATTTCTCGGTCAGTTCGGCCGGGGTTGCAACGCTCTCGTTCACCTCAATCGCGTTCCCATTTCCGTTCATGCTGTGGGCGCAATCGGCGATGGGTTGGACACCAACTCAAGCGGGCCTCGTCATGTCTCCCATGGCTGTTGTTGCCGTGGTGATGTCACGACCTGTTGGGCAACTGATTGACCGCGGTGATCCCAAACCACTCGCCATCTACGGCTCCCTCTTGTCTGCCAGCGCAACCGCACTCATGATCTCGGCCATGCGGGTTGAAGCAGGGTATCTGCCGTGGCTCGCACTGTTTCTGCTCGTCGGTTTGGGCAATGCTTTGCTCTGGTCGCCACTCGCCACGAACGCGACCTTCAACTTGCCGATGAACCTCGCGGGTGCCGGATCGGGTGTATACAACTCAATGCGGCAAATGGGTGCGGTCATCGGAAGCGCCGCCATTTCGGCTGCCATCACCATGGCGGTGGCGCGGAACGTTTCGAGCACCGGCATGACGGCGACCCCCGGCTCGAACGTCGTGCTCCCGCCTGGGCAGGTTCGACCGTTCTCGATCGCGATGTCCGAGTCGTTGTATCTGGTTCTCGCCGCCTACATTGTTGGCTTCGTGATCATCGCGATGATGGCGCCGCGAGCTGCCCTTGAGCCCCAAGCCACCGCGACTCGCACATAATTTGTCGCCGCAGTTTGCACAAGAATCAAAAGACACTGGAGCCCGTCAAGTAAAACCTGACGGGCTCCAGTGGCATGTTTGAACTGTTACAGCGAATCGACGGCTGCGTTCAAGGTCGCGCTCGGGCGCATGATGGCAGCAGCCTTGGCTGGGTCCGGCTGGAAGTAACCGCCAAGATCAGCCGCGTTGCCTTGCACCGCAAGAAGTTCCGAGACGATCGTGTCTTCGTTGTCGGCGAGCGTCTGTGCGAGCGCACCGAACTGGGAAGCCAATTCAGCGTCATCGCTTTGAGCCGCCAACTCTTGCGCCCAATACAGACCCAAGTAGAAGTGCGAACCACGGTTGTCAATCGTGCCGAGTCGGCGACCAGGCGAACGGTCGTTATCCAGGAACGTGCCCGTAGCGCGGTCAAGCGTGTCGGCAAGCACCTGCGCGCGAGCGTTACCCGTGGTTTGCGCGAGGTGTTCGAAGCTCGAAGCCAACGCGAGGAACTCGCCGAGGCTGTCCCAACGCAAGTAATCTTCCTTGACCAACTGCTGCACGTGCTTGGGTGCCGAACCGCCAGCACCAGTCTCGAAGAGCCCGCCGCCTGCAATCAACGGAACGATTGACAGCATCTTGGCGCTGGTGCCCAATTCGAGGATCGGGAACAAGTCGGTCAAGTAGTCGCGGAGCACGTTGCCCGTGACCGAGATGGTGTTCTTGCCTTCGCGGATGCGGTCAACCGAGAGTTTGGTTGCTGCCTCGGGCGTGAGGATCTGAATGTCCAGACCGGTGGTGGCGTGATCCTTGAGGTAGTCGGTGACCTTGGTGATGAGGTTCGCATCGTGAGCACGGTTCTCGTCGAGCCAGAACACGGCCGGATCGCCGGACAAGCGCGAGCGTGTGACGGCCAACTTGACCCAGTCGCGGATTGGCTCGTCTTTGGTTTGGCACGCGCGCCACAGGTC
>SSHC01000057.1 GCA_008017265.1 Aeromicrobium sp.
ACCCTGCACAACCAGGAAGTCGTCGCGAAAAAAGGTGTCTTGATTGGTGACACGGTCGTCTTGCGCAAGGCCGGTGATGTCATCCCCGAAGTCCTCGGTCCGGTTGCTGCGTTGCGTCCAGATGACGCGTACGAGTTTCAGATGCCGACGGCTTGCCCCGATTGTGGAGCGACGCTCAGACCCATGAAGGCGGGCGACATCGATCTACGTTGCCCCAACGCGAAAGACTGTCCCGCCCAAGTCCGCGGACGAGTCGAACATATCGGCTCACGAGGTGCTCTCGATATTGAAGCTCTCGGCGAAGTCACAGCAGCCGCGCTCACACAACCGAGTTCGCCAGCCGAACCACCGCTACCTACGGAGGCGAACCTTTTCGACCTCAGCCTCGAAGCGATTGTCGATATTGAAGTCGCGGTGCGAGATGCCGAAACGGGCGAACAACGCATCGACCCCAAGACGGGCGAGCCAGTAGTCCGGGCACCGTTTCAACGAGTCGAAATGCGGTACCCGCCCGGCTTTGAGGACGCAACCGCGGCGGAACGTCGGGCGGCGGGCGTCAAAAAGGACCATCGAGTCGTTTTGCCATCGGCGCAAGCACACACCCTCTTGGCCGAACTCGAACGCGCCAAAACAAAAGAGTTGTGGCGACAACTCGTCGCTCTCAACATCAGGCATATCGGGCCGGTCGCGGCGCGGGCACTCGCCGACTATTTCGGATCCCTCGATGCGATCAGAGCGGCAACCCTCGAAGAGTTGTCAGCAGTTGAAGGGGTGGGGGCCATCATCGCTGAATCGCTTACCGAATGGTTCGAGATCGACTGGCATCGCGACATTGTTGAGCGATGGCAAGCCGCGGGAGTTCGCTTCGCAATCGAAGGCCACCAGGGCCCCGGCTCGGCCGTTGCCGTTGATGGGGTCTTGTCGGGGCTGACGATCGTCGCGACCGGATCCCTCGATGGGTTCACGCGCGACGGAGCCAAAGAAGCGATCATCAAAGCGGGCGGCAAAGCCGCATCGAGCGTCAGCAAGAAGACTGACTACGTTGCTGCTGGGCCAGGCGCAGGATCAAAGCTTGCCAAAGCCGAAGAGTTGGGTATTCGGGTCCTTGACGCGGCCCAATTCACGGTGCTCGTCACGCAGGGTCCAAGTGCGCTCGACTAGCCGGGCGAATCGCGCTGTACGCGGTTACTAGACTTGGGGAATCATCCCGACACCAACCGTGAAGGATTCCCATGTCTGAGTCCAGCCAGATCACGCGCGAGGAAGTCGCCCACGTGGCGCACCTCGCCCGGATTGAGTTGACCGAAGCCGAGTTAGACCACCTCCGGTCTGACCTTGACGCCATTCTCGAGCACGTCAAAGTCGTGCAGTCTGTGGTCGACGCCGATACGCCGGCGATGAGTCACCCGATTCCGGTGACCAACGTTTTTAGACTAGACCTGAACGTTGCTGGCTTGACCGCTGACGAAGCCCTCGCTGGTGCTCCCGAAAGCGAAGAGCAACGATTCCTCGTGCCACGAATTTTGGGGGAGGACTGACATGACTGACTTGACGAAGGCAACAGCTGCCGAACTGAGCGACCTGCTTGCCAACAAAGAAGTCACTTCGCGAGAAGTGACTCAAGCTGCCCTCGACCGCATCGCTGCCGTAGACGGCGAAGTTCACGCGTTCTTGCACGTTGCCAACGACGCAGCGCTCGCCGACGCCGACGCCGTGGATGCGGCTCGGGCGGCCGGCGAACCCCTCGCTGCACTCGCGGGCGTACCGATCGCCGTCAAGGACGCGCTCACGACTGTGGGCATGCCCACGACCTCGGGCTCGCGCATCCTCGAAGGCTGGGTACCGCCCTACGATGCGACTGTCGTGGCGAAACTCAAGGCCGCGCGCATGCCCATCCTCGGCAAGACCAACATGGACGAGTTCGCCATGGGTTCATCCACCGAACACTCCGCCTACGGCCCGACCCGCAATCCGTGGAACACGAACGTGATTCCGGGTGGCTCCGGTGGCGGTTCGGCTGCTGCCGTTGCTGCTTTCGAAGCGCCACTGGCGATCGGTTCAGACACGGGCGGTTCCATCCGCCAGCCGGCTGCAGTCACCGGAACGGTTGGCGTCAAGCCGACCTACGGTGGCGTTTCGCGTTACGGCCTGATTGCTCTTGCGAGCAGCCTCGACCAGATTGGTCCGGTTTCCCGGACTGTTCTCGATGCGGCATTGCTGCACGAAGTCATTGGTGGCCACGATCCGAAAGACTCCACGAGCCTCGACAAGCCCGCTACTAGTTTTGTTGCTGCGGCCCAGCGCGCCGACCTGTCAGGCGTGCGTGTTGGCATCGTCAAGGAACTCTCCGGAGAAGGTTTCGACGCTGGCGTCAAACAACGTTTCGAAGAAGCAGTCGCGCTGATGACGGCCGCAGGCGCCGACATCGTTGAAGTTTCCTGCCCGAGTTTCGTTCATGCTCTCGCCGCCTATTACCTCGTGCTGCCGAGCGAAGCGAGCAGCAACCTCGCCAAGTTCGATGCGATGAGGTTCGGGTTGCGCGTGTCGCCTGAAGGTGTCAGCGAACCTAGCGCTGAACAAGTCATGGCCGCTACCCGCGACGCCGGATTCGGTGACGAGGTCAAGCGCAGGCTTATCCTCGGAACCTACGCCCTGTCGAGCGGCTACTACGACGCCTATTACGGCTCGGCCCAAAAAGTGCGCACGCTCATCGCCCAAGATTTCGATCGCGTCTTCGCCGATGTTGACGTGCTCATGTCGCCAACCTCGCCGACTCCTGCCTGGCAGTTGGGCGCGAAACTCGACGACCCGATGGCGATGTACTTGCAAGACATCGCCACGATCCCGGCGAACCTTGCTGGCATTCCGGGTATCTCGGTTCCGGCAGGACTTTCCGACGGTTTGCCCGTCGGTGTGCAGTTCCTTGCACCAGCGTTGGCCGACGATCGCCTCTACAACGCGGGAGCAGCGCTAGAGCGCTTGCTCGTTGAGAAGTGGGGCACGCATTTGATTGGCCAAGCACCCGAGTTGGAGGTAGCACGATGACACAGACACTCGTTGACTTTGATGAAGCGTTGACTCGCTACGAGCCAGTCATGGGCTTGGAGATCCACGTTGAACTCAATACCGCCTCCAAGATGTTCTGCGGCTGTGCCACTGAGTTCGGCGCGGACCCGAACACACAAGTATGTCCCGTGTGTTTGGGGCTTCCCGGCTCACTACCCGTCGTAAACGCGAAAGCGGTTGAGTCTGCGATTCGGATGGGCTTGGCGCTCAACTGTGAGATCGCCGAGTGGTGCCGCTTCGCGCGCAAGAATTACTTCTATCCCGATATGCCGAAGAACTTCCAGACTTCGCAATATGACGAGCCCATCGCATTTAACGGTTGGCTTGATGTTGAAGTCGATGGCGAAACGTACCGGATTGAAATCGAACGTGCACACATGGAAGAAGACACCGGTAAGTCGCTGCACGTCGGTGGTAGTACGGGCCGAATTCACGGTGCAGACTATTCACTGCTCGATTACAACCGTGCGGGTATTCCGCTTATCGAGATCGTCACCAAGACGATCGAAGTGCCCGGCGATAAAGCCCCGGCAGTTGCACGCGCCTACGTCAACCAGGTGCGCGATCTCATGCTCGCCTTAGGCGTTTCCGACGCACGCATGGATCAAGGATCTTTGCGTGCCGACGTGAACCTGTCGTTGCGCCCGGTGGGTACCACTGCCTTCGGAACCCGCAGCGAAACCAAAAACGTGAACTCGTTCCGCTCCGTTGAACGGGCTGTGCGTTACGAAATCAGCCGCCACGCGGGAATCCTCGACGCAGGGGGGAGTGTCCTGCAAGAAACTCGGCACTTCCACGAGGCAGACGGTTCCACCTCCGCAGGCCGTGAAAAGTCGGACGCTGACGACTACCGCTATTTCCCAGAGCCTGACTTGGCTCCGGTAGCGCCGTCACGCGAATGGGTTGAAGAGCTGCGTGGCACCTTGCCGGAACCGCCAACTGAGCGGCGCAAGCGTTTGCAGACCGAATGGGGCTTCACCGATCTCGAAATGCGTGACACCATTGGTGCTGGCGCCCTTGAACTCGTGGTGGCGACTGTTGAAGCAGGCGCAGCGCCCGCATCGGCGAAAAAGTGGTGGCTCGGTGAGCTGGCGCGACGCGCTAAGGAAGATGGTGTTGAACTCGATGCAATGCCCATCACCGCGGTTCAGGTTGCTGAACTGCAGGGCTTGATTGAAGCGGGACGCATCAACGACAAGATCGCCCGTCAAGTGATCGACGGCGTCCTCGCCGGCGAAGGTTCACCCGAGGCAGTGGTCGTGGGTCGAGGGCTCGAAGTGGTCTCAGACGAGGGCGCATTGAGCGCTGCTGTTGATGCTGCGATTGCGGCGAACCCTGACGTTGCGCAAAAGGTTCGCGACGGCAAAGCCGCAGCCGCAGGTGCTCTCATTGGTTCGGTCATGAAGGATATGCACGGCCAAGCCGATGCTGGTCGAGTTCGCGAACTCATTTTGGAGAAACTGAGTTAGCCGTCTGCACGTGTTCCAAAGGTCGGGCCCGGCTAATCGTGGCTGAGCCCGACCTTTGTCTTTCCGTTGCTTTTGGTTGAACGTGCCTAGAATCTCAATCGTGACCACTTTCGACCCCGCCAAGACTCTCGATCTGGTTCTGGAAGGCGGGGGAGTCAAAGGCATTGCTTTGGTCGGTGCCGCGGTCGCTCTCGCCGAGAACGATTTCGTTTTCGCGAGAATTGGCGGATCTTCGGCCGGGGCACTCGTAGGTTCGATCATGGCCGCCATGCAAAAGTCCGGAGAATCGCTTGATCGGGCGGCTGACATTGTCCGGACCATCAACTATGAAGATTTTCTCGACCGTCGCCAAGCCGCCCAGATGTTGCACTGGTGGCCCACCGCGGCCAATGCTTGGGGCGTCTTATTTCACCTTGGCGCCTTTCACGGAAAGTGCCTCCAAGACTGGCTATCAGGGGTCCTTGGGGATTTAGGCGTGCGCACATTCAGCGACCTATATTTCGACGATCCGGGTTCCGCTCTTGCGCCAGAGAACTCATTTCACCTCGTCGTACCGGCCACCGATCTGTCTCGCCAGAGGACCTTGCACATCCCGTGGGATCTGCCTTCCTACGGTCGCTCTGCCGATGAGTTCAGCGTCGCACGAGCGGTTCATGCCTCGGCGGCAATCCCGTTCTTGTTCGAACCGGTTCGGCTACGTTCGCGATTCGGGATCTCGACCCTCGCAGATGGATCTTTGCTGAGCAGCTATCCGATTGAAGTATTCGATCGAACGGACGGGTTGCCGGCACGCTGGCCAACCGTCGGCGTTCGGTTAAGCAGCCCCGCTGGTGAAAACTCGGCTGCAAAACCAGTGACCGGCTTGCGGTCTATGGCGGAGAGTCTGATCTTTACTGTGGTTGATTCCACTCAAGTGCGTCACGTGAGTGACCCTTCCTCGCTCGACCGTTCAATTTTCGCCAAGCCGCGTGGAGTTCGATGGACGGATTTTCATCTGACGCGCGAGCAGCAAGAACACTTGTTTGATTCTGGTTTTTCAGCAGCAAACCGTTGGTTGAAGAGGCACGATCATCGCCCGCCGATGCGACCGCACATCGAGCAATAATCAGCGTGACGTTAAACCGGATCGCGTGATTGCCTCGACGTAGTCGCTGGCAGCACCGGGGGCGTACGTCAAAAAGAGCGCTGGTTCGACGAGTTCAAGTTCCATCAACATGGGGGCGCCGGTTTCGTCGAGAATCACGTCCACTCGACTTTGAACGAGAGTGTGGCCGGTGATGCGTTCGGCTGTCGCGTTGACTTCGCGCGCGAAGGCAATAACCGACGCATCCACATCCACCGCGCTCAGGCCGCCGGGGAAGGTTGCGCCGCTTTCCGGGATTTCGTCTGCCGTCAAAAGCGGTGGTTTGCGGACCGAGTGGGAGTGCTCGCCGCCAAAGAAGTAATTCGCAAACTCGCCAATCTCATCAATCGATGCCACATAGGGCTGCGTCATCGTGTGGTGGCCTGCCGCACGCAATTCGGCTGCGTGCACGAGAGCCGCCTCGGCGGTTGTCCAGTGGGCTGTGTTGGCTGACCCCGACGAAATGGTGGGTTTAACCACCCACGAACGATGAGTTCCTAGTTCTGCACGCGTGGAAACATCCCACATCGTGGGGATGATGTTCACTCCGTTATCAGCCAATTGCTGCAAGTACGTTTTGTCGCTGTTCCATTCGATGATGTCTGGATTATTGACGAGTCGGTCGCCGACGGTGCGACACCACGCGACGAACTCATCGCGGCGCGTCGTGTAGTCCCAGCACGAACGAATCGCCACGACGTCGAATGATTTCCAATCGACACCGGGGTCGTCCCAGATCGCGATCTCGGCCCGGTGGCCGAGTGCTTCGGCAGCCGCGATGAGTTGGGGAAGGTCGGTGTCGCCAGCATGATCTGGGGCGCTACTCGCGAGGGCAATATCCACTCCTGAACACTAGCCAATCGTCGGTAATCGGCCGAGCGCACCGCCACTGTGAGGTGTCCGTGTCGGGATGCCTCAATTACCCGGACAGCCTCGGTCGTATGGTGTCTCTATGGCTGAATCCACTGAGAACCCCGGAATTGATATCAAGCCCCGCAGTCGCGACGTCACCGATGGCGTTGAACGCGCCGCGGCGCGAGGAATGCTCCGCGCCGTTGGCATGGGCGACGACGACTGGGTAAAGCCACAAATTGGCGTCGCGTCCAGTTGGAACGAAATCACGCCGTGCAACTTGTCGCTGGATCGTTTGGCCAAGTCCGCCAAAGAAGGCGTACACACGGGCGGCGGCTATCCACTCGAGTTCGGCACGATCAGTGTGTCGGACGGGATCAGCATGGGGCACGAAGGCATGCACTTTTCGCTCGTTAGTCGCGAAGTCATCGCCGATTCAGTAGAAACCGTCATGATGGCTGAACGCCTCGATGGTTCGGTTTTGCTTGCAGGTTGTGACAAGAGCCTGCCAGGCATGCTGATGGCTGCCGCACGTCTCGATCTTGCGAGTGTCTTCTTGTATGCAGGCTCAACATTGCCGGGCAATCTTGACGGTCAAGACGTCACGATCATCGACGCGTTTGAGGGCGTCGGTGCCTGCGTTAAGGGACTCATTTCACGCGAGCAACTCGAT
Organism: Aeromicrobium sp.; assembly: GCA_008017265.1. Taxonomy (GTDB): domain Bacteria; phylum Actinomycetota; class Actinomycetes; order Propionibacteriales; family Nocardioidaceae; genus Aeromicrobium. Next base: position 7,184 of record SSHC01000057.1, read on the forward strand.
CGAATCGAACGCGCGATCTGTCCAGGCGAAGGCGCCTGCGGTGGCATGTACACGGCCAACACGATGGCCTCGGCCGCGGAGGCGCTCGGCATGAGCATCCCCGGCTCGGCTGCTCCGCCGGCACCGGATTCACGTCGTGATGACTACGCACGCCAGTCCGGCGAAGCAGTTGTCAACCTGTTGCGCAAGGGTATTACTGCGCGCCAGATCTTGACCAAGGAAGCGTTTGAGAACGCCATTACGGTCGTGATGGCACTCGGCGGTTCCACGAACGCAGTGCTGCATTTGCTCGCGATTGCGCGCGAAGCTGGCGTGGATTTGACGCTCAATGACTTTAACCGGATCGGCGACAAAGTCCCGCACATTGGTGACCTCAAGCCGTTCGGCAAGTACGTCATGAACGACGTCGACAAAGTCGGCGGCATTCCCGTGATCATGAAGGCGCTGCTCGATGCAGGACTCATGCACGGGGATGTGATGACTGTGACCGGCAAGACGATGGCCGAAAACCTTGCGCACATTGAAGTAGACCTTGATGGCGATATCATCAAGCCGCTCGAATCGCCCATTCACAAGACGGGCGGGTTGACGATTCTGCATGGAACGCTCGCTCCCGAAGGCGCAGTCGTGAAGACCGCCGGTTTCGACACCGACATCTTCCGAGGCACGGCACGAGTTTTCGACGGTGAACGCGCCGCGATGGATGCGCTCGAAGACGGTCACGTACAGGCAGGCGACGTCGTCGTCATCCGTTACGAAGGTCCAAAGGGCGGGCCAGGCATGCGCGAGATGCTTGCTATCACCGCAGCCATCAAGGGCGCAGGCTTGGGCAAAGACGTTCTCTTGCTGACTGACGGTCGCTTCTCGGGCGGTACGACGGGTCTGTGCGTCGGTCACGTCGCTCCCGAAGCGGTAGACGCCGGCCCGATTGCTTTCGTGCGAGACGGCGACATCATCGAACTCGATGTCCAGAAGCGTTCGCTCAATGTCGAAATCGACACTGACGAACTTGCTCGACGTCAAGTCGGGTGGGAGCCATTGCCACCGAAGTACACGACGGGCGTCCTCGCCAAATACCGCAAGCTCGTGAGCTCGGCTGCTCAGGGCGCCATCACGGGTTGATCGATGAGGCGCTCGCCGCGGCGCCTCATCGCATACGAGTAAACTCGCTTGGTGCCTGAATTCACCGACGAAGAACTCGCCATTGCGCTCAAAGTGCTGGGCGAGGCCTACGCGTTGGGCGAAGACGATGAGGCGTATGTGGCGTTGCGGCGTGCATGCGGAAAGTTCTACAAGGACGTCAAGAAGTACCGCAGGCGTCTGAAACGGGACGAGATCAATGAGGCAGATCAGGCTGTCGTGGCGCTCACTGCGACGGGCTCGCCGCGACGAATCGATGACGAGACTGCGGGCATCGCGCTGGTGTCGAGTGCGCCGGGTGCTACTGCAGGAGAGTTGATCGTTCCGCGCGGTTGCTATATCTGCAAGGAAAAGTACACCACAGTTGATGCGTTCTATCACCAGTTGTGTCCTGCCTGCGCCGCGTTCAACCACGCTAAACGCGATGCGCGAACGGACTTGAGTGGCAAACGCGCGCTGTTGACTGGCGGCCGCGCCAAGATCGGGATGTACATCGCGTTGAGGCTGCTACGCGACGGTGCTCACACCACGATCACGACGCGGTTCCCGAAAGACGCGGTACGGCGATTTCGGTCTATGCCCGACAGCAGTGAGTGGATGCATCGTCTCAAAGTGGTGGGCATCGATTTGCGTGATCCGGCTCAGGTCATTGCATTGGCTGACGATGTAGCCAGCTCAGGGCCGCTCGATATTTTGATCAATAATGCGGCGCAGACCGTGAAGCGTTCGCCGGGTGCATATTCGGCAATTGCCGATGCCGAATCGCTTGAACTCGAAGCCGGGCCCATGCCTGAACTGAAGACTTTTGGTCACACGAGTGATGCGCATCCGCAAGCGCTCGTTGGATCTGTGGTGTCGCACCCGGTACTCGCGGGGGATGCAACCACTGCCGATCAGCTGACCGCACTCGCGCTCGAAGCGGGTTCGGCGGATCTGAGCCGAATCGATGCGGGCGGATTGATTCCGGACGTGGTCGACTCGAACAGTTGGGTTCAGCACGTAGGTGAGGTTGACGCTCTAGAACTCTTGGAAGTGCAACTGTGCAATAGCGTCGCGCCGTTTATCTTGGTAAGTCGGCTTCGGCCCGCGATGACTGCCGCAGCGGCCAAGCGCCGCTACGTGGTCAACGTGTCGGCAATGGAGGGTCAATTCGCTCGCGGATACAAGGGCCCGGGCCACCCGCACACGAATATGGCCAAAGCTGCTCTCAACATGCTGACTCGCACGAGTGCGGCTGAAATGTTCGAGACCGATTCGATATTGATGACGGCCGTTGACACTGGATGGATTACTGACGAGCGCCCGCACGTGACGAAAGAGCGACTTGCAGCCGAAGGATTCAAGGCACCACTTGACCTTGTTGATGGTGCTGCGCGAGTTTACGATCCGATCGTTCGTGGTGAAGCGGGCGAAGATCTCTTTGGTTGTTTCTTGAAGGACTATTCGCCGTCGGCTTGGTAGTCAGCTCAATAGTGCATTGCGCTTTGTGACTCGCCGCACATTTCCTGAAATAGTTCACTTTTCCCCGCCATTGCAGTCGATTTGTCGTGCTCAAAATTCTCATAGGAACGCTATTGACTTGACTTTGTGATGTGGCTTACACTAAAACTAAGTAAATACTTAGGTTTTGAAAGGGAGCACATACATGAACTCGAGCAACGAGTCTCACTCAGCACAAATCGGCGACAGCATCGTCTCGGACTGGCTGGTCATCGACCAAGAACACCTGAGCGAGTTCGGCCACTCCACATACCTGGATCCTGCCTATGTCGACCTCAGCGTCAGCAAGAACAACGCGCTCGGGCCCACCCTCGTTGATGGATTCATGCTCTTGTCCCTCTTGGTCTACTTCGACTTCGCCAACCCAGTTGCGCACGTCGAAGGTGGCTACGGATTCAACTACGGATTCGATCGGGTTCGTTTCACTGAGCCAGTCTTCGTGAACGAAGCCGTGCGCGTCCGCCGCACAGTCGTCGCAATCCAAGAAAAGACGCCCACCCGCACGCTCATCACCTACGACATCACGCTTGAAGTGCAGCGAGAAGAACCCGTAACCGCGATGGTTGCCCGGTGGATCGTGATGACAATCGACGGCGCGAGTGAAGGTGCCGCGCAGGCATGAACACACAGACCACCGCACTACCGACGGTGAGCGACTACATCAGCTCACACGCGGAGAACGCACCAAACGATCTGGCACTGATCTTCGATTCCACGAAGATCACGTACCAGGAACTCGACGCACACGTGCGCCAATGGGCCAAGGCGCTCATCGCGGCCGGCGTTCGGCCGGGGGAGCGCGTCGCATTCTGTGGCGGACCCCGCCCAGAGTTCGTCTTCAGTTATTTGGCGGTCGGCGCAATCGGCGCAGTCTGGCAAGGGGTCAACCCTGACTACAGCGAGCGTGAGCTTGAATACGTTCTAACTGACGCGCAACCCGTGATCGTTTTTTCCCAACCACCAGCATCAGCAACAGGCGCCCGAGAGCGTCTTGAAGCGGCCGCAAAAGGGGCCGGCTTGGCGGTGCCAATCGCAGTCGAATCTCCCGAAATGACTGAGTTCCTGTCAGCTGGAACTGACATTTCATATGATTCGCTCGCAGCACGACACGCAGCAGTGTCGAGTCAAGACCCCGCCATGATCGTCTACACATCGGGCAGCACGGGGGCACCGAAAGGCGCGCTTCTGCGTCACTCGGGCCTCGTGCGACTGGGCGCCGTTCAGTCGAGCAAATGGGATACCGAATCACCCGTTGTGATGTGCAACCTGCCTATCAACCACATCGGTTGCGTTGGTGACTTGTGCAGCGTGCCGCTCATAGCCGGCGGAACCGTCGTCCTGCGCGAACGTTTCGACGCGCAAGAGGTTCTTGAGGATATTGATCGCTACGGCATCACGGCGCTCTTTCAGGTAGCAACTCAGCTACAGCGAGTGGCAAGCCTTCCAGATTTTGACACTCGTGAACTGCCTTCCTTGGCAGTTGTCGGTTGGGGTGGGTCGCCATTGCCTCAAGTCACGATTGAAAAGTACCGCGCCAAAGGGTGCCGTTTGATGTCAACATACGGGCTCACTGAGGCCACATTCTCGGTCAGTTACACCGACGAAGGCGCGAATGACGACGTTCTCATGAACACAGTAGGCAAGCCAGATCCCGACATCGACGTGCGTCTACTCGGCGAAAATGGCGACTGGGTCGAACTAGGCGAGCACGGCGAAGTGTGCATCCGGCATGAAGGCACGATGGCCTCCTATCTCAACCGGCCAGAGGCGACAGCTGCCGCATATACGCCTGGCGGTTGGCTTCGAACTGGCGACATTGGCTATGTGCGCGAAGACGGAAATCTCGTTCTTGTGTCCCGTGTCAGCGAAATGTTCAAGTCGGGCGGACTCAACGTCTACCCGCGCGAGATTGAGCAGATTCTAGAGGAGCATCCAGAAATCGAGTTGGCAGCAGTCGTATCCCGTCCAGATCCCGAATTCCAGGAAGTCGGAGTGGCGTACGTTCAACCCATTGCTGGCGCGACGATCGACCCCGCAGACCTTAAGTCTTGGCTGCGTGACCGACTTGCCGGTTACAAAACGCCAAAAAACATTGTCATTGAGCAGTCAATTCCACTGCTCCCCGTAGGTAAAGTCAATAAAGCCCAGCTCAAGCGTCTTGCGCACGAGACGGCAAGGGAGAAGTAATCATGTCCGAACTCAAGAAATCAATTGGCCCTTGGTCAATGATCGCACTCGGCGCTGCCGGTGTCATTGGCTCAAGTTGGCTCTATCTCGGCAGCGTGTTTTTCACGAACTTCGGCGCTGGCGGAACGATTCTCGGTATGGCACTTGGAACGCTTCTGGCCTTCAGCGTGGCCAAGGCATACAGCGAGCTCGCGTCGCGTTTCCCCCGCGCAGGCGGTGAAATCGTCTACGCCTACGTCGCAGGTGGTCGCGCCCTGAGCTTTACCGTGGGCTGGCTACTTATTGGTGCATACGGTGGCATGGTGGCGTTCTACGTCACTGCCGCTGGCCGACTACTCACAACCATGTGGCCAAGTTTGGAAGCAATGCCGCTGTATTCCATCGGCGGTGAAACTATCTATGCGCCAGTTTTGGCGATCGGAATTGGCTTGACCCTCTTGGTCCTCGCCATGAACTGGTACGGCATCTCAATTGGTGCGATGGTGCAACTCGTTTTGTTCATCGTGATGCTGATCTTGGCTGTGGTTGTCAGCGCCGTTGGCTTTGGCGCCGGAAACATCGACAACGTATTGCCGGCGTTCGATCCTGATCTGAATGCGATCGCTTCACCTCCGCTGACGGTCATTGCGTTCTTGTTGCCCGCGTTCGCGTTCCTCGCGGGATTCGGTGTGGTCGCGGTTCTTGCTGAAGAAGCGAATGCGCCCGCAAAGCTACTGGGCAAAATCGTCGGTTGGTCTGTTCTATTGGCCGGTGGATTCTATGTCGTCGTACTTACCGCAACTGCCTTTGTTATCCCGTGGCGAGAAACCGCGGGTCTCAAAAACGGCACAATCGAGGCATTCGAAGTTGCAGGATTCCCCACTATCGCGCTGCTGGCCTTCATCATCGGTGTCTTGGGCATCATTACGACGTTCATCGCAGTATTCGCGGCATCTTCTCGACTCATGCTGGCCTTGGCTCGAGTGAAGCTATTGCCCCCGTTCTTCGGCAAAGTGCACGAGCAAACGGGCGTACCCCGCAATGCTCTCTTGTTCACGACTGCCATTGGTCTCGGCTTAGGTTGGCTCGGCCCAGGTGCCTTGACGTGGTTGTTGAACGTAGGCGGCGTGTACATCGGTGTGGTTTGGGCTATTACGGTGTGGTGCTTTTATCGTGTACGCAAGACGCACCGTGATGTTGAAGCGCCGTATCGGGTTCGGTTCGTTTGGGTGCCCGCGTTCGGTGCATTGGCCGGATTGGCTGTTGTCTTGGGTGGTTTGGTGCCGGGACTTCCCTTGTCGCTCGCGTGGCCGTACGAGTACGTAATTCTGATTTTGTGGACTCTGTTGGGGCTGGCGTTGTACTGGCTCTCGCCCCGCACTGGCACGCGAGAAGAGCACCTGAATTCTCTGCTGGGAGACAACACGGCACACTAGTGCCATGTCGTCAGGCAAAACAGAAGACGTGTTACGGCACCGGCCCGCGCCTCAACAGGCGCGGGCTCGTGCCACTGTCGCGAAGATCCAAGAAGCAGCAAAAATCATCTTGGTTGAGCAGGGGCCCCACGGGCTGAACACCAATCTCATTGCCGAACGGGCTGGCGTCAATGTCGCCACCGTCTACAACTATTACCCAGACAAATTCGCCGTTTTGGTGCACTTGTTTAGCGACTTTGAAGATGAGCGCGCGTCCTATGTTCGCGAGCAGCTCGACAAACTCGGTCCGGATTCAAACCTTTCCGAGTGGACCAGCACGATTATCGACCGTCTCGCGAGCATGCGCACTGACGGCGGATACCAGATCGCTTTACGTCGAGCGCTCGTCAGCGTTCCCGAACTTGCGCGTCTCGACCATGAA
>SSHC01000093.1 GCA_008017265.1 Aeromicrobium sp.
CCACACGTATGACGGATACGACAGGCCTATCAAGGCCGGGGATGGCGCCGATTATGTCTATGACGCATTTGGGCGCCAGACCTTAATCCCCGCTGCTGATGCTCCTGAAACAACTCTGGGTGATATTGGGCTGTCGTATTTTGATGATGATCTGGCCCATTCGATTACTCAGGACGGAACAACGACGACGTTTGGGCTCGATCCTGCCGGCAGGAGGCTCACCCAGTCCACGGTCAGCAGTACGGGTACGACGTCACTGTTGCGTCATTATGGGGATGATTCAGATAACCCAGCCTGGGCGACCAACCAAGACGGCTATCTCATGCGATTCACGCCCAGCCTCGATGGGTTGGGGGCGATTATTGATGCTGACGGTAACGTGAATATGCCGCTGGCGAATCCGCATGGCGACAACGTCACCACCGTCATGATCCCCGAAGCCCAAGCTGCCACAGTGCCGGTGACACAGATTGGTGGTTGGGCCGACTACACCGAATACGGTGTCTCCAAAACAGGCCAAACCCGTGGTTGGGGTTACGGCTGGCTCGGCAGTCATGAACGTGCCACGATGCCCGAAACCGCTGGCCTCACGTTGATGGGATCCAGGCTCTACAACCCCATCCGCGGAGCCTTCACCTCTGTTGATCCTGTGCCGGGCGGCAACACCACCGCCTACACCTACCCCCAAGACCCCATCAACCAGATGGACCTCGACGGCCAAAGCAAAAAATCCAAAACCAAGAGATGGTTGAAAAATTTTGGAAAATTCATCTATAAGCACAGGAACAAGATCGCCTTTGTAGCATGTGTTGTTGGCAATTTTCTTGCTTGCGCAGTGATTGGTCTCGCTGCCGCTGCGGTCGGTTCATACAACTTTAAGAAGAAAGTGAACCGTACTGGGTTTAGTTCCGATCTTTAATTGAGAGGATTGGAACATGCCCAAGAAATATCCTGATTCATTTCGGGAACGTGCCGTGCGGATGGTTGCGGATCGGCTTGATGGCGATGATCGGCCATCGCAGTATGCAGTGGTCAGTGAGATTGCTCCGAAGCTGGGGATCTCGGCTGAGACATTGCGGCGTTGGTTCGCGCGCTCGCTGGTTGATTCAGGAAAGCAGCCTGGTGTGACTGCTGATGCGCAGGCTGAGATTCGTCGGTTGAAGAAAGAGAACGCAGACTTACGTCGGGCCAATGAGATTTTGAAGACGGCTTCGGCTTTTTTCGCGGCGGAAATCGACCGTCCCACGACGAGATGATCCGGTATATCGATATGTTTGCCGATCAGTTCGGGGTCGAGGCCATTTGCCGCACGCTTGGTGCGACAGCCGGTGGGTTTATTACATCCCGGGGTTACCGGGCAGCGAAAACACGTCAAAAATCCGATAGGGCCGTCCGCGATGAATTCTTAATTGATGAGATCAAGCGGTTACATGTCGAGAATTTCGGTGTTTATGGGATCCGCAAGATGCATGCGTTGCTGCGCCGTCAGGGCTGGGTTATCGGTCGAGACCAAACAGCCAGGCTCATGAAACTAGCTGGCGTCAGTGGCGTAACTAGAGCACGAAGGGTTTTCACTACTCGCAAAGATTCCCGCCTTTGCCAGCCGGTAGATCTCGTCGAGCGTGACTTCACGGCAGTCGGCCCGAAACGTTTGTGGGTAGCCGATATCACTTATGTCGCTACTTGGTCTGGCATGACTTACGTTGCGTTCATTACCGACGTTTACTCCCGTAAAATCGTAGGCTGGAACGTCGCCGCCACGCTAAAGGCCGACATTTTGCCGATGCAAGCGTTGGATATGGCCGCCTGGCAATCAGGAGGCGATCTGACTGGGCTGACGCATCACAGCGATCACGGATCGAACTACCTGTCGATGGTTTATACCGACCGGATCCTTGAGCTGGGTGCAAAACCATCGACCGGAACCGTTGGCGACAGTTACGACAATGCCTTGGCAGAAACCATCAACGGTCTATATAAAACCGAATTGATCCGTCGCCGCGGACCATGGAAAACGGTCGAGCAAGTCGAACTAGCCACCCTCGAATGGGTGTGGTGGTGGAACACCAAGCGGCTGCATTCTGAACTTGACTACCGCACTCCGGACGAGACCGAAGCCGACTATTACGCTGAACTAAAATCGCCCGTCCTGGCAACCGCCAGCCACGGAAAACAATAGGAACTAAACCCAGTACGGTTCAAACTGACAATCTCGTCAAGCAATGCACACGTGCCAAACTCCTTGAGAAGTGAGGCTCCACCCTCGCTAATGTGGGCTCATGTATAACGATGAGTCGCAAGGCCACGAGCCACGGCTTGTCTCGGTGCTGTCAGTCATCGTGGTGGGGATCGGACTCACGGTGCTTTTCGCGGCGAGCCTCGTGTTGTCTTTCGCTTGGTTCAGCTACGTCCCGGCACGAGTGGTTCACGTCGCGTGGCTTGTCATTTTGATTGGCGCTGTCATGGTCGTTTTTGGTGCTTGGCGCGATGCGCGAAGCACTGGGACTGGTGTCTGGAATTCGTTCAAGGCTGTGGCGAAGGAAATCGTCTTCTATTTCTTCATGATCTTTTGAAACGGGTGTTTGGTGCCTTAGCGAGAGGCTAGCCATCAAGCAAGAGATGAGCACTTATGCAAACAACGAGACACAGAAGGTTCGTGGGCTAAGTGCGTCTGGCAAAAGAAAACCCCCGCGGAACTGAATCTCAGTCCCACGGGGGTTTCTGGTTGAGCTAGTGAAGTACTCAGCGCATCAGATTCCGCGGAAGCGGTTGATGTCGTCGATGTGCTTCGCGCGCTTCTCTGGGTTGCGTACGCCCAAGCCCTCTTCAGGAGCCAGAACCAGCACGCCAACCTTGCCCTGGTGCTTGTTGTGGTGCACGTCGAGCGCAGCCTGAGCGGTTTCAGCCAAGGGGTAGACCTTCGAAACCGTCGGGTGGATGAGGCCCTTGTCGATCAAGCGGTTCGCTTCGAACGCTTCGCGGTAGTTAGCGAAGTGCGAGCTCTTGATGTTCTTCAAGTTCATCCAGAGGTAACGGTTGTCGTACTGGTGCATGTAGCCCGAAGTCGACGCACACGTGATGATCGTGCCGCCCTTACGCGTGACGTAAACCGAAGCGCCGAAGGTCTCGCGGCCTGGGTGCTCGAACACGATGTCTGGGTCTTCGCCACCGGTGAGTTCACGGATCTTCTTACCGAAACGCTGCCATTCCTTCGGATCCTGGGTGTTCTCGTCCTTCCAGAACTTGTAGCCCTCAGCCGAACGATCGATGATGTGCTCAGCGCCAAGCGAACGCACGATTTCAGCCTTATCAGGGCTGGAAACCACACATACGGGGATTGCTCCGCCGTTGAGTGCCATCTGGGTTGCGTAGGAGCCGAGGCCGCCCGAAGCGCCCCAGATCAACACAACGTCGCCCTGCTTCATGTGAGCGCCGTTCTTGGACACCAACTGACGGTAGGCCGTCGAGTTCACGAGGCCGGGGCTGGCTGCTTCTTCCCACGTGAGGTGGTCAGGCTTAGGCATGAGCTGGTTCGACTTAACGATCGCCAACTGTGCAAGGCCACCGAAGTTCGTCTCGAAGCCCCAAATGCGCTGTTGGGGATCCATCATGGTGTCGTCGTGGCCGTCGGGGCTTTCGAGTTCCACCGAAAGGCAGTGCGCGACAACTTCGTTGCCTGGCTTCCAAGCGTTAACGCCAGGGCCGGTGCGCAAAACGACGCCGGCAAGGTCCGAGCCAACAATGTGGTACGGCAGATCGTGACGCTTGGTGTATTCGGAAAGCTTGCCGTAACGCTCGAGGAAACGGAACGTGGAAACTGGCTCGAAGATCGACGTCCAGACCGTGTTGTAGTTGATAGCACTGGCCATCACAGCAACGAGCGCTTCGCCCGGTGCGAGTTCCGGAAGCGGTACGTCATCAAGGTGGAGGCTCTTGCGAGGGTCCTTTTCCTTAGTGGGAACACCATCGAACATGTTCTCTTCGTCTTTGTGGACCGTGATGGCCTTAAAGGTGGAAGGGAGTTCGAGGTTTTCGTATACCTCTGGGGATGTTTCGCCCGCCATAATGGCGTCAAGAATGTGTTGCACGATTGTCCTTCGATGATCGGGGGATTAGACAGATGCTACCGAGAGCAGACCTGTGCCAGATACGGCAACCTGCCTCACGGTGATTCGCAGGTGGTAAATCAGTGTGCTGTCGCGGATGGTTCGACGAGCTCCACGAGAACTCCACCGGCATCTTTTGGATGCACGAAGTTCACGCGGCTATTGGATGTCCCGTTCTTGGGAGTTTCGTACAGCAACCGAACGCCACGGTCACGCAAGGTGGCCGAAACAGCGTCGATATCGGTGACCCGGTATGCCAACTGTTGGATACCTTGACCATTGCGATCGATGAACTTTGCGATCGTCGAATCATCGGAGAGCGGCGCCAGCAGTTGAATACAGCTGCCCGAATCGCCCACGGCGAGCATGGCTTCACGCACACCTTGTTCTTCGTTGACTTCTTCGTGGATCGACTCAAGGCCGAACACGCGAGAGTAAAACTCCAACGCATCGTCAAGGTCAGGTACGGCAATGCCGACATGGTCAATAGCCACCAAAAGGTGACCGGGTACAAGCGAGTTGCTAGTCATAAGGTGAAACACTAATAGACGCGTGCCCTTGGCACTACCGCAGTCGCGGCAATAGCGGTGAGATCCTTACCACGCTTCGGGTTTAACCGCGGCGCGGTACAGTGACCAATACTGCTTTGTAACTCATAGGAGAAACACATGACTCAGTCCGTCATCGTCGCGGGAGCACGTACTCCCGTAGGTCGCCTCTTGGGTGGCCTCAAGACCCTTTCCGGTTCCGATCTTGGTGGAATCGCGATCAAGGGCGCCCTCGAGAAGGCCGGCATCACTGGCGACCAAGTTGAATACGTCATCATGGGCCAGGTCCTCGGAGCCGGAGCAGGCCAGGTTCCTGCACGCCAGGCTTCCGTCAAGGGCGGCATCCCAATGAACGTTCCTGCGGTGACAGTCAACAAGGTGTGCCTCTCGGGTATCACCGCGATCGCCATGGCCGATCAGATGATCCGCGCAGGTGAATACGACATCGTCGTGGCAGGTGGCCAAGAGTCCATGACTCAAGCGCCGCACATCCTCAAGGGGTCGCGCGAAGGCACGAAGTACGGCAAGACCACAATGCTCGACCACATGGAATATGACGGACTGTGGGACGCGCTCACTGATCAAGCTATGGGCTCGCTCACCGAAACTCGTAACGCAGCTACGGATTCGCTGACGCGTGATGAACAAGACGCTTTTGGCGCTCGTTCACACCAACTCGCTGCTGCCGCCCATGCTAATGGCCTTTTCGCAGACGAAATCATTCCCGTCGAAATCCCACAGCGCAAGGGCGACCCGAAGGTCGTTTCCGCTGACGAAGGCGTCCGAGGCGACACCACGGCCGAATCGCTCGGCAAGTTGCGTCCGGCGTTCTCGAAGGAAGGCACGATCACGGCAGGCACTGCTAGCCAGATCTCAGACGGTGCTTGTGCACTCGTCATCATGAGCAAGGCCAAGGCTGAAGAACTCGGCCTGACTTGGATCGCGGAAATCGGTGCTCACGGCAACGTGGCTGGCCCGGATTCCACCCTCCAAGAACAGCCTGCGAACGCCATCATCAAGGCTGCTGAAAAAGAAGGCATCGATGTTGCAGACATCGATCTGTTCGAACTGAACGAAGCCTTCGCAGCCGTCGGCATCGTGTCGGCTCAGAAGATGGGTGTGTCCGAAGATCGCGTCAACGTCAACGGCGGCGCCATCAGCATCGGCCACCCCATCGGCATGAGCGGTGCGCGCATCGTCTTGCACTTGGCACTTGAACTCGGACGCCGTGGCGGCGGCACCGGCGCTGCAGCCCTGTGTGGCGGCGGCGGACAAGGTGACGCCTTGATCATCCGCGTGCCGAAGGCTTGAGTCCTCGTCAACGTGATGTAACGGACCTGGTCTCCCGCGCGATTGCGGGGGAGACCAGGTCCATCGCACGTCTGATTTCGCTCGTCGAAAGCGAATCGGGTCAATTGCGAGAAGTGAGCGAACTGCTCACTGGGCACCTTGGCAAGGCTCACACCATTGGGCTGACGGGTTCGCCAGGTGTCGGAAAGTCGACGACCACATCCGCGCTCGTGACGGAATTGCGCGCGCGCGGAAAGACCGTCGCAGTTTTAGCGGTCGATCCGTCCTCACCATTTAGTGGTGGAGCCTTGCTTGGCGACCGCATCCGCATGCAGGAACACACCACCGACCCCAACGTTTACATTCGCTCGATGGCGAGCCGCGGGCATTTGGGCGGTCTGTCGTGGGCGACACCGCATGCTGTTCACGTCCTCGACGCGGCTGGTTTTGACGTGATTTTGATCGAGACGGTCGGCGTCGGCCAATCTGAAATCGAAATCTCGGAGTTGGCCGATACGAGCCTCGTGATCCTCGCGCCCGGCATGGGCGACGGCATTCAAGCCGCAAAAGCTGGAATCCTTGAGATCGGCGACGTTTTCTGCGTCAACAAGTCAGATCGCGACGGAGCTGAAACCACGCGCCGCCAACTGCGTAACGGGCTGTCGATGACGGCACGCGCCGACAACTGGAAACCACCAATCGAGATGACGGTCGCAACCGACGGCCTAGGAATCGACAAAATCGCCGATCGTATCGACGAACACTACGCACATTTGCTTGATTCTGGTGGTTTGCAATCACGGCGAGTAGCTCGGGCCGCTCGTGAGATCCAAGCCATTGCGATTGCAGAGATCATGCGAGGCATCGACGTATCGGCGGGAACGCTCATGCAATCGCTGGCCACGAAAGTCACTGCAGGCCAGTTAGACCCCTTTGCCGCTGCCGACGCGGTTCTCGACCACGTGCGCTGAATTTCGCGGCACGCAATCCGGGCGAGCCTCCGCAATTCCGCGGATCTCGTGCGATATACAAGGTGACGTGCTTAAAAAGCTGTTAGCGCTGTTCCTGATCGGGTTCGTCATCTACTTCTTGATGACGTCCCCCTCAAGCGCAGCCGACGCGGTCCGGGGGATTAGCAGCGCCATCGGTGTTGCGTTCAAACAAGTAGGTGTCTTCGTTACCTCCCTTGTTGGGTAGTTTCATGTTCGACGCCGTCACGTCTTTGAACATGAAGCGAGTGCAGCGTCACCTACTCGCAGTTGAAGACGAACACGTCATTGACCTCGTCGAAAAGCATCCCATCGCCTACTTCAAATCCAGCGTCTGGTTTCTTGGCGCTGTTGCAGTTTGGGCGATCGCAGGGTGGCTTTATCCCACGTTCACCAGTTTCCTCGTCTTAGTTGGGTTCGGGCTCCTCGGCAAAGGTCTCTACGACATTTTCGCGACCATGATGGACGTCTTCGTCATCACGAACATGCGAGTGTTTCGAATTTCGGGGGTCCTCACGGTGCAAATTGCGACGATGCCGATCACGCGAATTCTTGATATCACGGTTTACAAGCCGCTGGCTGGTCGAATTATCGGCTATGGTCACTTCATTTTCGAGTCCGCTGCTCAAGCGCAGGGGTTGCGCGATATCAAATACATTGGCCGGCCCGACGAGCGCGATCTGACCATCCAACGCGTCGTACAACGAGCTGGTTTGCGCGGGCGAATGTCGAGTCTTGAATCCGATACTTAAACTGGCTGCATGAATTTTTCCCGCCCAGGCGCCGTGGATTTGTCAGCGTTGGCCGCACGGGCCGCGACTCCCGCGACTCAGGATCCCGAAGGCGTCTTCGTCGTTGACGTTGATGAGAACAACTTCCAAGCAATCGTTGAATCAACGATGACGCAGTTGGTGGTTCTGAGCATTTGGTCGGCTCGTTCGCCGCAAAGCACCGACTTCAACAACCTCTTGACTCAAGCAACCAAGCCTTACGGTGGAGCGTTGCAATTGGCGCGGGTCAATGTGGACGCGAACCCGTCGATCGCGCAAGCGTTGCAAGTGCAAGGCGTTCCAGTTGTCATGGGGCTTGTGCAAGGGCGACCTGTTCCGTTGTTCCAAGGCGTGGTCGAAGCTGACGAAATCAAGCGCTACTTTGACGAACTTGTCCGGCTCGCCCAAGAAAACGGCCTGACCGGTCGCGTTGCACCAAGCGGGGGAGACGAGGCGCAAGAGCCCGAGGTTGATCCGCGCTTTGAAGCGGCCGACACCGCCTACGCCGAAGGTAACCTCGATCTTGCGATTGCTGAGTACGAGAAACTCAAGGTGCAATATCCCGCCGATCAAGAAG
>SSHC01000005.1 GCA_008017265.1 Aeromicrobium sp.
CCTATTTCTTGGTGGTGACGCGGACGAGTTTCGTGACCGGCTTGGCCGTCCCGTAACCGAAGTACTTGACCGTGTAAACCACAGAACCCTTCGGCTGCTTCGTCGTTTTGAGCGTGACTTTGCCCTTTGAGTTCAAGTTCGCCGCCTTCACCAACGTTGAACCGCGATACACCGCAACCCGACCGCGAACCGCCTTCCGATTCGACGACACAGCAAGCGTGAAATCAACCTTGCGCTTCTTCTTCGCCTTCATCTTCACCGACATCGCCGAGGCATACCCAATCGACGCAGTCGCCGCCGACGTCGCCTGACCGGGATCAAAACCAGCCTTCGCAGCAGTCACCCGAACCGACAACGACTTCCCCACCACCGCCGTTGGAACCTTGTATGTCGAACCCGTCGCACCCGCAATCGGTACACCATTGGCCAACCACTGATACGACACCAAAACCCCAGACTCACTCCACGACCCAGCCGAAACCGACAACACCGCCGCAACCGCAGGGAAACCCGACACCACCGGAGCGCTGGTACTCGAGATCACTCCTGAAGTTACTGGCCCTGTCTCAAGCGAGGTCACCGGCTCGACGTCGTTGTATCCAGCCTTCTCGGCCCGAACGATGAACGAAATCTTCTTGCCTGCAAGCGCCGAAGTTAGTGCGAGCGTCGTACCCGTTTCACCCACGATCGGCTCACCGTCCGCGAGCCAACCGTGATACAACGTCACGCCCGGTGTACTCCACGTGCCCGTTGATCCTGTAAGCGTCGACCCGATATATGGGTTTCCAGAAATAACGGGCCGAGCAGTGTTCGCGAAGGTTCCCTTGCCAACCACCGCTGTGGGTGCCGAGGAAACCGAGCCCATTTCTTGGTAACCGGATTTGCTTGGTGTGACCTCAACTTGGATTGGCTTGCCGACATGACTTGCGGTCAAGACGAGCGTGCTCTGTGTTGCGTCGAGAATGGGCGCACCATCAGCAAACCACTGATAGGTCACGGTGACATCGCTCGGATTCCACGTGCCTTTGCTCGCAGTCAGGGTCTGCCCGACCACGAGCGAGCCGGAAATTGCCGGTTCAGTGATGTTGCTGATCTCAGGAAGCTCCACGGCATTCGTACTCGCGGTAAGCACCGGTTCGGAGTTTGAATAGCCGGACTTGCGTGCAGTAACTTCAACAGCGATTTCCTTGCCGCCCTGCGCTGGCGTGATCTGAAAGGTAGCTCCTGTAGCACCGGGAATAACAATTCCGTCCGCAAGCCAACGGTAAGAGAACGTCACGCTCGGCTGACTCCAACTTCCGTCGGAAACCGACAGAGTTTGGCCCACATACGCGTTACCGATGACTGCTGGCGGATCAATGTTCTCGATGCGAATGCGGTCAAGTACGACCGTGATGCCAGAGACGGCCTGGCCCGCAGTCACCGTCCGGGTGAGTTCTTTCGTCCGCCCGTTGTGCTCAAAACGCAGTGTGTATGCGCCCGGAATGAGCCCGCCAACCTTGAAGTCGCTCTCGGGTAGTTGACGTTCCCCAATCTCGATTCCAGCCGGAGCCGAAATTAGCGAAACGGATGCGTCTTCAACCGGCACGTTGTCACTATCGGAAACACTTCCCGCAATAGATGCACCCACCGAAAGTTGCGCGTGCGCTTCGAAGGTCGGTTCTTCACCCCACGAAATCTCTGCCGCATCTGCTGCTTGGTACATGGGTGTTCCCGTAACTGGCCAGAACCTCGGCTCGTGCTCGTTGTCGTCAGGAACGAAACGAATCCGGTAGGGCTCCTGGGCGATGTTTTCGAATCGGTATTCGCCGTTAATGTCGGTGGTTTGAGTGTTGAGTTGAACGCAGTCGGTGCCGAAGATGCCTTCTTCGCAGCGATACAGCACTACGGTAACGTTGGTCAGATGATCGCCCTGAGCGTCAGTCACCTCGCCCCAAATCGAACCAGTCAATTCGCCTTCTGCTTGAGCCGGTGGCATCGCAAGCATGGCGAATAGCATGGCGAGCACGGCAGCAAACACCGACATATTACGGCGAGGCAACGTCAACATCCCGAGAAATCCCTTGTTGTAGGAGACACGTGTGGCTTTCAAGATTACCAGCGCCGCGTCGAATCAGGAATATCTTCAGCCACACCCAAAAGGCGGAGACCACGAGTAGCGATGCAAGGCGCGATCGGTTCCGACGAATGAAGGTATGAGCGGAAAGAAAAAGGTTCCGCCCAGCCTGTTCAGGCGAAGGACGGAACCTCGTTGCCACTTTGCTCCCCGGGTAGGAGTCGAACCTACGTCGCTAATCCTGATTCAAAGTCAGGCGGGCCCTGCCGGCAGACCAACCGGGGATGGCGAAGCAAGCCTACCTGACACCCTTTCGGCGTGAGTATCTCGACATCGAGATTCTTGACGGCTAGCCTGAACTCATGGACGAAGTCGATCGGATTATTGCCGAATGGAAGCGGGAACGACCCGACATCGACCCGTCCCCGATGGAGGTTTTCAGCCGCATCTCGCGTCTCAATAAGCACGTGAGTTTGATGCGCAAAGATGCGTTCCTCCGGCACGGGCTGGAGACATGGGAGTTCGACGTGCTCGCAGCGCTCCGCCGTTCCGGACCACCCCACGAGCTCGCGCCCGGACAGTTGGTATCAGAAACAATGGTGACGAGCGGAACGATGACGAACCGGGTCGACCGACTCGTAAATCGTGGGCTCGTCACCCGTGAGCCTTCACTTGACGACCGTCGAGGGGTGCGCGTGATCTTGACGCCCTCGGGACTAACGCGAGTCGATGCCGCCATTGATCGACTCTTGACGATGGAAGCCACCATGCTGAGCCGGTTGCCGCCACACGAGCGCGAATTGTTAGCCAATGCCCTGCGCCTTCTGAGTCTCACGTTCACCGAAGTCCCTGCACACCTAGAAAACTAGCCGCGCGGCTGTCCTCGACGGTCCACAACTAGGCTTGAGGGACCATGGCGCACCTACTCGGGGCGGAAAACCTTTCCCTTGAATTCCCCACCAAAACTGTCTTCGATGCAGTCACCCTCGGATTGTCCGAAGGCGACCGAATTGGCATCGTCGGCCGAAACGGCGACGGCAAGTCAAGCCTGCTCGGAATGCTGTCTGGGCGAGTTACCCCCGATGCCGGACGCATCACAGTGCGCAACGGTGTCCACATCGGCTCGCTCGCCCAAGAGGACTCGTTCGAAGCAGGCGACACCGTTCGACGTGCAATCGTCGGTGATGTAGATGAACACGTGTGGGCATCCGACCCACGAATTCGCGACATCTTGGCTGGGCTCGTCGCCGACATTGATCTTGAGTCGCTCGTTGATGGGCTCTCAGGCGGCCAACGTCGCCGCGTCTCGTTAGCGCGACTACTCGTTGGCGATTGGGACGTACTCGCCCTCGACGAACCAACCAACCATCTCGATGTGGAAGCAATCGCATGGCTCGCTGAACACATCAAGAATCGCTGGCCGCGCAACCGCGGCGGGCTACTTGTCGTGACGCACGACCGGTGGTTCCTCGACGAAGTCTGCACCGCGACATGGGAAGTTCACGACCGGATCGTCGAGCCGTTTGAAGGAGGCTATGCCGCCTACGTACTGCAACGCGTCGAGCGTGACCGCCAAGCCGCAGCGATCGAGGCACGGCGGCAGAACCTAGCCCGTAAAGAATTGGCATGGCTGCGCCGCGGAGCACCCGCAAGGACGTCGAAACCGAAATTCAGGATCGATGCCGCCAACGCGCTGATCGAAAATGTGCCCGAGATTCGCAACGACATCGCGCTTCGCGCACTAGCGCTCAGTCGTCTCGGTAAGGATGTCGTCGACATCATTGATGTTTCCGTCTCCTATGACGATCATCTGGTTCTCTCGGAAATCAATTGGAAGCTTGCGCCGGGCGAACGTACTGGCATTCTCGGAGTCAACGGGGCTGGAAAGTCAACCTTGTTGAACCTCATCACGCAGGATGTTCAACCGACGACGGGACGTGTGAAGTTTGGAAAGACGATTAGCGTCGCAACCTTGACTCAAGGCACCGACCGACTTGCGAAACATAGCGACGAGCCGGTGCATCAACTCATCTCCACCTTGCGAAACGAATTTACTTTCGGAGAGGGTTCGAAAGCACAATCCTTGTCGCCGTCTCAACTACTTGAACAACTCGGCTTCGCAAGTGAACAACTCGCTACTCCCATTCGAGATCTTTCAGGCGGACAAAAACGTCGGCTTCAGTTGCTGCTCGTGCTCTTGGAACAACCCAACGTGCTCATCCTCGACGAACCGACGAACGATCTCGACACCGACATGCTCACTGCTCTCGAAGACCTGCTTGATTCGTGGGCCGGAACCCTCATTGTGGTTTCCCACGACCGATACTTCCTTGAACGAGTGACAGACCAGCAATACGCCGTCATGGGCGGTTCGTTGCGCCATTTGCCCGGCGGGGTGGACGAGTACCTGCGTTTGCGTGCGGCCACGCAGTCGTCGCCACAAGCACCATCATCTTCTCAGCCCGCGAACGATCCGCCTGCGGCCGAAGTCTTGCCTCAATTGAGTGGGGCCCAATTACATGCGGCCCGCAAAGAACTTGCAGCAACGGAACGGCGCATGGGCAAACTCGAGAACGACATCGCTCAGATCAACGATCTCATTGCCCAGGCAGATCCAAGCGATTTTGTTGAACTACAGAAGCTTGCCGAACGCCTCAACGCATCGGAAACTGAGTTTGCGCTCCTCGAAGACCAGTGGCTGGAACTGTCGGAACTCGTAGGCTGAACTTCCCCTAGCAACTACATATGGGTCGCCGACGTCAGATCAGTCGAGCGCCCTGAACTGGGCCATACGCTTGAATGACGTCCGCGCCGAGCCCGGAGGCGGTCAACATCGCAGCAAGTTCATCACCATGCGCTGCATCGCGCGCGAGGAACAAGATCGTTGGCCCCGATCCCGAAATCAGTGCGGCGAGCGCACCGAGACTCGACCCGACCGTCATAACATCGGCTAGGTCAGGACGAAGCGACAAGGCAGCTTCAGTCAAGTCATTCGAAAGTGCCGGGGCCAAATCTTCGGGATCACCCGTCCGCAAGGCGGCAAGAAGTTCTGGAGCGATCTGTGGTTCGTCAGCACCGACCGGATTGAGTCGATCGAACTCGGCATATACCGCCGCCGTTGAGAGACCGACATCCGACGTGACCGCGACCCAATGGAACGTGCCTCGACTCAAAATCTGGCTTACGAGTTCGCCCCTCCCCGAACCGAGCGCGTTGCCACCATGAAGCAGGAACGGAACATCACTGCCGAGGTTCGCGGCAATTGGTTCAAGTTCGTCCTTGCTGTAACCAAATCCCCACAACTCGTTGCAGGCGACCAGTACGCCCGCCGCATCGGCCGATCCGCCCGCCATTCCGCCCGCGACGGGGATTTCTTTGCGGATCGCAATGTCTACCCCAAGGTCAGGCCGACCTGCATGCTCGCGAAGGAGTTTCGCGGCACGGACCCCGATGTTGTCGTCACCGTCGGGTACGAGTTCTGACGACATCAGTTCGCCATCGTGCGTTACGACAACGGTCACTTCATTGTCGGCGCGCAAATTGACACGTATTTCATCGCACACGTCGACAGCCTGATAAACGGTAGCTAGTGGATGGAACCCATCGTCACGACGCGCACCGACACCCAAACAGAGATTGATTTTGGCAGGCACGCGCACCTGGGTTCGAGAATTCACGTTCTCAACTTAGCGGTTACGCCTGCGGACAAAAAGCGAACACCTCATCGCGGCGTGGCAGGAACACTCGACATGCACTCTTGAACGAGCGCGAGCAGATCACGATCACGATCAGGGCCAGCGACAAAGCAGGCGCTCGCCGGCAATCCACCTGCTCTCGGCAGGGGCACGGCCACCGCCGGTAAACCGCCAATTCCCGAGACGCAACAAAGCCGTTGGATCTGACCCCGAATGCGCGCCAAGTTTTCGTCGACGCGCGGTGTGAGAGTTGGGGCGGTCGGCAAGATGAGTACCCGATCAGCCAACCAGTCGATGAGTCGCTCGCGGACGATCCTGAGGTTTGATCGCGCCTCGTCCGCGTCGACTTGGGTCACTAACTGCGCGAGTTCAAACCGTTCGCGCACTGCCGCACCGATGTTGCCCCAATGCGCATCCACCCATACCCCGTGCGCTTGCCATACCTCGAAAGCCTGCAGCGTGACGTAGTCCGAGAGATCGTTCAGGGTGATTTCCGGCCACGCAACCGACTGTGCCCCCACCGAGTCGGCAAACCCTGCCACCGACGCACGGACCGAGGCGTCTGCATACCCCATCAAGGTGTCAACGGTGACAAGACCGCTGAACCCTCGACTCACCGAGGCAGGGAGCAGCACGTCGCCGGCGGCGGCTAGGACGTCGGCGGAACGCGCCACGAGTCCGACCGTGTCGAAACTCGGGGCCATTGGAATCACACCTTCGGCATCGATCGCGCCGTGCGTCGGACGCAAACCGAACAATCCTTGGTAGGCCGCCGGAATCCGAATTGAACCGCCCGTGTCAGTGCCCAGCCCGATGTCGACTGCTCCGCATGCCACCGCGCTCGCCGAGCCAGACGATGAACCGCCGGAAATGAGATCTCGACCGAGTGGGTTCGGTGGACTGCCCCCGTGGGCGTTCACCCCGTCGAGACTGTACGCAAACTCGTCCATGTGCGCGATCCCTTGGACGGTGGCCCCCGAATCAAGGAATCGTTGCACAGCCGGCGCAGTCCGCGAGTGGACCGGAGAGTCACCTAGGAACGCTGGGTTTCCGAAACCAGTCTGCTCCCCCGCGATGGCGAAAATGTCTTTTACCGCGACACTTAGCCCATCGAGCTGGCCGTACTGAATAGCGGGGACGAGCGGATCATCCCAACGTCTCCAGATCGTAGGGTCGAAGTCGGTGCCTGATCGCGTCACTGAACCATCATGACCCGAAGTGTCAAAGTCAGCGCGTCGGTGCGATCTTGATGTGTTGTGAGAGCCGCGCAAAATCGTCGACGCTCAATTGTTCACCACGAAGTTTCGGATCGATCCCGGCCGCCAAGAGTGCCTCCTCGGCCGCGACTGGGCTGCCAGCAACGCTCGAGAGCGCGGCGCGCAACGTCTTCCTGCGCTGCGCGAAGGCGGCGTCGGCGACAGCGAAGGTCGACGCGCGGTCTGCTTCGGCCGGCGGTTCGCGGCGAGTCAATTTCACGAGTGCCGAATCGACGTTCGGAGTCGGCCAGAAAACGTTGCGTCCGATTGCCCCTGCAAGTTCCACATCCCCATACCAGCGGGCCTTGACGCTCGGCACACCGTAGGTTCGTCCACCAGGTGTTGCTGCGAGCCGGTGAGCGACTTCGGCTTGAACCATAACTAAGACGGTTCGAATGCTGGGGAAAGTCGCCAAGAAATGCAAAAGAACCGGTACCGAAATGTTGTACGGGAGGTTCGCCACGAGCGCTGTAGGCGCTGGGCCCGGCAGTTCGACAACTCTCATCGCATCGGCATGAACCAATTCAAATCTGTTCCCAGCATGTGGCGCGAACTTCTCGATGGTCGCCGGCAGTAGTCGCGCGAGGGTGTTATCAATCTCGACAGCGACGACACGCGAGGCCACTTCAAGCAGTCCCAGTGTGAGAGAACCGAGGCCAGGCCCGATCTCGACGACAACATCATCAGCGGTCAAGTCGGCTGCGCGAACAATTCGGCGCACGGTATTGGCGTCGGTGACGAAGTTTTGTCCGCGTTGCTTCGTCGGCTTGATCCGCGCCGTTTCGACGAGTTCCCGCACATCGTTGTGGGCGAGCAGTCGTACCTCCGGCTCGCCAAACTCGCTCAGCGAAGTCCCAACTTCCGAGAACACGACGGCCACTGTCCCCAACCGGAACGAGCCTGCAAAATCTTGCCCCGCTTGATCTGTTCAGCCTTGCTGTGCTGGTGCGGAAGGCCCGTACCGCCCATCGCACGCCAGGTACCAGCCGAGAATTGCAGGCCGCCGTAATAGCCGTTGCCCGTGTTGATCTTCCAGTTTCCGCCAGACTCACACTTAGCCAAACGATCCCAGACTCCGCCGTCGACGTTGTCAGGGTTTTCCTTCGTGCCTTGACGAACAACTTGATCAATTGGTGGCCGAATCGAGGTACGCGACACCACGACACGTTCGCGAACCTTGCCGTCGGCCAAAATCAGTTTGACCTTCGCTTTGTCTTCGCCCATCCGACCTGCTTTGACGATGGTCTTCTGGTCCTCGAACATGGCGGCGTCTTTTGTGACGTTCACGTCGAACTTCACCTGTAGAGTCTCGGTGCGAGTCACGTGCTTGATTCGAGTGAGTTTGAGGGCTTGCCCTGGCTTCACATACGAACCGAGCCCTGGCTTCGCTTCGTCGAGTTCACCAAGGGTGAGCCCAAGTTCCTCAAAAACTGCCGCGACCGTCGGCTCGGCAGTGACGAGCGTGCGTTTCGTGCCGTCGGCCTTTACGGTCAATTTTTTCGGGTTGGAGACAACGAGGCTGAATCCTTGGTTCGTAATCAGGTCGTTGTTTCCGGCCGAAACGATGGCGCCCGGCTTGGGCGTCACCTTAAGTTCTTTGAGTGCCTCGTCAACACGAGCTGCATACACGGTGTTTTGGGAGACGGTTCCATCAACGGCGAGGGTTACTGGCTTGGCAGTACGCACCTGAATTTGTGCGCCTTCATCGAGGACGGACCCGATCGGCGTCGAAAGCCGGTCTTGGTCTGAAACGTCTACTCCGTGATCATCGAGCAGTTCGCCAACAGTATTTGCCGTCGTACGAACGTCCATCACGACACCGTCGATGTCGAGCCTGACTCGTTGGTCATAGTTCGACAACGAGACGACTCCGCCAGCGATGAGCGCGAGCGCGCTCGTCATTCCGGCCATCTTCACCGCGTTGGCCGCAGTGACTTCTGGTAACAATCGGGGCACTAAATAACCTCGTGTTTCGACAACACAACTTTTCCACCTTGACCGGTTGAGAGGGTCAAGTCAACTATTTCGGAGCAAGGTAGTCCTAAAACCACCCGCCGCCAAAGGCCGCCGAAGTGTTGGAATCGATGTCGGCGCACAGTCCGTCAACGTCGGTTTTGAGCACATCTGCCATGAACCGGACCGTGTGCGGAATAAGGTACGAGGCGTTGCGCCGTCCTCGATACGGTTCAGGCGTCAGGAAGGGCGCGTCTGTTTCCACAAGAATCCGATCGCGCGGAGTCACAAGCAAGGCGTCCCTGAGGTTTTGCGCATTCTTGAACGTCACGGTACCCGCAAATGACAGAAAAGCCCCACGATCTAGGCATTTTTTGGCAAACTCGGCATCTCCGCTGAAGCAATGCATCACGACGCGTTCGAGGGGGTCCTCACTGTCTAGAACCCCAAGAACATCGTCGTGCGAATCGCGGTCGTGAATCACGAGCGTGCGGCCGTGTCTACGCGCGATATCGATGTGCCTACGGAACGAATGATGTTGTGCTGCGCGGCCAGATTCTCCCGTCCGAAAGTAGTCCAAACCTGTCTCGCCAATCGCCCGAACTACAGGGTCTGTAGCAAGGGTTTCGATCTGGTCGATGACGTGATCAAGGTCATGCCCAAGACGCGCCGCGTCGTTGGGGTGAATCGCCACCGCAGCCACCACATTCGAGAAAGCGTGTGCCACCTCAACTGCGCCTTGCGAACTGGCCAAGTCGTAGCCCACGTCCACTACTCGCGTCACGCCCACGGCCTTGGCCACTGCCAATGCGGCACCAATCTGGTCGAGGTCACCCCCTTTGGCGCCGTAACCTAAATGGCAGTGGTTGTCTGCCACTGCCACGGCCAATGGTTCAGGCGCCGGGGGTATCTCGTTGCGGTCCGAAGCCACGCGACTCAAGCCTTCGGTTCAAGTTCAATGCGCGGGAACAGCGCCGCGGTCTTCGTAATGGACGTGCCCGCAGGGATTTGTCCCCATTGGGCCACCTCATCAATGCGCTGTGCAGCCAACTGGCCTAACGATTCGCTGACCCCAAGTGATTCCCACAGCTGAGTTGTGGATTTGGGCATGATCGGATGCAACGTCACTGCGAGCACGCGCAAGCCCTCAGCAACCGTGTTGAGGATGGTCCCCAAACGTTCGCGTTGCGATTCGTCTTTCGCGACAGCCCACGGTTCTTGTTCGGTGATGTACCCGTTCAACGCTTCAACAATGCGCCAGATTGCACTCAAAGCGTCTTGAGGTGCAAGTCGCTCGATCGCTGCGTCAGCATCGGCAACCGCCTGCTGCACGAGTTCGACGATGCTGGTCTCTGCTTCGGTATGTTCGCCGGCGGCTGGCAGTTGCCCGTCGAAATACTTACTGACCATGGCTGCCGCACGTGACGCCAAATTGCCGAATCCGTTGGCGAGTTCGGCGTGATACCGCGCCGCAATGTCTTCCCAAGAAATCGACCCGTCTTGGCCGAACGTCAACGCGCGAGCGAAGTAATACCGGTACGCGTCTGAACCAAAAACGTTGATGATCTCGGTCGGGTGAATACCGTTCGCCTTCGACTTGCTCATCTTTTCGCCACCCACCAGTAGCCAACCGTGTGCGAAAACGCGGTTAGGTACCGGCAGACCAGCAGCCATCAACATAGCGGGCCAGATTACGGCGTGGAAACGCACGATGTCCTTACCTACGATGTGGACGCTCGCAGGCCACAACTCAGCGAACCGTTCGGGGTCAACGCCATAGCCCGCAGCAGTCGCATAGTTCAGCAACGCTTCAATCCACACGTACATCACGTGGGATTCGTCCCAAGGAACAGGAATTCCCCAGTCGAACGTCGAACGCGAAATCGACAAGTCTTTGAGCCCGCTCTTGACAAACGAAATGACTTCGTTGCGCGCTGACTCTGGCGAAATGAATTCCGGATTCGATTCATACAGCGCCAACAGTCGCTCTTGGAACCGGCTCAGCGGGAAAAAATAATTCTCTTCGGTGACGTGTTCCAGTCGACTACCGTCGAGTGCCGAGACTTTGAAGCCAGCATCGTTGTCTTCGCCGTCTTTGACATATTCATCGGCAACGAACTCCTCTGAGGAGACGCTGTACCAACCGCTAAATGACCCTTTGTACACGCCATCGAGTTCGTGCAGCGCGTTCCAAAACGCCTGCGCGCCAGCCTTGTGGCGCTCTTCGGTGGTGCGAATGAAATCGTCATTGGCCACATCAATGACCTCCAGCATAGGCTTCCATTCCTCGTTGACGAGGCGGTCTGTCCATGCTTGGGGCGACACATTATTTGCTTCCGCTTTTCGCAGTACTTTCTGGCCGTGCTCGTCGACCCCGGTCAGGAACCACACCGATTCGCCACGCTGCCGATGCCAGCGCGTGATGATGTCGCTAATAGCGGTCGTGTAGCCGTGCCCGATGTGCGGCGCATCGTTGACGTAATAGATCGGCGTGGTGAGGTAAAAAGTCGAATCTGACACGCCTTTGAGTCTAGTGTCGGCCTGAACTTTCTCCATGAGCGGCAGCGTAGACGCGTTTGCGCCCCATGCCCGTGCTCGCGGCTACCTGGTCGATAGCGTCGCGTTTAGTCAGGCCCGAGCTGATTCCTTCAGTGACAAGTTGCGCTAGTTGCGCGTCGGAAAGCTCCACGACTTCAGCGGTGGCTCCGCCCACCACGATGGTGATTTCGCCTTTGATTTGTTCTTTGTTCGATGCCCAATCGACAAGATCGGCGAGAGTACCTCGAGCAACCTCTTCATAGGTCTTTGTCAACTCACGACACACAGCCGCCGGCCGGTCCGAGCCAAAAGCATCAGCCATTGCGGTCAGCGTCGCTTCAGTCCGGTGTGGCGACTCAAAAAACACCATCGTGCGGAGTTCGGTCGCGAGCGCTCCAAACACGCGCAAACGTTCTCCGTGCTTTCTAGGCGCGAACCCTTCAAAACAAAAACGATCAACCGGCAAGCCAGAAAGCGCCAACGCAGTCAGAACCGCACTCGGACCGGGAACGGCTCGCACCTCGTGACCGTTCTCGATGGCTGCGGCAGTAATCCGATAGCCCGGATCTGAAACGCTCGGCATGCCTGCATCGGTGATGACCAGCACAGTGAGTCCTTCACTCAAATACCCGAGCAATTCACCTACTCGCTCACGTTCATTCCCTTCGAAATGTGACACCACTTTCGCAGTCAGATTCACCGCGAGGTCTTGCGCAAGCCGACGCAACCGGCGGGTGTCCTCGGCGGCAATGACATCAGCGTCCGCCAGAGCGTTTTTGAGTCGTTCAGAGGCGTCGCCCACGTTGCCAATGGGCGTCCCGGCAAGAATCAGCACCTTCTGATCTTCCCACGAGGCCGTGATTCTTTGACGTGTGACAACGTTGGGCACGCTTTGTGCGTTGGGCCCATTTAGGGTGGAAGTCGTGACCGCTCAACTTCGTGACCCACGCTTGTGGGGCTGGCTCGTCCCATGCCAGATAGCGCTGGTCGCGTTTTTCCTTCGCCTATGGCACTTGGGCGAACCCAACAAACTCATGTTCGATGAGACCTATTACGCGAAGGATGCGTGGTCTCTACTGCAATACGGTTACACGCGCGATGCGGTCGAAGGCGCCAACGATCGGATCGTCGCTGGCGACCTGTCGAACCTCTTCACGACTGAACCCACCTGGATCGTGCACCCCGACGGCGGCAAATGGTTGATCGCCATTGGCCAAGAACTCTTCGGGATGACGTCTTTCGGCTGGCGATTCTCGGCCGCTGTCGCTGGGTCTGTCCTCGTTCTCGTAGTCATGCGTTTGGCCTTGCGCCTCACCGGTTCACTGGCGTTTGCGTCGATCGCGGGCTTGCTCATCACGATCGACGGTGTTCACTTCGTCATGAGTCGGATTGCCTTGCTCGATATTTTTCTGACGCTGTGGCTCGTTTGCATGGTGGCGAGCCTCGCTGCCGATCGCGACTGGCTCGCGACTCGACTTGAGCGCGGCGTGCCCGTCGGCTGGTTCAGACCATGGCAATTCGCAGCGGGCATGTGCGCTGGCTTGGCAGTCGGCACCAAATGGAGCGCCTTGTGGGTCGTTGCAGCCTTCGGCATCACGATGGTCCTTTGGGAAATGGTGCTGCGTGGCAAACCTGCGTCGATCACCGATGGCGCCATACGGCTTTTGCGTGTTGGTGTTCCGGCGTTCGGGCACCTCGTCGCGCTGGGGTTTGTCGTCTACCTCGCAACGTGGACAAGTTGGCTCCTCCATTGGGAAGTCTTCGCGCAGCGATTCGGTCACGGTTACGGGGATATTGCACCCTGGGGCGACTACCTGAACCGCACCGATCCGACCTGGTTCACGGCGGTAACTGATCCTTTGCGTTCGCTGTGGCATTTCCACGTCATGACGTATGGATTCCACACGGGCGACTACCTCGCCGGAGTGGACCACCCCTACCAATCGAACCCCGCCGGCTGGCTTCTGCAAATTCGCCCCACGAGCGTGGACACGGTCACGGATGTCGCGGCTGCGCAATGTGGTGCCCCAACTGATTCCACGTGCATCAGCGAGGTACTCGTCCTCGGCAATGTCGTGCTGTGGTGGACGGGAACGATCGCTCTGTTGGCCGCGGCGGTCGCTTGGGTTAAGACTCGCTCTTGGGTCTGGAGCGTTCCTCTTGTTGGCGTCGCAGCGACGTGGTTGCCATGGTTCACAGTCGGTTCGCGCCCCATTTTCACGTTCTATTCGATTGCAATTTTGCCGTTCTTGACGCTCGGCCTCGTACTCGTCATGCACGCTCTCTACGAACGTTTCGGGCGCCCTCGCTGGCATTGGGCTCCAATAGGGCTTTTCCTAGTAGCCGCCCTCGCCCTGGCGTGGTGGCTGTGGCCGCTGTGGACTAACTCGCTGATCCCCTATGACGACTGGCATGCGCGCATGTGGTTCGACTCGTGGATTTAACACGACGGCTGGTTCGTAAAAAACTGTGAGACGTTGTGGCGGTGCGTGACATTTATAGGTGTGATGCCCCACCATGAGTTCACCATGATGACGACAGATTCAGGCGACTCAACCACCGACGAGACCCTGCTTGCCAAGGCACGACACGGCGAGCAGGCAGCTTTTGGCGAACTCTTCGACCGTCACGTTAAGGCAGTCTTTTGGCAGGCCTACGGCGTGGTTCAGGACGCAGATTCGGCCCAAGACATCACGCAGGAAGCCTTCTGCACCCTGTGGCTCAAACGCGACACGGTGTTCTTGGCGAAGCAGTCTGCCTTGCCGTGGCTACTCGTTACTGCACGCAATCTGGCTCTGAATGCTGCACGAAAGTCTCGCCGCAACCCGACATTGACGCTGGTCGAAGAAATCACGGCGGACACCGCGAGTGAGCCTGAATCAGTTGTTGACACCCACGTTGTCGCCAACCACATCGCCCACGCTATTGACGGGCTTTCGGCCATCGACCGCGAGTTGTTTGACCTGTGTGTTGAAGAAGAACTGAGTTATGAGCAGGCCGCAGCCCGACTTGGAATTTCGCATGGGGCCGTCCGCAACCGACTCAGCCGACTCAAGAAACGTCTTCGCAATGATCTTGCCGACGTCAGGGAGGAATCATGACTAAAGACACCGATGTACTTACGCGAGAACGGATTGCCGCCATGCGCACGAACGTGATGAGCCGAACCGCCGAAACTCCAAGCAAGAAGAAGCGCGCCATGCCACTCATCGCGGCAGCGGCCGCCATCGGCATCCTCGGGACAGCCGGACTCGGTTTCAACTACGCACTCCAGTCCACCGGTTTGATTCAATCCGAAAGAGCTGCTCAAACCGGGGGCGGCACTTCGTACGCCGACATGGTGGGCGACGTTGACGTGACCGGCTCGGCAGACTCGAAAGCGCTTGCCCCGGAAGTTGGCAGCGTCGCAAGCGAAAATGTCACGAAGGTTTCAACCGAAAACGTCATCGTGACAGGTTCGCTTGATGTGCGGGTCAAAAACTCGGCGAAAGCCCGAGCCGAAGTCCGCGAGAAGGTTGCCGCCTTGGGTGGGCGAATTGACAATGAGTCGATGAGCCAAAGCGAAGGTAGTGACATCACCATGACTGTGCGCGTCCCTGGCACCTCAGTAGACGAATTCACCACGATGGTAAATGAACTCGGCAAGGTTGAACACTCATCCGTGCAACGGGTTCAGGTCGATCAACAAGTGCGTGATCTCGATGCCCGGATTGAATCGTTGAAAGTGTCGACAGCACGCCTGCAGTCGATCATGACGAACGCCAAAAACACTCGCGATCTACTCGACGCGGAAACCCAACTGTCGCAACGCCAAGCCGAACTCGAAGGCCTGCAGGCTCAGCGCAAATCGTTAGGCGACCAAACGGCCCTCGCCACGATTGACGTCACGCTCGCCGAAGTTGCCCCCGCTAACGCGGTGAATCCCGGCGGCTTCCGTGGCGGTCTCATTAGCGGTTGGAACTCGCTCGTGTCAGTGCTCAATGCGACAGTTGCCGGAGTCGGTTTCATGTTGCCGTGGCTCATCCCCATTGGCATCGTCACCGGCTTGGGTTGGTGGATCGTGCGCCGGCGCCGTTCCTAGACCAATCGCCTATTTAGGCGAGACGACGACGGTGGTCGTGGACTTCCCGGCAACGTCGATCAAGGCGATACGTCGCTTCTCATCCCAGCTCACAAGTGAGCCCCCTGAGACGTTGACGCCGTTCTCGAATCCAATGCGCGGCAATTGGATTTCGGTTTTCGCCACAATTTTTGGGTTCGGCGTCATCGTTATCTCTATCCGGTTGCCATCGGTACGCCAACTGTGCGGCGTACCCGCGATGGCGCGTGGGTAGATCCGGTCATAGACCGAGACGAGATTACGTTCGGAACTATCACTTTCGTAGGGCCCCCACGAGCCGTCATCGCGCGACCAATAGACTGCGCCGGCGCCCATCTCTCCGGTCACCGACAACACCTTTTCGACGTAGTCCAGTGCTCCTGGTTTGGTGGTATCCAAGCCGTATTCGCCGAGGATGATGGGCACGCCGCCGAGTCGTTGTGCCGTCCGAAGAGTGTTGTTTCGCCAAGCCTCGATCGTGGCATCAACGAGTTTCTTGTTGTCACCTTCGTATCCGCCACCCAAGTCCATCGGCAGTGGGTAAATGTGGGGACAGAACGCGATGCGCGGGTCGCCATTTCTCGGGTCGTCTATGAATCCCAGGCCAGAAGGCGCACCCCAGTTATAGCCGATCGCTTGCGGTTCGACACAAATCCATGTGTCTTGATCCACGCTCCGAATCGCGTTGGTCGTCTCTTGGTAGAGGTCAGTCAGTGCGCCAGCCTCAAAGGCCGGACCTTGAATTGAACCGCCATAGGGCTCATTCATCAAGTCGTAGGCGACCACCGTTTCGTTGTCGGCGAAGTACTTAGCTACTGCGTGCCAGGCATTTGCGTAATGCTCTGCAAGCTCGGGGTGCTTCCCGGTGGTGCCCCAAAAATGATCGAATGCGCGGATGACGCCCGGGTCAAGGTAGTACAACTCCCACATGTCGTGGTGGTTAATCGCTTTGCCGTCAGTGTGCGTTGCCCATTCTGGCGCACCGTTTCCTACTTGGTTTCCTTTCGACCGAATCCCGACTCCCCACAGGTCTTGGTGCATATCCAACATCACGGTATATCCGCGCGACTCATACCAAGCAATGCGTTGGGCAACTGAATCGAGATAGTCGGTGTCGTAGAAACCAGGCTTGGGTTCGACAGCACGCCACGAGATCAAAAAGCGCACGAAGTTCGTTCCCATATCGGCGTGTTCGCGCTTGAGGTCGGCTTCGGTAAATTCAGGGAGCCCGTTTTTCGTTGACTTAGCTGAGTTCGCCGTGTTGAAACCATGCGCGACGATAGTGCGGCCGTACTCATCGGTCAGGAACCGTTGCGCAGAAGGCTCGGCATCGCGCCGCATGAAGGCGGCAAGTCCTCCGGCAAGCACCACGAGCACAAGAAAGAACCAAAATGAACGCCTTTTCAGTTCCATAGCGCTCCTCATTCAGGTGGCTTTGTCGTTAGCATGACAATCATGCGCGTGATCAAACAACACTTAGGGGTGTTTTGTACCCTACTGGCAATCGTCACGATTTCCGGGTTGGGCGCGGTGGTGGTTGGAGCGCGTACTGCTGTCCCCTACCTGGTATTGCCATCCGCAGTCGGCACCACGAGCTTCATCCCACCTCTGCGTTTGACCCCCCTTGGTCGCGGAGCACTCGATTACTGGCTCATCGACATCATCGGTGTCGCTGTTTTGTTTGTTGCGGCGCTTCTTCACCTTTCACATTCGGCTCGGACGCACCCGAACCCCACCCGTGCGCAAGCATTCCGTTCGGCCTTCACTGCCACGTTCTTTGCACTCATCGCTGCGAACGTGTCGCGAGCGCTCTTGATGTCGGTGCTCACCGATTCGAGTCTCGGTGCCTATGCGGGCTTGATGGTCGGCACGATCCTGATCTCGATCCTCACGGGCATCGCATTGGGTTTCGCCACCGGTACGGTTGCGGTGTTCTCGACGCGCAATCAATCCGAAATCGAGCCAGAGCCAACGGTGGCATAGGCGATTGGGACAACATTGACCGCCTGCTCTAAGTAAAACCGGTAGAATCATTGACGACCTTCAGTGCCAACACTGAATCGCCAACAGATTGCTGAACCGTGGACATGTCCCCAGAAAACCAAAAAACAAGCGAGGCAACGCCTTTATCAACGGCTGCTTCAGCAGAACCGCCTGCCGAACTACGACCGCTGCACTGGGCAGTCGCCAGTTTCACAATTGTCACGATCATTGCTGCAGCCGTGGTTGGCGTTCAAGGGACCGACTTTTTCACTCAGTTGACGATGGCGTGCGGCATCATTTTGTGTCTTCTTGCCTGGCGATACATTCGCGATGCGCTCGTTGTGCTGGTGCTCGCGACGCTGGTCGCCGGCGCGGTTCTCGGCTGGGGACTGAACTTTTACGACAAGATCGTCTGGTACGACGACGCCGCGCACTTTGTTTTCTCTCTCATCGGCATCATGGGGTTAGCTCGACTGGTGCTTCACAAGTTTCAAGCCGATGCCGCTTGGCTACTCGTCACGGCCTTGTGGCTCTCGTGGCTCGGCGTGGGATCGATTTGGGAAATCGGGGAATGGATTTCAGACCAACTGACAAATACTCGCCACTCACGCGGATATTTCGACACGATGTACGACATGATCCTCAATTCAGCGGGGGCGCTCATCGGCGCACTGGTCTACTGGCGCTGGTTCCGCCTCGATCGAGCCGAAGCTAAAAAGTAACGTCATTTGTTGGAACTTGGGCGAAAAATTCCAATGTCATATCGGTCACGTGTAAATTCCGCGACCCCCGACCGTGAACCATGCTAAGGCTAGCCTTAGTCATGTGATCTCCGTACTCTCCCACACTCAAACGCAAGGCCGTTTTTTCTCACGCACTGGCCGCCGTGTCGATTCTCGCGACACGCTCGATCGTGTAGAAACTGGGCGAACGTCAATTGTGCAGGAGATCGATCCGCAGCTTGACCCAACGATCCACCAACGGCTACTTGACTTAGGCTTCACGCCCGGAACACCAATTCAGGTGCTTCGCGCCGCACCGCTTGGCGATCCGCGAATTTATCGACTCGCCGGGTACGAAGTCGCGCTGCGCGCCCAACAAGCACGCCATATCGTTGTTCGCGAGGACTCATGAGTTCTTCACATTGCGAACCGGGGACCAGCACTCAGATCACCCTTGCAGGAAAGCGACGCTTCGCACTCATCGGGAACCCCAACTCAGGAAAGTCGACCCTGTTCAACGCACTGTCGGGGTTGAGCGTCAAGACGGGCAACTACCCTGGCGTGACCGTGGCAAAACACCTAGGTCAGACGCGCGTTGGCGATTCGACGGTGATCCTAGAAGACCTCCCTGGCACATACAGTCTCGACGCCATCAGTCCTGACGAACAGGTCGTCGTCGATGTCTTGTCAGGAGTCGATGAGGCGCCTGATGGCATCATCATCGTCCTCGACTCGACAACACTTCAACGCTCACTCGGATTTCTCGCACGGGTACTACGGCACAACATCCCTGCCATTCTCGTTTTGACGTTTACCGACGATTTGCAGCGTCGCGGAGGTCATATTGATGCGTCCGCACTGAGCCGCGCACTCGGCATTCGCGTCATACCCGCAACGTCGGGTGAACGCCAAGGCGTGAACAAAATCAAGGCAACACTCGCGGAGTTCGGCTCGTGGGAGAGCCCCGTCATTGCGCCACCGGCGGACGCAGCCCAACTCACGGCGTGGACCGAATCCGTGCTCTCGACCGCCTCCTATCAGCCGCCCGAACCCGATCGTCGCACCGCCAAGATTGACGCAGTCTTGCTTCATCCGGTGTGGGGAACACTCGTTTTCTTCATCGTGATGTTCGCCTTCTTCCAGACGATTTTCGCTGTTGCGGCTCCCATGCAGGAGCAGATCGAAGTGTTTTTCGCGTGGCTTGGCGCGAAGGCCGATGCCGCAATCACGATCGGCTGGTTGGGTGCGTTCGTGTCGGAAGCGCTCCTCGGTGGCGTGGGCGGGGTGCTCGTATTCCTGCCACAAATTGCCCTGCTGTTCGTCATGATCGCGATCCTCGAGGGATCGGGCTATATGGCTCGCGCGGCATTCCTGATGGACCGCGTGATGGCCAAAGCCGGGCTCGAGGGGCGAGCCTTCGTTTCACTGTTGTCGTCTGTCGCGTGCGCCATCCCCGGCATCATGGCTACGCGTTCGCTGCCGTCGGCTAAAGACCGACTCGCGACGATGATGGCCGCGCCCCTGATTACCTGTTCTGCCCGGTTGCCGGTCTATGTGCTGTTAATCGGCCTGCTGGTTGACCCAGACGAGCGGTTCGGCCCCTTCAACGTTCGCGGACTGATCTTGTTTGGCATGTATCTTCTTGGCGCAGTTTCGGCGATGCTGGTCGCCGCGATTGCCACACGGTTGTCTCGACGCTCAGGCGCGCTGCTTCCGTTCTACATGGAGATTCCGCCGTATCAGGTCCCCAAACTTCAAGCCGTTGTTTCGGCAGTTTGGGCTTCGGCTGGTGCGTTCGTCCGCAAAGTCACCTCGATCATCATGGTGACCACGATCGTCTTGTGGTTACTTTTGAACTTCCCGCAGCGGTCACTCGCCGAGATGGACGCCGCCGGAGTCGACACGAGCAGCGAGACCGCCATGAGTGCCTACGTTTTGGACAACTCGTACGCGGCGAGTGTCGGCAAGGCTGTCGAACCCGTTTTTGCTCCGCTTGGCTTTGACTGGCGGATCAACATCGGCATCGTCTCGTCACTAGCGGCACGCGAAGTATTCGTAGCGACCCTTGGTCAAGTTGCGGCTGCCGAAAACCCCGACGAGCCGCTCACTGCATTGCAAGACATGAAGGTTCTCAACGGCCCCGATAAAGGCGATCCACTTTTCTCACCATCGGTGATTGCGGCGTTGCTCATGTTCTTTGCGTTCGCCTTGCAGTGCATGTCGACGGTCGGGGTTCTGCGTCGCGAGACGGGATCATGGCGCTGGCCAGCGATCGCGTTTGGCTACATGTTCGTCGTGGCCTGGACGATGGCGTTCCTCGCGGCAAGTCTCGTGCGGCTTGTCACATGAGTGCCACTGTCACGTCGATCGCGATCCACCCCGAACGCGTCGCCTCGAATTCGTCCATCATTCGTTGGGTTATTCCGGCGGGCACGCTACCGGTCGGCTTGCCGATTGGGTTCCCCTCGCCTCTGGCGCAGTTTTTCACCGATCGCGTCCTGACCGCGGGCCTCGTCGAAGATTCTGCCGTCTGGCTGTGGATTCACCCGGACGAGTCCTGGTCCACCCAGGGCCCAGCCGTTCGCGAAGCCCTCGTTGAAGCGCTCGCCGCACCTGACCATTGGGTGATCGAACCATGCGACGACGCTGTGCTGCGACACGTCGCCCAGGACGTGCTGGCCGGCCCCGTGGGAGACGTCATACGTTCCCACGGTGGGGATGCTGCCTTGTCGAGCGTGAACGGAAATGTCGTTGAAGTTGAGTTCAGCGGCGCTTGTTCGCATTGCCCCGCGATCAGTTTCACGCTCCACAACCGCTTGGAGAAAGAGATCCGCGCCCGTCACCCGCACCTCGAGCGTGTCGTTTCTGCCTGATCTTCAGCGCATCGGCCATGGTTGCCAACGTCGGCTTGTTAGTTTGACTCCATGACGTCCCCTGCGCACAACGAGTCCGAGTTCCCAACTGCGACAACAGTTGAGGACTTTGTTCGTCAAACAGCGGCCGTGAACGCTCGCATTGCAGCCGCCGCGGCGCGCGTCGATCGCGATCCGGCTTCAGTCCGGCTTCTTCCGGTGAGCAAGACCGTGCCAGAGGACCGGATTCGCGTTGCCGTTGCAGCTGGCCTTCGCGAACTTGGCGAAAACAAAGTGCAAGAAGCAACGCGTAAGTATCACGCCTTGGCCGACCTCGATGTGCGTTGGTCGATCATCGGCCACTTGCAAACGAACAAGGCCCGCGATGTCGCCGCCTATGCTTCAGAGTTTCAGGCACTCGATAGCGCCAAAGTTGCCGCTGCACTTGACCGACGACTTCAAGCTTTGGGCCGCAGCCTGCCGGTCTTTGTGCAAGTGAACACCTCGGCTGAGCCGCAAAAGTACGGCGTGCAACCTGAAGATGCGCTCGCATTCCTACGCGAACTTCGCGCCTACTCATCGTTAGATGTTCAAGGGTTCATGACGCTTGCCTTTTTCAGCGATGACCCCGACCGGGTTCGCCCGTGCTTTGCCAAGCTTCGCGCCCTGCGAGACCAGATCCGTGATGACGACCCCGACCTGATCGGTGCTGGCGAACTGTCGATGGGCATGTCTGGGGACTACGAGCTTGCGATCGAAGAAGGTTCAACAGTGGTGCGCGTCGGCCAAGCGATCTTCGGGGCACGCGCCACCCCGGATAGTTTTTATTGGCCGACCGGCAGCGACGAGTAATGCGTGCGCAGTCCGTCGCCTGAGTCACAGTGGGTGGAGCATAGGAGATTCGAACTCCTGACCTCTTCGATGCGAACGAAGCGCGCTACCAACTGCGCCAATGCCCCTAGAACGGTTTACAGAATAACAATAGGCCGGTGCACCTTCAGCAGGAGCAGGTCAGTGACCGACAGCCTTGCGGTGCGTGCCGTCGGCTTCATCACCGCGAGTCTCCGAAACGCCAGGCAATTCAGTCTGTTCACCCTCGATATGTCCTGATGTCCAGGTACCAGGCTGGCTGAAGTCGATGGTACGGACGGTGCGACCAGCACGAGGCTTGGTCACATAGGTCGGGACTGTCACCGGCAGCGGATCCCACAGCGTGTCGCCCGATCCGGTAGCCACGCTCGGCACCGCGATCTGGAGTTGTTCATCAAGCGCATCGGCACCCAGCGGAACATCT
This sequence comes from Aeromicrobium sp., assembly GCA_008017265.1. GTDB lineage: Bacteria > Actinomycetota > Actinomycetes > Propionibacteriales > Nocardioidaceae > Aeromicrobium. The sequence continues at coordinate 22,449 of SSHC01000005.1, forward strand.
TTCTCCATGACGTGACGCGTGTCAGGGTCATACTCTTCAAGCTGATCGGTGACGACGATCGTCGCTTCGGTGTCAACGCCGGAAGCAACCGGTGCGCTCTTTACGGCGACTCGTCCGGCCGTGGAACGGACGGACGAAACCTTCGCTTTTGCGACGTCCCACATGGACGCGACGCGCGAAACTTGCGGCTCAGCACCGTTGAGATTGATCTCTTCAGTGAGCTCTTCGTCGTACGAGTCTTCGTAGGGTTGCGTCGCGAAGTTGAGGTTCAGCTTTGGCAAACGGACCTTGCCCATGCCGCGCTCGTTACGAACCATGATGCGGCAAGCAACAAGCCACGCCGCGATTAAGAAAACAGGAGCAGCAACCCACCACCACGTGATGATGCCAGCCGCAGCCACACCAATAACAGCGGCGAGGGAGGCCACGAGCGTCAACAGAGTGTTGCGTCGACGGCGAGCCGCGATGATCTCAGCTTGACGAGAGATTCGGGGACGAGGTGCCTCAGTTTCAACGTGGGCGTTAGGTACCGATGGCGCAACCGGGCGGCTGGCTCGACTGTCTACCGAAGCGAGAGTCTTGCGATTGGCGCCCGCATCTACCGACTCGTTCTTGGAAACTTCGTCATATCGGCGCAAGACAAGCGGAACAAAATAGGCGGCCCAGGCAACCACCAAGAACGCAATGATGAGTCCGCTTGATCCATCCATGCATCAAACGTTAGATCGCACGAGCGCGAGAAGCCTGCAAGTTGAGGCGTGTCTCGCCACAGAGTTCACACAAGTCACGGAATTATTTCGCGGTCGGCCCCGACTGCGACTCCAGCCTCGCCACCAGTGGGTGCGGAACGTCGCCTGCCAGAACTTGGAAAATACGGTGATCTCGCCACTCGCCGTTGATATGCAGATAGCCGCGCGCCAGCCCGATTTCGTCGAAGCCCAACTTTTCAACCACTCGGATGCTCGCTTTGTTCTCGGGCCGAATGGATATCTCAACCCGATGCAGCCCGGCAGTCGTGAGCAGGTGATCTGACACCATCGCGACCGCCAACGGGGTAATTTGCTGGCCAGCGAATGCTTTCGAGATCCAGTATCCGATGCTGGCACTCAGCGCAGAGCCGCGCGTAATCGAGTTCACCGTCACTTGTCCAACAAGTTCACCGTCAACAGTGACTCCAAACGGCATCGCGAGGCCTTCGCGGGCCTTACGCCGCTGGTAGCTGATTAGGCCCGCCTGACTCGTGATTGGTGCGCCAGTTTGAGGCGGCAGCGAGGCGTCCCACGGCGCAAGCCATTCAATGTTCTCGGCACGAATCCGATCGATTCGCGCTGCGTCAGAACGAACCAGTGGCCGCACACCTACCCGGCCATGGGCCAGCCGGACCGGCCAACCTTGCGCCATTAGAACGGGCGATCAAGCGTCAGCGTACGAACCGGATCGCCCATGTTGAGCGCTGCTTCGTCTTCACCGACCACGATGAAGGCGTTTGCGCGCGCGAGCGAACCGACGCGGCGAGCGTGACTGGGCGGAACCGGGGTGACCTTGGCTCCCTTGTGCGTTACTTCGAAGAAAGCTGGCCGGTACTCGCGCTCACCCAGCGGGGAGGCGATGTCTTGGGTTAAGACGGCATGCACTTGAGGTCGGCGGTACGGCACGAGTCCCATCATCCGACGAATCGCCGGCACCACAAACAACTCAAACGAGGTATACGCGGCGACCGGATCGCCAGGCAGCGTGATGACTGGCGTCTGCTCCTCAAAAACGCGACCGAAGCCTTGTGGGGCAGCGTGGAGCAGGGCGACGTCACGGAATGTGACCTCGCCGATGTCTGAAAGGGTGCGTTTCACCATGGCGCGATCGCCTTCGCCAATTCCACCCGTCGTCACCACGAGGTCAGCACGAACGAGTTGATCAGAAAGAACGCGTTTGAAGGTTCGAGGGTCGTCGTCCACGACGCCCACCCGATAGGCGATTGCGCCGAGCGATCGCACGACCGATGCGAGCATCGATGTGTTGGCATCGGCAACCGAATCAGTGTCGAGGTGTTTGCCGGGTTCGCGAAGTTCCCGTCCGGTCGACATGATCACTACACGCGGCCGCGGGCGCGCCTTAATGCGCTCTCGCCCGAGCGCCGCGAGCAGCCCGATTTCACGAGGCCCGATGACGGCCCCTTCCGCCAAGGCCACCTGCCCGCTTTCGCGATCTTCACCTTTGCGACGTACTCCGTAGGCATGCACGATCGATGCTGAGAAAACAGCTTGGTTCTTCCCCGCGACAACGAGGTCGTTCGGAACGACGGCATCGGCGCCGCGCGGGATCGGCGCACCGGCCATGATCTTGACGCACGAGCCGGGACTGATCGCGAAGTGCTTGCCTGAACCGGCGATCACCTCAGACACCACGGGGAGCGATACGTTGTCGTTCACTGACGCCAACGCCAAATCTCCAGAGTTCACGGCGAAGCCATCGATATCGGCGGTGTCGAATCGAGGAAGGTCTTCGTCGGCCAGAATGTTCTCGTGGAGAGTGAGTCCCAATGACTCGACGATGGGCTGATCATAGGCAGCGAGCGGCCCCACTTCGCGCAGAACTGCTTCTAGATGATCCTCGATAGTGGCACGGCCTTCCGCGATGCTGTGCGGACGAGGGCGTGCCGGCATTTCACCAGCCGACATGCAGCCAGCCTAGTTGCCGACGGTACTTGAGAGTTGCATGTGGTCCGCGTCACCGCAGATTTTCCTATTTCACGGCAGCAGAATCAGGCTCTTTTTTGCCCTCCAGCACAGTTCCGGGTTCAATAACCGCGGGAGTTTTGGTTTCAATCACGACTGCACCATGCACCTCAACACCGTTTCCGATAGTCCAGTCGCCGATAGCGGCGAACGACTCGGCGTTACGCAAAGAAACGCGGCCTTCGATGCGCGCATCAAAATCGGCCACGTTCGCGAAGAAGTCGCGATCAAGGTAGACGAGCGGCACTTGGTCGGCGATTTGGCGGACGCGATGGTCCACGCCGATCTCGTACACGTCCGAGCGCATCAGCAAGAGATCATTGGTGGTCTTGACTGGCAAGAAACGGGCCCGGGGAACTTCGATTGCCGTCGCACCATCAAAAATGCCGACCGCTGAACCCATTGCTGACTCGATCTGAATGACCTTCGGCGAGGTGCGGTCTGTCGGGTCGACAGTCTTTTCATTGCGGATCAGCGGCAGATCGAGAACTCCACCGGTTTCGTCGAGTTTGGCGCGCAGTGCCCGCAGATCGATCCACAGATTGTTGGTGTGGAAATACCGGTGCACGTTGAGGTCATCAGCAATGTCACGGTCCTCAGCAGGAATTTGCGCCGTTTCACGCAACACGAGCCGACCAGTGTCTTTGCGGACCACGATGTATCCGCCTTTCACGTCCGCTTTCGTACGCCGACACACTTCCGCCGCGTATGGAGCACCCGAGGCAGCGAACCACGCCATCATTTCCGGGTTGGGATACGCGCCGAGATTGTCGGCGTTAGAGAACGACGCGAAATGAATACCCGCAGCGAGCAACGTGTCGAGCGTCCCCGAACAGTTGAGCGCCGTGTAGATGTCGGCGTGGCCTGGCGGGCACCATTCGAGCGTTGGGTCGGCTGGCCAGTCCACTGGTGAAAGAGTCTCAACAAGCAGCTTCGGCTCTTGGTTCTGCATGAAGTCCAGGGGGATGCCTTCGATCGGCAAGTCCTCATACTTCGCGAGGGCAGCAAGCGTGTCGTCTTGAGTGCGGAAACTGTTCATGAACATGAGCGGCGTGTTGACGCCCAAGTCGGCGCGCAAATGGCGCATTTGCTCCACGATGATGTCAAGGAAGGTTTCGCCCTCGGCAACTTCGAGAAGCGACTTGGCGCATTCCATCCCCATGGACGTACCGAGCCCACCGTTGAGCTTGATGACGACCGTGCGCCGTGCGGCATCTTGCATCGTGGCACGATCGAAGCTCAGATCGGCCACCCGGTCAACGTTGTCAAGCGGAAGGATGTCCGATTCTGGGATCAGTCCAGTAGCGCCGTGTTCGAGCTGGTGATAAAAGTTCTCGAAAACGTCGATTGCTTGCTGAGGTACGCCCGCGCGAGACATCCGCGCTTTCGCGATCTGTAGACCTTCCATTCGGACTAGGCTAACCCTATGAGCGACGCCGTGAAGCAGTTGAAGCAAAAACAAAGGGCAACATTCCTCACACAACGGCGGGTGCGAACCGCTACAGAGTTGCGAGATGCGGACTATTCGATCGCCCACCATGCTGCTTCCTGGCGTGCTTTGGGTTCTGCCAAACGGGTTGCTTGCTACCTTTCCCTGCCTGCCGAACCCGGCACAAAGGCACTACTCGAACTGCTGAACGAGCGCGGAATCGAAGTCATCGTGCCGATCTCTAACGCAGATCGAACAATGGACTGGGCGATCTACGACGGTAACGTCAAGCAAGGGATTC
>SSHC01000075.1 GCA_008017265.1 Aeromicrobium sp.
AACATTGCAACGCTTTTGGGATGCTTCCCTGGTTCCAGGAATTACAACATTTAGTGACTAGGGAAACCCGTTTTATTTCAATGAAGCGGAATTTGGGCATCGACCTAGCATCAATAAGTTTGTCCGGCGTGTGCACTCCTTTGAAAGTACGTTGCATACCAGAGCCGTTACGCCAGACATATGTTGAAGGGATGCGTGCTGCCATGCCCAATTCAGTGGTCGTTAAGCTCCATGATTATGCTTGGAACACGGCCGGTTCGGATCCTGAAGCGCTTGAGCTTGTGAATGTGGAAAAATTGCGCGCACGAAAATATTGTGCAAAATCTTTAATTGAACATGGAAAAAATAAGGATGCCATTCCACTTCTTGAGCAGTTGCTGCGTGTAGAAGATCAATCCATTGCTTATGAGGCCTGTAAGCTATTAATAAATTCGTATATTGCAGCAGGCCAACCCGAGGCAGCTGTTGACTTATACGTACAGGCCATAATGGACAACCCACATCTCCTTCGCACACTTGATTCCCGCATCGTGTCGTCGGTATGCGAAAACCTTGCCAGCTCATCTAAAAACATTTCTATACCAATCGCCCTCTCGTTTCACTACCGATATATCGATGATGCTTACGACGCTGCACTTCGATACAGTTTCGAACGATTTTTAAACATCAACTGTTTGAATTCACCTCTCGAATTATTCGCCGCATCGACTATACATGAACAAAAACGCCTATATTTCTTGGAGTATATATGCATTCCGGACGTGATGAAGTTATATCTATTTTTCGATAACGCGAAAGAGATCGAAGAGTGCAGGATAGAAATATGTAAACGCTTAGTCGAGAAGCGCCACTCTGTTGAGCGCATGGTTTCTGAGGTTAAAGAACGCACTCGGAGACAGGTTCTTCTCGAGGCTACCAAACACGTCGAAAATAGCCGAATTTACTCCGAAACCGACGGATTTATGGCATCAACCGAATACAGGCTTCTGTATGATAGATTCAATAAATTCCGCTCCCAAGATTACACCGAATACGACGACGAGTCTGGCCTAGCAAATCTCTATGAGACGCTAAAAAAAGACCCGTTGATAATGAGCTACGCGTACTCAATGCACGTGCAGGATATAGTTTTAAACGAGAAAAACACAGCTTTTCTAAAGCTATGCAAAATTGCGCGTGATGAATTTACATTTGGAGTAAAGGGGCTTAGCGGTCATCTAAGCACTCGTATCCGCCACGGCCATTTTCCAAATACTTTGCGCAAATGTGTATCGTCAGAGGGATTACTATCGCCAAAGCCTAAATCATCTTCGGGCTACAAGAGGAATTCTGTATGGCCTGATCGTTTTTCATCGCTTCCTGCTTCCAGTATCGCTTCAGTCGATAAGACGCTCGCCGAATTTTCTTCAAAATACGATACATTGATTAACGAGGTGAATGATCGCTGGTTTCAAATTAATGTATTCGACCAAGAAATGACCGGCCTCGACAAGGGAACATTGACTGAGTCAGCCCTTTTCAACTACTCAACTACGGCCTTCGAATCCTATTGCCTACAAAGACACCTCCAAGAGACAGCCGAGTACAGCGATTTCGTTAAACTTGTTACTCAATGGCTGTGGGATAGAACCGAACAGAATCTGGAAATAATTCGCAATAAAATTTCGGCAGATTTTCGTGCGCGGTCCCATCGCCTACTGGATGACTTGGAAAACGAAGTGGTTAAAATTGTAGGAGCCAGTGATGCTATTAACGAATTTCGAGCATCCGTCAACCGGGCAAGGGTCAGTTTAACTGCTGCAATAGATACAGTTATTTGCTGGTTTAGACGGTCACAGGGCCTTACCGTGCCAAAATTTGACTCGGACATTGCAGTAACCATTGCAAGGCGATCTGCCGACGCTGATATTGAGCATTTCGACTCAAGTAACATTGAGTTTCAAGGCCGAACTTTGAGCTATCTTGTAGATGTTCTTTACGTCCTTCTCGAGAACTGTGTAACCAAATCGAATCTTCCTAAGGGTGAATTGAATATACAGACTCGGCTTGAGAGAGGGTTGGATGGCGCAGCGTTATCTGTTTCCAACAATTGCGCCCCTGTTGAAGACATTTCGGCTGCGAATCAAGCGCTCGAGTATTATAGAGAGTCATATGGTAAAGAGGCATTTGCATTGAAGGCCTCCCAAGGAGAGGGAGGAAGCGGCTTCTTCAAAGTATGGAAATCGTTAGCAAAGGACCTAGGATTAGCGCATGAAATTGTATTTGGATATGAGAGTGCCGAAAGGTTCGTTGTCTCAATATTAATTAGCAATTCAGAACTTGAAAAGGTCAGTTTTCATGAAGATATTGATCGTTGAAGATGAGTTTGACAAAAGGGAAGATATTAAGTCCCATATCAATGAAATTATCGGAGACCACGTTTTAATTACCGAATGCGAGTCGCTTCGATCCGGATTAAAAAAAATTCTTACAGAAGGGAAATTCGACCTCATTTTGCTGGACATGAGTATGCCAAATTTCGACTCAGAGGACGATGACGGTGGTGGTAGCAAACCGGAAAGCTTTGCCGGCAGAGAGATAATGGCACAAATGAAACTAAGGGGAATTATGTACCCCGTAGTTGTTATTACCCAGTATAAATCGTTCGAAAAAGGCACTGTAACTTTAGAGGAGTTACTTGATCAGCTCATGGAAAAATATTCCGATTTTTTCTGGGGCGCAATACACTACAACTCGGGGATTGTAGGATGGAAAAAAGATTTAACCGGATTCATAAATAGGTTGACGTGAGAAAATGAAAACACTAATCGTTGACGACCAATACGAAGATAAAGCAAAAATTATTGCTTCGGTTCTAAATAGAATTGGAGAGTCCGACATCACTCTCGTAGCAAGTGCTAAAGACGCGCTTCGGCTCATGAAGACCGTGAAGTTTGACCTATTGATACTAGATTTGCAGATTCCCGACGAGGTTGGGCAGGACGCTTCGTTAACAGGCGGAAAAAACCTGCTCGAGTTTGTCGAGATTAATGTTGGAATCCTTGGGCATCCGGATTAAACGGTGGACGGAGTGAGATAACTCTGACAGGTTTGCACTTGTAGACTCCGGATTATTGGGTGGACGCTGTGTTTTTTAAGTATTCTCAAGCCTTGACTGACTTGGTATTGTGCGTTTCGTTAGCATATTTGCATGAATACAGAACGACAGAGTTCGGCCATCACCTGCCGCTCGACTTTGCCAGCTGAACGTCAGGAACAGACTGGGTGGGGTCTCTCGTTTTGCGAAAGCGAGTGTCGGCAGCCGCCGGAACCGGCCGTTCGACCCCAGCCGCGGCGCGTGACTGCTGTGCCCGGAAAGATGCCACACCCGCCTTGCGGACAATACGGGCAAGCCCGGGAAGCCCAGTTGGTATCGGGCTCAGCTTGGTCACTCCGTGGCCCGGTCGGCGAGCTCGCAGCGGCCCTAGGTCGCTTTGGCTGCCACCAACGTCACCGGCAACACGCCAGCTCGATGATTTGGCCTGACTCCACCGCTCCCAGGAAGAGTCCAGCCGGGAACGGCTCAAGCCCGACAATTACGATGAGCATGTAGGGTAACAGGTGCTTCGACTGCTGAAAAATCTCAAGCATCTTCGTACGGTCGGGAGTCGACGGTGTTGGCCTGCCCTCGGGGTGCGTATGCCAGTCACCGACGTAGTGAAGCCCCTGCTCAAACAGAGCGTCAATCTCACGCTGCTCTTCACCCCTATTCGGATGGAACGAGAACCGGCTACGTGCGCCCTTGACACATGTTGCTTGCTCGACAACCAGTACGCCGTCGCTATACCGGGCGAACAACTGACCGCCGTTTTCCCTGTGGAAGCGCGTGCGCTGGCGGTGTGCCTCCAGCGTCTCAAGGCAATGCGCAGCGAGGCGAATCGCGCCGTCTCTATGCGTGTACCTCACGTCGGCACCTCAAGAATCAGGCGGTCGTAAATTCGCGAGAAGCCCTGACGGTTAAGGCGCTCATGCCAGACCGGCGTGATAGAGAGACCATTGTCATGGAAGGCGGATGCTGGACCCACCCAAGTTCTCGTCGTCGAACCAGGGACACGGCCAAGCAGGGAGTCGACAGCCATCTCCCCTACAAGTCCTACGCATGCCAGGGCGCTGAGGGAGGAGTAAGGCTGAAAGAAGGCGCCACATGAGGGCTCTCTCGGTAGAGCCGGGGCAGTCTCTCTATCGACGATCGGCTCGAGCAACAAGCCGCACTCATCCACTAGGTCAGCCAACCCAGGGCCCGCTGGGTGCCTAAAGACGGCGTGCGCGCTCACCGCAAAGGGTTCCATCCAACCGAAGACGACGGGCGCCACTTCGCAGGACTTCGACAGCTGGTCAAGGTGCAGATTTGATGCTGGTTCGGCTGTCGCAGAGATGATGAGGTCAGCTTGGTCGAACACTTCCGGGGCGAGAGCGAAGTGCTCCTCCCACGACCGGGCGAACGCATCGACCTCGGAGTCGGGGAATCGACGCAGGATTGCTTCCTTTAGCGCAAGAGCCTTGTTCTTTCCCACAGACGCTCCGTCCAGAACGTGCCTACCGACGTTGCGCCAGTCCAAAACGTCATTGTCCAGAAGGGTGAGCCTACCAATGCCAGCTTGTGCGAGCTGAACCGCGAGTTGCCCGCCGAGAGCGCCGCAGCCAATGACCACGACATGGCACCTCTCCAGAGGTGCGGCACCCCCTCCGGCAGTCCGCTCGCGAAGAAAGCTCCGGTAGATGGGGACTGCTCGCCAATGCCTGAACCTGCTCGGGTTCTGCGACATTGCGACCAACCGTGCCGTCGCGGTTCTTGGCTTCGGTCGGAAGCCGCGGATGCCAGGTTCCCGCGAGCCGGGCAGGCGTACTGTGGACGGTGACTGAATCTCGCCACCGAGGTAGACCCGCTGCCCCGAGTGCGGGAACGAAATGACAACTCGGAGTGGCGCCTTGAAGGTCCACTTCTTCACTGCCGCCTGCAGTACCTGGGAAGCTCCGACACGCTCTGCGAACACCACAAGGTTGCGAGGGGTCAGCGGATAGTCTCGCGGATGCAGAGGCGCATCCAGCGCCAAGAGCAAAGCTTGCTCGGGCGGGCCAATCCTTTGTTGCGCGCGTTGCGCCCAAGCCTCGACCGCCGGCTTGGATTCGCCCACGACAACGTGCGCACCGCAATCAGCGGCCGCCAGCAGCGCATGCCTAGTTGGTGGTCTGTGAATGAGGAGGAACGACCCCGCCGCTGGCGCAATGAGGCCCCAATAGCTGTGAGCCTCAGCGAAGAAGTCGTCGTCGTTAGTGCCTGCGCTTCCTTGCGCGAGCAATGCTGCGGTATCGCCGATGAGCGCCTCAACGTGCCGGATGCCGACCGGGATCTCGTACACGGCGCTAGTCGGCGCAACGCAGATCTGGCCATCGGCCTCCACGTGCGGGTAGCTGATTCCGTTCGTAGGCTCAGCGAGAGCGATGCGTGGGAGTGTCCATGGAAATTGCCCGTCAACTGAGACGAGAAGTACCTCTTGTGGGTCCGGCATGGCCCCGGGCACTCGCCATGCTGCAACTAGTCCCTTGCGCGAAGGAAAACGTCGCTTGAGCTCGGACGCATCCAGCTGCGCCGCGCCTGGCCACCGTACCTGTAGCTGAGCGTATAGTTCTCCAACTGCCTCGGCGTTCGACCGCCCATCAGGCATATTGACCGCTGCCACCCTGCTTCTTCACCGGCGACGTGGGCACGGCCGCAGCACCTCGGCCACCGCCATCTCCACCGCCACCCTTTCCACCCCCATTGCCACCGTCGCCGTCGCAGTCTTCAATCTCCTTGATACGGCCGTCAAAGAAGTCGGTGAAGAACATCGTCTTCAAGGCTTTCAACGCCATGAGCTCATCGCAGTCCGCGCGCTCAATCTTTGAGAGCTCCGCGATTGCGTACTCGAGCTCATCCCTAAGCTTGCGAATCCGACCGAGGGTCGAGTCACGCGTAATCTCCTCGCGAGGCGGGACAGGGCGGTAGACCCTCTCGTCAGACTGCAGGCGGTTGCGAATCGCGCGCATCACATAGAGCAACGCGAGGTCGTCGCGGTCTTTCCACGACTGGTTCGAGTAGTACTGCTCGTCAACGAGCACCGACAAGATGAACCCGCTCGGCATGCTCCAGCTCGTTCGGCTCTTCGACCACGCCTTCAGCAATCGAACCATTCGGCGCATCTGCCGCCCATTGGTGTTATCCGGGCTCTTGGCAGTCACCTGCTCGTTGAACCAAGTGGTGATGTCTTCTGGCGCAGAGGCTTTCCACGTCCCAGTCGACGCCAGCTCCTTGTGGGTCGTGCCGTTCTCCTCATACTTCCGGTACACGGGCATGTCGACGTGAAACCCGTCGGCATAGTAGATGCGCACACAATTCCCACGCACCTCAGGCGGCGTCTTATAGTCGCCTGTCGAAGCCACCGCAGCGCGCACCATTTCCTTGGCGTCGTTGGCGGTTCTATCTCCGCCGCGTGACCCCTTGAGTGCTTCCCGGCTGAACACGACACCGTCGTCAATGTCAGAGGATTCTGACTCAGCCTGGACCATGGTGCACATGGCGTAGGAGCCCTGCGCAACATGCTCAAGCGCTTGGGGTTCCTTCGCGGCGTCCAGCCCCTTCTTCAGTCGGTCCCGATTTGCCTGTCGCCGTTGTCTTGCCAGGCTCAGCGCATCGTCGTTCACGAAGACGCGAGATCCATGAAAACGCACAAGATGGTCGTTTGCGTTGTAGCTCATTCTTGCCTCCCGGTGACTGGCGTCAGGTTTGAGAACATGTCAAGGGCCATGCGCCGCTCTGCTGAGTCAACGCCGCTGGTCAGGTCGCTGAAGTTGATGTCCGTGGAGCGACTGGCTCGCTTCTCCATGTGCGCAATGGCTTCTTCCGTACCAGTGTCGAGGCCAAGATACCCCGCCTCTTCTGGAGCGACCGGCGAGTCCTGCAGACGGTGAAGGGTCACTCGACCTGTCGAAACGACAAGCTGTTTAGCGAGGTATGCGGTCACAGTGGCCTGCGACTCAAGCGACATTGAGACGATGTCGACTCCGCCCTTCCAGCCGAAGGTGCCCCTGTTGGCTTGCTTCGGAGTCAAGAGGTTCGATTTGGGCGCGCCACCGGTCCCGACCGACAGCACCTCAATGCGAGCATCGGGTGGCGCAACCTCAAGTGCTTCGACGATGCCTACCAGCACTGGATTGTTTGCCCACAAGCCGCCGTCGACGAACCAATGAGTCTGGCCACCGCCGTCGGGGTCCTTCACTCCGTGGACTGGGAAGTAGATGGGCGCGGCCGCCGATGCAAGGCAGACGTCTACTAGCTGGTATGCGTTGTCCCGCGTCAGACGCTGCAGGTGGGGTGTCTTGAACACCCAAGCGCGGTTTGTTGTGGCATCCACGGTTGGAACGCACAACGCGATGCCGCGGCGCCGGTACAGCTGTTCCATCGTTTCATCACCCAGGATGAATTGCAGTGCCTCAGACAAGGCTGCTGGCTGATTCGCCGCCCTCGGCCCGTGCCGTAGCGCCCAAATGCCGACCCGAAATTTGTCCAAGAATCCGCCTCGCTGAATCGGCTGCGGCGAGTGAAAGATGTATTTGCTGCGAGTGCGGTACAAATCGACCACATCCTCAAGGGGCACGCCCGCTGCGAGCGCCGCGCCTACGATGGAACCGGTGCTCGTCCCAACGATGAGGTCAAACTTCGCTCCTAGATCCACGCGACTCACCGCGTCGTTTCCGGAGAATCGACCGATGCGTAGAGCGAGTTGCTGAAGTAGCGACGCGGTGTAGATGCCGCGAACACCGCCACCGTCCAGCGACAGAACTCGAAAGGTCTTCTCTGCCAAGTGCGGCCTCCCTGATTGGCTAGGTTCGTTGTAGTAGGTCAACGTCCTATTTCTCGTGCACACTAGAATAGGATAAACCGTAGACGGGAGACCTGACGCAAGAACTGGCAGTTTGCGGGAAAGCTGACCGCTGGTCGCTCGCCGAGGCCCCCTATAGGGCGGCATCGCGAGTTCGGGTCGGATCGTAGCAGTGAGCTGCGCGGCACTGAGGACAGCGCGCGGCGCCTACGACCGCTGCACCTCGAACTGCTGACCCTCGTGCCGTATGTGGGCATCGAGCACAGTGACCGGTTTAGGGCGGTCAACGTGTGGTGTGTCTTCACGCCCGAGTGACCGATAACGCTGCATTGCTGTCCTTGGCTCAAAAGACCTGAACGGCTCTTGAGGGCACCCAGCTGTCCGAAGCTAACACTCCATCCGCCCCATTGCTTACGAACTACGCACCTCGTTCAGACATATCCATTTGGACAACGGCTTTGCGTTGTTCCGACGTCGAAATTCAAGTATGATTCGAATACGACAATCAACTACTACTATCGGTTTTCATATTCTTGCCATTGAGAGGCAGCGAGCGTGATGAGTGACAGCGATTACGGGCGCCGGACACTGGATTTTCTTGAGACACACGCTCTGTCGGCCGAGCCGATTCACTACTGGGTCGTGCATGAGTTCCTGCAGGGTAGGAACGAAGAACTGGTCCGCGCGGTTGATGACCGCATCAACATGGGCAAACCCTTCGACGCTTACTTCGTTCTCGATATGTACGAGCGCTTCGTCGCTGGAGCAGCCTTCCGCCAATTCCGCGGCATGGGCGACGACATGGAGAAATTGCTCGGTGGACTGATCGAGAATTTACGTGCGGCCGACCGCAGCGCGTCCGGTTTCCAGGACTCGTTGAATGCAAACATTGCTCGACTGGAAAGGGACAACGACCCGACCGGATTGAAGGCCGTCGCTCAAAACCTGCTCAAGGCTGCAGTCGCAGCAAACGCCAACAATGAGGCTTTGCAGAGAAATCTGGAGACTACCGAGCAAGAAGCCCAACAGCTCCGAAGTGAGCTCGAGAAGCAACGTCGCGAATCGATCACTGACGCGCTGACCGGTCTGCTCAATCGCAGGGGCATGGAAGTTGAAATGACGCACGTGTTCAACACCACGCAGGAAGTCCCTGCGGCCTTGTTAGTGCTCGATATTGATCACTTCAAGAACATCAACGACACTTATGGACACGCGGTCGGGGACGTAGTGATCCGCAGAGTCGCCGAGATGCTCAGCGGCATGGTTCCCAGCGATGCGGTATCGGCCCGTTTCGGTGGCGAGGAATTCGTCGTGTTATTGCCCGGTGCGTCACCGCATCAAGCCCACTTGATCGGCGAGAAGATTCGAGAATCGATCGAAAAGCTGCGGTTAGTCCGTCGTCACGACAAGCTTGCAATTTCGGCGTTCACGATCTCGATCGGTGTTGCTGCCAGATCAGTGAGCGACACGTTCGACCACCTGTTTGAACGTGCCGACAAGGCCTTGTATGACGCCAAGACGGGCGGACGCAACCGTGTCGTAATGGCATGATGAGCACGATCGCCTGCGCATAGGGCACGATGTCCCAACTTGATCAATTGAATCTTGCCGGCCAGCTTCCCAGCCCCAAAGGAGTGGCGCTGGCGATCATGAACTTGTGCGGTCGAGACGAAACCACGATCGACGACATTGCCCGGCTGGTCAGCACCGATCCGGCGTTGTCGGGGCGCCTGCTCCGGCTCGCGAACTCGGCATCGAGCGCATCGCGGCCCGTCGCGGCCGTGAACGAGGCGCTGTTGCGTCTGGGCATGAAGGCGGTCGGCCGACTGGCCCTCGGATTCTCGCTCGTTGATCAATACCATGCGGGCCCGTGCACAGCGTTCGACTACGCCCGCTTTTGGTCGCACTCCCTGCTGATGGCCATGGCATCGAGAGAACTCGCGCAAATGACGCGCGTCACGAGCCCCGAAGACATGTTTACGTGCGGATTGTTGGCCAGTATCGGATCACTTGCGCTCGCAACCGCATTTCCAGCCCAGTACTCGAAGCTACTCGAGAGCGATTGCGATAACCTTGTGACGTCTGAACGCGAAGTACTTGGTATCGACAACCGCGCCTGCACGCAGGCGCTACTCGATGAATTCGGCATCCCGAAAGCACTCGCTGAGCCCATCTACTATCACGATCAGCTGCAAGAGTGCGAATTCATCGAGGGCTCACGACCGTACCGGCTGACCCATCTGTTCCACCTCGCGCGCATGATCGCCGACCTTGGGCTCGCATCCGAACCGGCTCAGATCGAGCTCACCGCAGCGCTGATGCGACACGGTGGCCGCATCGCACTCGATCCCGACGATCTTGGTGCGTTGTTCGACCGCACGGTTGCCGCCTGGCGAGAGTGGGCGCAGTTGCTCCAAGTGCCTGCGGCGGCATTGCCATCGTTCCAGAATCTTTCGACCCGGCGGGTCGTCCCGGTCGAAGAAGCCGCGAACAGCGCGGCCTTGCGGATCGTGTTGATCGAGCCCGATGAGCGCGCCGCCGTAGTTCTGGTCGATCAGCTCGAGACGGTACTCGGGCACCGTGCCTACCGCGTTGCCGGAACCGATCAGGGTTTGTCGCTGGCGCTCGAGGTCATGCCACACGTTGTGCTGGTCGGCAGAAGATCACCGGGAATGTCGACGAGCGAACTTTGCCGTACCCTAAGGGCCACTGAGTGGGGCCAATCGCTCTACCTCATCATGCTGATCGATGGTGCCTCAGAACGGGAGCGTGTCTCAGCCTACGAGGCCGGCGCTGACAACTGCCTGTCAATGCCGACCGGTCTGGACGGGCTGCGCGCCCACATGCGTGCTGCACACAGATTCATCGATCTGCTGAAGGTGTGGCAACAAGATCGTGCCCAGCTCACTCACCTGGCGAGCGAACTGGCGATGAGCAATCGACGACTGGAACAGGTCGCACTGACTGATCTGCTGACGGGCCTGCCAAATCGCCGTGCAGGAATGGAGGCACTGTCACAGGTCTGGAGCGCGGCGTGCCGATCAGGCGAACCCGTATCCTTGATGATAATCGACGTAGACTTTTTCAAAAAAATCAACGATCGATATGGCCACGCGTTCGGAGACAAAATGCTCGTACTGATTGGCACGACGTTGAAGAAGGCGGTGCGTAACAATGACATGGCGTGCCGTCTGGGTGGAGAGGAGTTTCTGGTCATCTGCCCTAATTCAGACCTCAGAGCCACCGTAATCGCGGCTGACCGACTTCGCCAGGCGATTAAAGCTCTCGAGGTCAGCGTCCTCGGGGAAACGCTTGACCTTACGGTCAGTATTGGTGTCGCCCACAAGGAGCTCGCAACGCCCGATACGGATGCGCTGATGCTCAATGCGGACAAGGCGCTCTATGCTGCAAAAAGCACCGGACGCAATCGAGTGTGCTTCATGACAAAGGGCAAACTCCATCAACGGCCGGTATAGCGACGGGTCTGTGAGGCAACCTCTAAGTTGGAACACCCTCGAACTGGCCGTCAAACGCGTGCGGAGTCGATCAACTCCAGTGGATCGGGCTCGGGCAGTGGGCTGGAAGCCACGGCGCCAGCTTACAGACTGATCCGATCCGCTCATTGGCTATCTATTTTCGTCATCTCTTGGATTAGTTGGCCGCTCCAGTTCGGGTGCCGACCTCGCCAAACGACTTTCCGATCACCGCCCCCCCACGAACCTACCCATCGCACGCGAGGCCAGAGAGCGTCGGGTGAATGGCCGCTTACGGATACATGGTCCGGCTCAACGGCGGCTTTGGAAAAGATTCGCCACCGGCAGGTGA
Organism: Aeromicrobium sp.; assembly: GCA_008017265.1. Lineage (GTDB taxonomy): Bacteria > Actinomycetota > Actinomycetes > Propionibacteriales > Nocardioidaceae > Aeromicrobium. Next base: position 11,724 of record SSHC01000075.1, read on the forward strand.
TGTCCGGGTCCGACCCGCCAGCAAATACTACCCACTGTCCGCAACCGCTGCGTAGCTGTCGCTCGGCCATCCGAGCTGACTGACGGCAACGGGTCGGACTGAGACGTACAAGGTAGCTGCGCCGCCAACCAAATATGGATTGGTACACCGCACCGCAGCATGAAAATCGAAAATCAATCGCCGTTGCCTTGTGTCCCGTATTGGGACTATACTTACCACATGCGAATCATTGCCATCAGCTACCTACGAAACTTCTGGGAGGAAAACCCTGGCGCCGAGCAGCATTTGAAGGCATGGATTGATGAGGTGAAAAAGGCGGAGTGGTCTCAGCCGGCCGAAATTAAGGAGCAATACCGTAGCGTCAGCATCCTCAAGAACCGTCGGGTAGTCTTCAACATCAAAGGCAACGACTATCGCCTGATAGTGGCTGTCGCCTACCGTTACCAGGCTGTCTATGTGAAATTTATCGGTACGCATGCTGCCTATGATGCGATAGACGCTGAAACTATTGAAATGGAGCTGTGATATGGAAATCCGCCCGATTCATACTGAAGACGACTACAAAATTGCGCTACGCGAGGTGTCGGCCTATTTTGATAATGAGCCTGCCCCCGATACGCCTGACGGTGACCGATTCGAGGTGCTGCTTACCCTTGTGGAAGCCTACGAGACCAAGCACTACCCCATTGATCTTCCTGATCCAGTGGAAGCGATTAGATTCCGCATGGAACAGGCCGGACTGTCCCCGAAAGACCTTGTGCCTGCTATCGGTCGCTTAAACCGCGTTTACGAAATACTCAATCGCAAGCGCCCTCTGACACTCAATATGATCTGGAAGCTGCATGAAAAATTCGGGATTCCTGCGGAAAGTCTGATCCGCCCAGTCAAATTACCGCTTGCGGCTTGATGGTTACGGCTGGTTGTTGTGCCCGTCAACTTCCTCAACCTCGCCGGTCTCAACGTCACCGACTTTAAGGAATCTGAGACCGAGTATCACGTTAGAGCAACGCCAGTCGCCGTTTCTCGGCTTTGTCCGCACTGTGGACGATCCAATGAAACGGTTAGCCACGCCCAGAGAAAGCTTGTAATTCGGGATATTCCTGCTCACGGCAAAGCGGTAGTCATTCATCTGGACGTGCCGCGGCTAAAATGCCGCCCTTGCAACCAGACTTTCACGGCCATGGTGCCGGAAGTGGACACCGGGCGCGAAATGACCGAACGCCTTGCGCGTTGGGTTGGTCGCCAAGCGCTCGAATATACCTATGCAGATATTGCCAAACAGGTCGGCGTTAACGAAAAGACCGTCCGTAACATCTTCGACGAGTACGTTGCCAGCCTCGATATGCAGTTTAAGCGCGAGACACCTGTTTGGCTGGGTATCGATGAAATCAAGCTGCAACGATTCCGAGCAATTTTCACCAATCTTCAAGCCAAGTCGCTGATTGACATGTTGCCGGATCGGTACGGCACCTCTATCGTTGCATTTCTAGCGTCCTTACCGAACAAGAGCCGAATCACCCATGTTGGAATGGACATGTGGCGACCGTATCGCATTGCGGTACAGAAGGTGCTACCCAATGCCAAAATCGTAGTCGATAAGTTTCACGTTGTCAGCAAGGCTAATGTCGCATTCGATACCGTCCGCCGGAAGATTGCCAACGCCGACAAGGGGAGCAGTCTCGGCTTGAAGCGAGCACACAAGCTCTTTGCCAAACGCAAGAATGACCTGAATGACGAACAGTATTTGACCGTATCTGGATGGCTAAACAGTTTCCCAGAATTGGCGGCGGCCTACGACCTCAAGGAGAGATTGTTTCAGGTTTATGAAGCCACTGCCCCTGAGGAGGCATGGGGCAAATACCTGAACTGGGAAAGCACTATCCCGCCTGAAATGGCTAAAGCGTTCCGGCCGGTAAAGACAGCATTTCGCAACTGGAAGCCGTTCATCCTAAATTATTTCGACGACCAGCGAGTGACGAATGCCTTCACCGAAAGCTTCAACGCCAAGGTTCGCGCCGTCTACCGCAATGGGCGCGGCTACAGCTTCGAGCGGCTACGCGCCAAGGTACTCTATACCGACATGTTCCAGAAGCGTGTCCGAGTGCAGGAGAAGGTTCGGGTTAGGAAGCAGAAGTTTGAAGATGTGGCAATGGTGCGATTCATGTGTATGGGAACCGCCATGGATGACGAGTACGAGACACGAATTCAAACTCGGGTGGCAAACCTTGGAGTAGACCTGTCCACACTGGAGCAGGCTTTTGATTCAGGCAAGTTCTGATGTGAAATCAGGCTCCGTCCACCCGATAATCCGGAAACCCGAATCCTTAAACCAACCTGCGTGCTAGCTATTACTTCTCACCACGAGGCATATGATCAATGCGGAGAATTTTTTAAGCAGCGAGGATGGACAATCATGCTTGGCGTTGATGACGAGGAGCATCTTTACTCAGTACTATCCACCCAGAAGGCACACCTTACTGCTAGATCGTCTTTTTTCGACGTTGCCATCATTACTGCTCTTCCTCACAGAGAGCTAGAGGCCGTCCTGAAACTTCCTTGTGAGTGGAAAGAGCATAAAGAGCCGGACGACGATAATATTTATCATACTGGCCAAGTGGTTCTTTCAAACGGTTCTCAGAAGTCGATTATTGCCACATGTTCACCTCAAATGGGGATGAGTTCAGCGGCCGCCCTTACAGCAATCGTTTGCTTGAAATTTCGACCTGCCTTAATAGTAATGACGGGCATTGCGGCAGGGATAAAAGGAAAAGCAGAGCTTGGGGACATTCTCGTTGCTGACCCCTCGTGGGATTGGGGAAGTGGAAAGTTGACTGTAAGGGATGGGGCTCCTGTTTTTTTAAGTGCCCCGACCCAAATACCGCTTGATTCTGGATTGCGTAAGAAAATCCAGCATTTGGCTACAAACCGGACGTATATGGATGAGATTTATGCCGAATGGCGGGAAGGTAAGCGGCCCGCGCATAACCTTACAATGCATATTGGTCCGGTGGCTACCGGCGCAGTTGTTCTAGAAGATCCAGCTACCGTTTCACTTATTGAAAGACAAAATAGAAATACTATAGGCGTTGAAATGGAGGCCTATGGCGTTATGTCTGCCGCCTACTATTTAGGTGAGTGGAGGCCTAAGGTCATCGCAATGAAATCGGTTTGTGATTTTGCTGACCCAGAGAAAAACAATGAGTGGCAGGCTTACGCTGCCTATACGAGCGCAAGCATGGCTTATAGATTGATTAGGGACCATTTTTTTGAATGAAATAATTTATTCTTGCTTGTCCCTGAGTCTTGGGCTACACATGAAAAATGTTTGGGAAGACGGGACGCCCTAGGTTTTCGTCTGAACGGCGAGGCGCTCTCTCCTACCCCGCAGCCACCTCAGTACTCAGACGAATCTTGGCCGCTTGATAGGTTCGATGTCCAATTGTCTGCTTACAGGACGACTACAGCCCAGCCCGATGGCGCCACTTCTGGATGACCGGTTTGGGGCGATTCAATATTTTCTATTGTGAACACGCTCGAACTCTCTTGTTTCTTTTGACGCTTTCCCCTGAAAGCTTCATCTTGGGTAGCGGGCGGTATCGGCACTACTGCCAGAAGCAAATGAACACCTCGGCAGAAATCGAGCTGCAAAAGCAGTAAGGTGCCTCTAAGGTTAAAATCCAAGGATCTTGCAACCCCACAAAATCATTCCTATAGCATTGGCGCATCTATTTGGTGTGTCAGCGAAGGTGCCGAAAACCAAAAGAACACATGGCAGAGCGCAAACCTATCCCAATAATTGACTTGTTCGCAGGCCCAGGCGGTCTCGGCGAAGGCTTCTCGTCTGTTCGCGACGAGCACGGCAACCCAGTTTTCTCGCTTCGCGTTTCGGTGGAAAAGGACGAAATCGCCCACCAAACTCTCTCTCTTCGAGCCCTATTCCGGAAGTTCCCGAAGGGCAAGGTGCCGGAGTGCTATTACGATCACATTCGAGGAAACATAACTCGAAAGGAATTGTTCGAGCATCCGGATGCGAAGGAGGCGGCACACGAGGCCTTGGGTGAAGCGAAGTGCGCGGAACTAGGCAAAGACTCTCCCGACGAGATCGACGGCTGGATTAAGGCTGGCTTGGAAGGAGCGTCCGACTGGGTGCTGATCGGCGGCCCCCCATGCCAGGCCTACTCCCTAGCAGGGCGTTCGCGCCGAACCCGAGAGTCGCAGGAGAAGTTCGAAAGCGACGAAAAGCATTTTCTGTACCGCGAATACCTGCGAATCATCAGAAGGTTCGGCCCGACTGTTTTCGTGATGGAAAACGTGAAAGGAATGCTTTCGTCGACACACGGCGGGTCTCCTATATTCGAGAGAA
>SSHC01000012.1 GCA_008017265.1 Aeromicrobium sp.
CGCCCATGCGGCCGGCCTCGATGATGCGCAGCACGGCGCTCGAGTGGTCGTCTGCGTGGATCCAGTCGCGCACGTTCAGGCCCTCGCCGTAGAGCTTTGGTCGCTCGCCAACCAGAATGTTCGTGATCTGGCGAGGAATGAATTTCTCGACGTGCTGGCGCGGGCCGTAGTTGTTCGAGCAGTTCGAGATGGTCGCCTGCAGGTCGAACGAACGAACCCAGGCGCGCACTAGCAAATCGCTGCCGGCCTTGGTCGACGAGTAGGGCGACGAGGGGTTGTAGGGCGTGTGCTCGGTGAATCGGTTTGGATCATCAAGCTCAAGGTCGCCGTAGACCTCGTCGGTCGAGATATGGTGCAGGCGCTTCTCGTGGAGGCGCACGGCTTCAAGAATTGTGTAGGTACCAATGATGTTGGTGTCGAGAAATGGGCGGGGATCATGCAGCGAGTTATCGTTGTGTGACTCGGCGGCGTAGTGCACCACGATGTCGTGCTCGCGCACCAGCTGATCAACGAGCTCAGCGTCGCAGATGTCGCCGCGCACGACGCGCACACGGTTCTCAGGCAGGCCGGCCAGCGAAGCTTCGTTGCCGGCGTAGGTGAACTTGTCGAGCACAGTCACTGTGTCGTCAGTGTTGGCGACGAGGTAGTGCACAAAGTTCGAACCAATGAAACCGGCAGCGCCAGTCACGAGCATTTTGCGAGCCACGAGGATCCTCCTGAAATTACTTGCGCGAAGAGGGCGATGAAAAAGGGTATGCCTCGCGCAGAGATGTTACCCCTAGTTTACTTTGACGAGAATGTGGGTTCAGCGCTTAGGGATTTGCTCGCGCTTTGAAAATGATGGACCTATATATAAAGAAGTTCCAGGTTGTTGTAATGCCAAGGGCGATAGTGCGGGATAGATAAACACCAAGGGTCGGTTCGAAGAGCCAAGCGAAGCCAACAGTGAATCCAAAATTGACTAGAACTAGAACTCCATACAGCATTCCTTGCCGCCCGAGTACTTTGACGCTGTGATCGTGATCACCGAATGCGAGAACTTTCTGAAAGTAAAAACTAAAAAGTAGGCCGAGCCAGAAACTTAATGTGACGGCCAGAACCGTGCCACTTTCGAACACTCGGGTGGCCAGGGCAAGTACTGCCATTTCGAAGAGGTAGCCAGTCACTCCGACGATAAGGTATCTCAGAAATTGAGGAATCTTTGCAGGTCGCATATCGGTCTTGCTACTCGGAGGATCTGTGAAGCCGCGAGCGCGCTTGATTCACAACAAATAGGGGGCGGTTTTGAGCTTGCACATGCACATGAGAAAGATAGACGGCCATAATTCCCTGTGCAGTAAGTACGAGTCCAACTAGGAAAGCAACAAAAATGCTGAGTAAAGCTGAACCGCTAAAGTTCAATCCCAAAGGATCTCCAAGAACAAACTGTTCAACTCCAATTCCAATCCCTATGAGTAGCGCAATTATTGTGATGGCAATGCCCACGTAGCCAAATATGAATAGTGGTCGGAGACTCATCATGGTGAAACTATTCAGGGCTAGACGGAATAGCTTCGAAGCAGTGTAGGTGGCATCCCCTGCGAGGCGAGCAGGTGAATCAAACTCAATGTATTCTCGTTCGAAGCCTAGCCAATCAATTAGGCCCCGGGTGATTCGATTATGCTCACCAAAGCGAAGAAACTCTGTCCTAACCGCAGAATCGAGGAGCCGGAAATCGGTGGATCTTGGTACGGTTTGCATATCAGAGATCGAGTTCAGCATGCGGTAGAACAACTTTGAGCCGATTCTCTTAACCGTACCTTCGCCTTGGTTGCTAGCGCGAACGCCAACTACTACTTGGGCACCGGCTCGCCAAGCTGCAATTAACTTTGGGAGTAACGTCGGCGGATGTTGGCCGTCAGAATCGAGAATTATCAATGCATCTCCGCGAGCTTCTGAGATCCCCGCAGTGGTTGCGATTTCTTTTCCAAAGTTACGGGAGAGGCTAACAAGTTGCACCCGGGGGTCGCGTGATGCGATACCTGCGAGAATCGCTTGAGACTGATCTCGGCTACCGTCATCCACGTAAATAATTTCAAACGACTCATCCGGGCACAACATGAGAGCTGGGGCCAGAATTTGATCGTGGAACTGCGCGATGCCAGCTTCTTCGTTGTAAACCGGTAGCACAAGAGAGATGAGTGGCGGAGTCTTAACTGCTGCTTGATCCGGGTAACTCACGAATCACGTCCTTTAAGTGGGTACTTCCTGTGGAAGAAAGTATAGATGTCTTAGAAAAACTTAGGCGGTGAGTCTCATGCGATGCCACCCACGAATTTTGAGGCCGAGGACAATCGTCCACCTCAATGGAGCCCTCAAAGGTCCCGGATAGCGTTTTCTCATAAACCGAATGGAGCTTTCTGTCATCGCGCGCTCTATGGAGGTTTTGTGCTTCCTTGTTGAGTGTGCTCCGGTATGCGTCAGTGCGATACTCGGCTCATAGCGATTCCTAAGTCCGCTATTTGCAATTCGCCAACCCAAATCGACATCCTCAAAGTACATGAAATAGCTCTCATCCCAGCCATTGAGTGATCGGAAAACATCGTCTCTCACCATCACCGCAGCGCCGGACAGCCAACCTGCATCACGTGCTTTCTCATAGTTACTTGCAGAGGTGTAAATTCGTGTCCATGGATTTGTGGGCCAAATCTTCGAGAGAAGTGCGTGACCTACTCCGGTCCCGATAGAAGGTATGTTTCTAGCTGAAGCAAACGTTGTCCCGTCCTCGTTGAGAACTCTGGGCGCAATGGCACCAATTCGGGCATCGGAGCGAATGAAGTGCACCAATGCGGCTGCAGCTTCTTCAAGGAAAATCACGTCAGGGTTGCAAAAGAAGTAGAAACTGGCAGAGGTATCCGACGCCTCAAGATAACGAACGCCAGCATTCATGGCAGCACCATAGCCAGGGTTCAATGGTTGTGCCAGATATGCCGCTCCAAAACTTTGAGCGATCGCTAAGACATTTTCATCATCCGGTTTGTTATCTACGACTACCACGGGAACAGAGTCGCCGTGGAATTGGCGTAGCGAAGCTAGAAAGTTACGGAGAGCCTCTCCCGAACCATAGCTGACGGTGATGAAAGCGACTCCTAAGTCGCTATTCTGGGCTGGGACTGGCATGTAGCAATCCTATGGTGGCGGCCGCTAGGGAGTGGACTGGGTCAGTGCTAATAGAGTTAGCTTGTGGTTAAGGTCATCGTAGTTGGAGCATCAGGGTTCGTTGGTTCTCATGTCTGTGAGGCGCTCGAAGCGCGTGGTGCAACAGTTCTAAGGATTGCGGCTCCACGACTCCCGTCGATGGGTGCAGAGGTAGCCGAAAGCTATCTCGAGTCACTTCATGATGATGCTGTCCTCACTGAGGAATGGCGAGGCGCCGTTGCGCTTGTGAATGCGGCAGGAAACCCCGACGCATCCTCAAGAAGGGAGACTGAACTTTGTTCGGCGAATGGCGTACTTCCGGGACTCTTAGGTCGGCGGGCAGCCGAGGCTGCGATATCTAGATACGTGCATGTCAGCAGCGCAGTGGTCCAGGGTCGCACCACGATGCTGGACGAAACAGTGATGTACGACGCGTTCTCCCCATACTCACGATCGAAGGTCTTGGGCGAGCAACTCGCTGAGAAATACGGGCCTTCTCAGACCGTAAGCTACCGGCCCCCGAGCGTGCATGATGCGTCCCGTCGGGTGACCCGGCTTATTGCTCGGGTGGCAGTGTCCCGCTTCTCGACGGTTTCCGCACCTGGCACCCAACACAGCCCACAAGCGCTGATTCAAAATGTTGCGGCAGCGATCGCAGAATTGGCTCTATGCAGTCAGACCCCACCGCCGATTGTTATGCACCCATGGGAGGGGGTAACTTGTGAGTCGCTGCTCGTAATGCTTGGCGGGAAACCCCCAGTGAGAATTCCAAGACAGCTTGCCGTTCAAACGTGCGCGATCCTACGCTTTGTTGGACGGTACGTGCCAAATGTTGCTGCGAATGCGCGTCGCGTGGAGATGATTTGGCTAGGGCAGGATCAGGCTCAGAGCTGGCTCTCGACAGCAGGGTTCAAGCTTCCCGTTGGCACTGCTGGCTGGGAAGTGCTTCGGGAACAGTTGGCAGATCATGTCTAACGGGCTCGGTGTAGCTCTTGGTATGAATGTTGAAATGATTCTGCTTGCTTGCTTGCTTGCTTGACTCGCTAGAGTGCGAGGGGTCTGGAAAGCTCGCTAAGATTAGGCTTCAAGGCCATAAGGGAGGAAACGGCTTATGAAGGGCATTATTCTTGCAGGTGGCTCCGGCACTAGACTCTGGCCGATCACTAAGGGCATTTCGAAACAATTGATGCCGATTTATGACAAGCCTATGGTGTACTATCCGCTGTCTACTCTGATGATGGCGGGCATCAAAGACGTCTTGATAATTACAACGCCCGAATACAGTCAGCAGTTTCAGGCGCTGCTTAGTGACGGTTCGCAACTCGGTATACGCATTGAGTACGCTGTTCAGCCGAGTCCTGACGGGCTTGCGCAGGCGTTCATTATCGGTGAAGATTTCATTGGGGACGATAGTGTGGCGCTAGTTCTCGGTGACAATATTTTCCACGGAGCAGGGTTGGGCACCAGCCTTCGTAGACACACGGATATCGAAGGTGCAGTTGTATTTGCCTACCATGTGGCGAATCCAACTGCATACGGTGTCGTTGAGTTTGATAAGAGCATGCGGGCTGTCTCAATCGAGGAGAAGCCAGTTGCTCCGAAGAGTAACTATGCAGTTCCAGGTTTGTACTTCTACGACAATGATGTGGTCCGAGTTGCTCGGACAATTAAGCCCAGCGCGCGAGGCGAACTTGAGATCTCTAGCATTAACGATGAGTACTTAAGAGCTGGGCGGCTAAGTGTTCAGGTCCTTGACCGTGGAACTGCCTGGCTTGACACAGGGACTTTCGAGTCGATGATGCAAGCTGCGGAGTATGTGCGCGTCATCGAAGAACGCCAAGGGTTCAAAATCGGATGCATCGAGGAAATTGCTTGGCGGAATAGCTGGGTAAACGACTCTCAGCTGGCTGAGCTCGCCGCGCCACTCATCAAAAGTGGATACGGGCGATATTTGCAAACAATTGCAAACCTGCCTAACTAAGGTCGCCGATTCTGCTCTTCTGGGATCGGCAACCTCGCTAGGTTGAGTCCCGAGATTCGCTGGAAACCTCCCGGCAGATTTCGATAGCGTCGTACAAGCCATTCGGGCGAAAAGGGCCGAGCATCTCCCTCGGCTGAGATAGTTGGGGTTGGGGGGGCGTGTACAGTACTGCTGTAAGGACAAACGATGAGGCTGAGGGGCTTGAAGGAGTGTTTCGCGGCGCTGACTCTCATTCGCTAAGCAATCTTCTGACCAGGATGAACGCGGCAGCGTGTCGGTGGACTTTGACAGCTTCACGACGTTGTCCTGTCGCTGGGAAGCAATGTTTTCGGAAGTGATGAAAGTGGTAGCCGCGATCATCCGGGTAACTGTCACTCAGCCGAGTGTCTCTTCTGTTGCAGATCCCGGGGCGAGGTATCGACAAAGATACCGCCAGTATATGGTTGCGCTCTCCTTGTTCCATGACAAAAGCAATCGTTTGCTCCGGCTGTCTCAAACTGTTTTGTCAGCTCGTTCAAATGCTTTGAACGAGAGGGCAACTGTGGTTGCTCACTCATTCACGTCTGTGTAGCCCTTCGGTGATATCGAAACAGATATCGTTCGTATATGTTTACAACGGTTCTGAGCTCAGGAGTTGCAGATCGATAGTGACTTCCTCTTCCTCCGATTCGCCGGGTGCCGGCACTACCACGAAGTATGAAGCTGGAGTTAAATGATCGAGTAATGTGCCGTCTTCTCTCTCCAAAACACCGCGGAGCGAGTATTTGCCGAGGGAGAATGGGTTCTGGTTCAACGCGAACACAACCTTGTGTGTACCTGCTGTTTTCGGGACCTTTAGGCTGAAGTCCTTCGTGCTTGAGCCGCGCAGTGTCTGGCCCATGTGCGTATCGAAGCCTAGTCCAAGGACAGGGGGTGTAGATTCCTCCGCTGGTAGAAAATACTCGAAGGCCACCGAAAGGGGAAGTTCTCTGCTGACGGTAATGTCTTCAAGCGGGTCATCGCTGACCACCCTGATTGATCGGATGTGTGGCCCCAATGCGACCCGATCATCGGCTTGCATTGCATCTAGCCGGTCTCTCTCATATCCAGCGCGCAAGAGCCGAATACCATCCTCAGGATTACCATCATAAATTGGTTTGCCACGATGCATGACGATAACCCGATCACAAAGCTCTTGAACTTGTGCGGCGGAGTGGCTTACCAAAATAATCGTGCGGCCATCGGCCTGGAACTCATGGATCTTATCCATGCATCTGCGTTGGAAAACCTCGTCTCCCACTGCGAGAACCTCGTCTACAAGGAGAATGTCGGGGTCGGTGTGCACTGCAACGGCGAAGGCGAGTCGGACGTACATTCCTGATGAATAGAACTTGACTTGAGTATCGATGAAGTCACCGATCTCGGCGAAGTTCACTATGTCGTCAAATACGTGCTCAGTCTCCGCGCGTGAAAGTCCGAGCAAAGCCGCATTCAGGAAGACATTGTCGCGACCGCTGAGATCTGGATGGAAACCTGCCCCAAGCTCGAGAAGTGCTGCGAGGCGGCCGCGTCGTGAGACTTTCCCTGATGACGGGTCGAGAATTCCGCCGATGACCTTCAGGAGAGTGCTCTTGCCTGACCCGTTGTGGCCCACTAGTCCAATTGTTGATCCTGCTTTGATGTCGAGGTTGACATTATCTAGAGCTGAGAATTCAACTTTGTGCTTGGCCCCGGCTCTGGCTATGAGTAGACGCTCTTTGAGCGAGTTATCTTTTCGAAGTGTGAACTTTTTCGAAACGTGCTCAAGGCGAACAATGATGGGTGCATTGGTTTCAGAGATCATGCCTATAGCTCCTGCGCGAAGTTTCCTTGAACCTTACGGAAGACCCTATGGCAGAGCCAGAGCAGGATCAGTCCAGTAAATAGCACGATTGCAATTTGAGCCCCCAGGTGTTCTGGAGTCTCTAACCCGTGAAGACTGTTGTGATAAAACGCTCTTTGGAATCCCAGCACAGCAAGAGTTATGGGGTTCCAAGTGTAGAGGGTAACGAGCCAGTCAAGTCCCGCCGCATGTAGGGTGTCACGAACCATGGTCCACGAATAGAGGATAGGTGATGCCCACATCAGAATCATTGCAAGAATCTCAACAAGATAGCCAATGTCGCGAAGGAATACGTTTGTCGCTGAAAGTAAGAAAGCGAATGCAAGTCCGTAGGTCACGACCACTAGGACAGCAGGAACAGCATAGATTAAGTCTGTAGTCACCATGAGATTCCCGAAGAGCGCACTTGCAACTAGGAGAACTGCTAATTGGACACAGAAATTGAACAATGCAGTGCCAGCGCTTGCGAGAGGAAAGAGCTCCCTCGGAACATAGATCTTCTTTACCAAACTTGCATTGGCAAGGATTGAACTAGTGCCCGCAGTGAGAATCTCTTGGAATAGTGTGTAAAGAGTTAAGCCAGTAAAGATGTAAATTGCAAAGAGTGGGATTCCACGCTCAGCGCCCAAAAACTTCCCGATTACGATTGCGTAGATCGCCAGTTGGGTTATTGGTCGGATTAGTGTCCAAGCGAAGCCGAGCGCACTGTCCTTGTATCTGGATTTCAAATCTCTACGAATAAGTAGACCCAGCATACTCCGATGCTGATATATCTCATGAATCGCAGGTAGGAGCTTGAGACGACTGTTCTTCTTCTCGAGATCAAGCGTGTTGAAATTCAGCTTCGCGATGTGCGCAAATCGTTCGTCGCGGTTCATGCTGTCCCTTCTTGCTGCATAGAGGGGTGCTCTAGACAGTTGCAAATGAGAGTATACCGGCGCGAGTACGGCGATACTTCAGATATGTTGCGTGCGTGCCGCAATTAGTAGGTGGGCGGTGCGCCGCTACTCAGGGCACAGTTACCGTGCGGCAACTGAGTAGAGTGTTCCCTTTCCCCGCGCTATCAATTGCATACGCGCATACATCCTGTCTGCCAGGGGAGGAAGCTATCTCTGCGACAAACCCATGGTTAGGCCCATGGTTGGGGTAGTGGTCAGCCAAATCCGGCCGAGGGCTCGATGCGGAAACCGCGGTCCCGCTCACGCCGATGTAGACGTGTACGTCGATGGGGTTCGCAGTATCGAGATCGAGTGCCCAGCCGGAGACCTTTACCTTGCCTGCTGAGGGTGTGACTGAGTCGAGTACGCCAACAGGCATCCGGCCTTGGTCAGTGGGGCTGGGGGGAGTGACAACTGGGGGCGGGATTGTGACTGTCCGGCAGCCAAGCAATGTGTTCCCCTTGCCAGCGCTGTCGATTGCATAGGCGCAGAGTTCTTGTGTGCCTGAGACTCCACTGATCTCTTCGTAGAAGCCGTGGTTCGTGCCATTTGCAGGGTAATGTGCGGCGAGGTCGGAGCGTTCGTTCTTTGCTGTGAAAGCAGTGCCCTTGGAGCCGATGTAGACGTGTACGTCGATGGGGTTCGCAGTATCGAGATCGAGTGCCCAGCCGGAGACCTTTACCTTGCCTGCTGAGGGTGTGACTGAGTCGAGTACGCCAACAGGCATCCGGCCTTGGTCAGTGGGGCTGGGGGGAGTGACAACTGGGGGCGGGATTGTGACTGTCCGGCAGCCAAGCAATGTGTTCCCCTTGCCAGCGCTGTCGATTGCATAGGCGC
>SSHC01000090.1 GCA_008017265.1 Aeromicrobium sp.
AGATCGCTTTACGTCGAGCGCTCGTCAGCGTTCCCGAACTTGCGCGTCTCGACCATGAATCCAGCGACTCGATTAGTCGAGGACTCGAAAAAGCCCTGCTAGGCACAGGAAAGTGGGCTCCTGAAGCCGACCTCGCGCACGTTGCGGGGCTTGTCGTTGAAGTTATTACCAACACGCTCGATTCGGCATTCGCCGAGTCGCCTACTGACTATGTAAAGATCGCTGAACTCAAGGTCATGGTCGATTCCTATCTGGCTCACAGCAGCGCACAATCGCTCAATTCATAGCTGCAATCGCCGGCTCAACCTCGATCGCTCAGTCCGCATTCCGAGAAACTTTTCCCGCGACTTGACCATGCGGGGTTAGCGCGCGAGACTGGGACTGTGACACGCACAATTCTCGTCGTACTCTGACGCTCAGCACGCGCTGAGCGTCGCCCCTCGAATGCCTTCGGCCGGGGGGTTTTTTCATGCGACTCAAAAGCGAGCAGTCGCGGGGAATACGATAGGACGAGTGTCATGATCGATGACCGCGCTATACAAAGAGGTAGGCACAAGATGACCGAACCGGCACCGGAGACGCTGACGGGTGCGCAAAGCCTTGTGCGTGCGCTTGAGCACGCAGGCGTTGAGGTTATCTTCGGCATTCCCGGCGGAGCGATTTTGCCCGCTTACGACCCGCTATTCGATTCCTCTATTCGTCACATTCTTGTGCGCCACGAACAGGGCGCAGGTCACGCCGCTCAGGGTTATGCGATGGTCACAGGCAAAGTCGGCGTGTGCATGGCCACATCAGGTCCAGGCGCAACAAACTTGGTGACCGCCATCGCCGATGCCTATCTCGATTCGGTCCCGATCGTGGCCGTAACTGGCCAGGTTGCCAGCACTGTGATTGGTTCTGACGCTTTCCAAGAAGCCGACATTCGCGGCATCACCTTGCCCATTACCAAGCACTCCTATCTCGTTACAGACGCGGCCGATATTCCGCGCGTGATCGCTGAGGCGTTTCACATCGCGCTGTCTGGTCGGCCTGGCCCCGTCCTCGTCGATATCGCCAAAGATGCGCTCACGGCAAATACGCACTTTGTTTGGCCGAACGAGCTTGCCCTGCCGGGCTACCGGCCGTCTTCGCGCCCGCATAACAAGCAGATTCGTGAAGCCGCGCGTCTCATCGCCGAGGCCAAACAACCGGTGTTGTACGTCGGTGGCGGCATCATCAAGGCTGATGCCTCTGAACGACTTGCCGATCTGGTTGAACTAACCCAAATCCCCGTCGTGACCACGTTGATGGCCCGCGGTGCTTTCCCCGATTCCCACGAATTGCACTTGGGTATGCCCGGCATGCACGGCACAGTCGCAGCCGTAGGCGCCCTGCAGAAGTCGGACCTTCTCATTACCTTGGGTGCCCGCTTTGACGATCGGGTGACCGGCGATCTCGATTCGTTCGCGCCTGACGCGAAAGTCATTCACGCCGATATCGATCCAGCCGAGATCTCCAAGAACCGAGAAGCAGATGTGCCGATCGTGGGTGATGCGAAAGACGTCATCATCGACTTGATCAAAGCGCTGCAGAAGCAAACGGCCGACGATGGTTTGACAGGCGAATATGCGCCATGGCGTGAGTTCGTTCTGGGACTTAAATCGAAGTTCCCGGTCGCCTATGAAGCCCCCGCGCAGGGCTTGGCGCCGCAGACGGTTATTGAGCGCATCAGCAAAGCCGCAGGCCCTGAGGCCGTCTATGCGGCCGGTGTAGGCCAGCATCAGATGTGGTCGACGCACTTCATCGACTTTGAACGCCCACGCCAGTGGCTCAACTCCGGTGGCGCCGGAACCATGGGCTACAGCGTTCCAGCCGCCATGGGCGCCAAAGTCGGCGCGCCCGAGCGCGTCGTGTGGTCCATCGACGGAGACGGTTGTTTCCAGATGACGAATCAAGAGTTGGCAACCTGTGCCATCGAGGGGATCCCGATCAAGGTCGCTGTTATCAACAACTCTTCGCTCGGCATGGTTCGCCAATGGCAGACGCTGTTCTACGACGGTCGCTATTCGAATACGGACTTGCACACGGGCCCAGAATCCATCGGCGCGCGGCGGATTCCCGACTTCGTCAAACTCGCCGATGCTTATGGGTGCGTTGGCTTGCGGTGCGAAAGCATTGACGACCTCGACGATGTCATCGCGCAAGCTATGAGCATCAATGATCGCCCCGTTGTGATCGATTTTGTCGTGGAACGTGACGCCATGGTGTGGCCGATGGTGGCCGCTGGCACCAGCAATGACGACATCAAGATCGCCCGTGATTTGGCGCCCGAGTGGGATGAAGAGGTTCTCTGATGGCTAATCACACGTTGAGCGTCTTAGTCGAAAACACGCCCGGTGTTTTGGCGCGCGTATCAAGTTTGTTTATGCGCAGGGGCTTCAATATTGAATCCCTGGCCGTCGGCCCGACCGAAATCCCAGAAATCTCGCGCATGACGATCGTGGTCAATGTCGACATGCTTCCTCTGGAACAAGTTACGAAGCAACTCAACAAACTCGTCAACGTTCTCAAGGTTGTCGAGTTGGACTCCGATTCGGCCGTCGAACGCGAACTTATGTTGATCAAGGTGCGCACGGACGTGGCGACCCGTGGTCAGGTGTTGGAAACGGTTCAGCTATTTCGTGCGAAAGTCGTGGATGTCGCCCACGAATCGGTCACCATCGAGGCCACAGGCGATTCCGCAAAACTTGCCGCGATGCTCAACGTGCTCGAACCATTCGGCATTCGTGAAATTGCCCAATCTGGCCGGGTGGCTATCGGTCGCGGTACGCGCTCCATCACCGAGCGCGCCATGCGCACCAATGCCAGCGGCACCTCAAACTAAATCGAACGAAAATCAATCAAAGGAGAACCGAACGTGGCTGAGTTGTTCTACGACGACGATGCAGATCTGTCCATCATCCAAGGCAAGAACGTCGCCGTCATTGGCTACGGTAGCCAAGGGCACGCGCACGCACTCAACCTGCGCGATTCGGGCGTTGACGTGCGCATCGGCCTCGCCGAAGGCAGCAAGAGCAAGGCCAAGGCTGAAGAAGAAGGCTTGCGCGTGCTTTCGGTAGCCGACGCGGTTCAGGAAGCTGACGTTGTCGTCATCCTTGCTCCCGACCAGTTCCAAGCGAAGATCTACCAAGAGTCGATTGAACCGCACCTCGCTGAAGGCGACACGCTCATCTTCGGCCACGGTTTCAACGTGCGCTTTGGCTACATTTCCGCACCCGCTGGCGTCGATGTTTCGTTGGTGGCGCCCAAGGCTCCCGGACACACGGTTCGTCGTGAGTTCGTCGCTGGCCGCGGCATCCCTGACATCGTGGCTGTTGAACAGGACGCTTCGGGCCAGGCATGGGATTTGGCGCTTTCGTATGCGAAAGCCATCGGCGGCACTCGCGCTGGTGTCATCCGCACGACCTTCACCGAAGAGACCGAAACGGACTTGTTCGGTGAACAAGCCGTACTTTGCGGTGGCGTTTCGCACTTGGTTCAGGCTGGCTTCGAAACTCTGACTGAGGCGGGATACCAGCCCGAAATCGCCTACTTTGAAGTTCTTCACGAGCTCAAATTGATCGTTGATCTGATGTGGGAAGGTGGCATCGCTAAGCAGCGTTGGAGCGTTTCGGACACCGCTGAATACGGCGACTACGTTTCTGGCCCGCGCGTCATCGACGCTGGCGTCAAAGCACGAATGAAGGAAGTCCTCGGTGACATCCAGTCCGGCGCTTTTGCTGACCGCTTCATGAGCGATCAAGCTGCTGGTGGCCCGGAGTTCCATGCGCTTCGCGACAAGCAAGCACAGCACCCGATTGAAGCAACTGGCAAGGCATTGCGTTCGCACTTCTCGTGGAAGCAAGCCGACGACGACTACACCGAAGGTTCAGCAGCTCGCTGAGTTCCTTTTCCCGGCAGGGGCGTCACGTTTACGCGTGGCGCCCCTGCCGTTTGTTGGTGGACTTTGTACGCTTCGATGATGGCCGCCTATCAAGACCCTGGACTTACCTCCCGCGAGCAACTCGCTGCCGGTCGCATGCCGCGACGCATCTGCCAACTGCTGGTAGGTCTGGCGTTGTTCGGCTGGTCAATGGCCATGATGGTGCGCGCAGGCTTGGGGGTCATGCCGTGGGACGTCTTGCATCAAGGTCTCGCGGATCACCTTCCTTGGACTTTTGGCCAGATCGTAATCGCGGTGGGTGCCATCGTTCTCATCCTGTGGATTCCGTTGAAACAATGGCCGGGACTCGGCACGATCCTGAACGTGCTTCTGATCGGCCCTGTTGCCGACCTTGGCTTACGTGTTATCGATGAGCCGGCGACGCTTTGGGGATCGATGCTCCTGATGATCGGGGGAGTAGTCCTCAATGGACTCGCAGGCGCTCTCTACATTGGCGTACACCTTGGGACTGGACCGCGTGACGGTTTGGGAATAGCACTTCATCGACTCACAGGCCGTAGCGTCCGACAGATGCGCTCCTTTGTTGAGATTCTCGTGGTGATCGTGGGCTGGCTGCTCGGGGGAGTTGTCGGGGTCGGCACGTTGCTCTATGCCCTCGGCGTAGGCCCGCTGCTTCAACTTTTTCTTCCCTTTGTTCAGGTCGATCTAGGTCTCGAACAACAAGTAGCCGAATAGCCGTCAGGTGCGGCAACGCAGCGGATGGGTCCGCCGGAGTGGATCTGGGCAAAAAACTTCCCCTCCGCCCGAACCGAGATGGGGCGAAGGGGAAGGCGAGGTAGTGCGGTACCTCAGTTCCTTGGTTGTGTTCAGGGTGCCAAGCGGCGCAGTGCCCATCCGATCAGGACCAGCATGAGGCCCATGCCGGCTGCGAACGCGGCGACACCGTAGGCAACCACTGATGTGAAGAGCGAGGAACGAAGGAAAGCCGCATTCATTGCGGTGGCGCGCACAGGATCTTCGCGATCAAGTTCGGCATATGTCTTTCCGCCAGCAGCCTCGAGAGCGTGCTTGTCGATAATTGCAGCTTGAGAGAGCGCATCGAGAGGGCCATTGACGGTCTTCCCAGCGAACCAGTCTGCGTCTTCAGCGACGGTGATGTTGGCCGCCTTGAGCTGGTCTGTCACGACGAACCACGTGGTCGCGCCACCCAGCATCAACACGATGCCAGCGATGATGGTCAAGAGTCC
>SSHC01000086.1 GCA_008017265.1 Aeromicrobium sp.
CACACCGCCAGAGGCCGCTCAGAACGTCGCTGATGCACTTGTTTCCGCTGGCGTGACCAGCATCCTCAACTTCGCACCCACACTCGTGCAGGTTCCCGACGGCGTAGACGTGCGTCAGGTTGACGTGGCAGTCGAATTGCAGATTCTCGCGTATCACGAACAGCGCAAAGCCACCGCGACAGTCGGGGGTGATGCGTCATGAGTCTTCTCGCGCTGAGTGTCTCGCACCGAACTGCTCCGTTTGATGTGATCGAGAAAGTTACGCTCGCTGCCGCTGACGCCAGCGAGGTGTCGCGCCACGCAACCGAACTCGACCACGTTCGTGAATGTCTCACGCTCGCGACTTGCAATCGCGTGGACATGTATGTCGATACAAACTCGGTGGACGAAACAGTGACCGACATTATCGGTTTGCTCGCCCGCTCGACCGGAGTTCCGGCTGCCGCTCTGGAATCGAACGTCCGCATCGCCACCGAAGATAAAGCGATTGCCCATATTTTCCGCGTCGCGGCTGGACTGGACTCAATGGTGCTTGGCGAAGTGCAGATTCTGGGTCAATTGCGTGATGCCTTGACGCGTTCGCAACTCGACGACACGATCGGGCCCGAACTGAACGCAGTCGTGCAGAAGGCGCTCAAGGCCGGTAAGCGGGCTCATGCCGAAACAGGAATCGATCGATTCGCGCCATCGGTGGTGACTGCTGCGCTTGACCAAGCCGGCGAAAGCATCGCTGACCCCGATACGCGGTTCTTGATCGCCGGCGCAGGGACGATGAGTGTGCTCGCGGTGTTGACGCTGGTTGATCGTGGGGTTTCCCCGGCGCAAATCGTGGTGTCGAACCGTGCGTTCGGGCGGGCCCTCGATCTCGCTGAGCGACATGGAATTACGGCGGTCAAGTGGGAAGCTCTCGACCGGGCACTACTCGACTGCGATGTACTGATTTCGTGTACCGGTGCTGCTGACGTGATTTTTTCGGCAGGCCGACTGGCGCCGGTCGTCGCCGCACGTGCGTCCGAACCTCATGAACTGCTTGTGTTGGATTTGGCGTTGCCCCGAGACGTTGGCGCCGAGGTGCGAGACCTCGATGGTGTGCGTGTCATTGACCTAGAGACTTTGCGTGATTTGAGTGCCGACCACGAGCGCGAAGCGGCGCTTGTGGAAGTGGAATCGATCGTGGAGTGGGACATCGCTGCTCACATTGCGAGTCGCCGTTCGGCACTCGTCGCCCCGACTGTCACGGCGCTACACGACAAGGCACGCGATGTGGTCGAACTCGAGTTCAGCAGGGTTGAGTCGCGGTTGGCGGGCCTCGACCCGGTTGTGCGCCAAGAAGTGTACGTGGCGATGCAACGCGTGGCTCGCAAACTGATTCACACGCCCACCGTTCGGCTCAAGGAAATCGCGGTAGCAAACGACGTAGACGCCCATATTGTGTCTCTCTCTGAACTCTTCGAGTTGGGATCTGAAACTGACCGCAATCTCTTGTCGAAGACAGGTGATGCGTCATGACGTTGCGTTTAGGTACCCGATCAAGCCGACTCGCGATGGCGCAGTCAGAAACGATTGCCCAGACTATCCGCGAGCGACACGGAGTCGATGTCGAACTCGTGCCGATCGCGACCCTGGCGGATTCTTCGAGTGCCAAGTTGCGTGAGTTGGCAGCGTCGCAAAACGGCGTGTTTGTGGCTACCCTGCGTGAAGCGCTGGTCGCGGGCGAAGTCGACTTCGCGGTGCATTCGCTCAAGGACATTCCCACCCAGGGAGACGAACGACTTAACGTCGCAGCAATTCCGGTTCGTGCTGATGCGCGCGATGTGCTCGTGGCTCGCGATGGTCTCACCGTTATGGAATTGCCAAACGGGGCACGAATCGGTACGGGTAGTTTGCGACGGGCGAGCCAGCTTCGGGCTCTCGGCCGCGACTTTGAGATTGTTGAGATTCGCGGAAATGTCGAAACTCGGATGGCTCGCGTCGGCGACGACCTCGACGCAGTTGTATTGGCGGCCGCAGGGTTGGCTCGACTCGGGTTGACCGACAACGCCACCGAGGTGTTTGACCCACTAGTGATGCTTCCGGCTCCCGGACAAGGAGCCCTCGCCTGCGAGTGTCGTGCAGAAGATGCCGAAACCACTCGCCTCTTGGCTAAACTCGACGACTCGGATACCCGAGCCGTTGTGACGGCCGAACGCACTCTGCTTGCGGTTTTGGAAGCAGGGTGCAGCGCACCAGTCGGAGCTCTCGCTGAAATCGCTTTGGGCGACGACGGCGACGAATTGTGGCTGCGTGCTTTCGTCGGAGATGCTTCCGGCGCACCATCAATCAGACGCTCAATTACCGGTACGACCGATCAGGCTCGTGAACTCGGTGACCAGCTCGCTCGCGAGATGCTCGCCGAAGGCGCAAGCCAGATCATGGCGTCGTCCAGCCAGGAGGACGCCTCATGACAAAGAAGACAAGGAACGACGTGACCACAACCACTGAGTTGCGAGAAGAACCCACAAAAGCAGAAACCAAGAAGGCTGCAAAGCCGCTCGGCAAAGTCAGTTTCGTCGGGGCAGGACCCGGCGATGCCCGGCTCTTGACCGTGCGCGCTGCCGAACTCTTGGCAACCGCCGACGTGGTGATTATCGAATCGCCCGAGCAAGCTGCACTCGTCACTAATGGTGCTGAAGTGATCGACGGAGGCGCCAGCGCAGACGGGGCAGTATTGACTCACGCGGCTCGCGCCAAACTCGTCGTGAAGCATGCCAAGACGGGTGCGCACGTGGTGCGTTTGATGACAGGTGACCCGTTCACGTACGCGACCGGCCCCGAAGAAGCGCTCGCATGCGTCAAGGCCGATATCCCGTTTGAGGTTGTGCCAGGCATCTCCTCGGTTGGCGCTGTTCCTGCCTACGCTGGCGTGCCGCTGACGACGAAGCAGAACCGCGAATACAAGGTAGTGAGTGTCGGCGACGCCAATGTTGACTGGACTGAACACTCGAACCACGACACGCTCGTATTGTTGTCGGCTGTCAATCGCATCGCTGAAGTAGCTGCCGGATTGATCGAGGCCGGTCGTAGCCCAGAAACTCCGGTTTCGATGACACGACTTGGCACGACGACAGAACAAGAAACAATCGTCTCAACGCTCGCCGATATCGCGGCCGACGCTAAGAAGGCGGGCATGACTCCACCGGCGATCACCGTGATCGGCAACGTCGTCGCGCTGCGTGAATCGCTGTCCTGGTTCGAGACGAAGCCGCTCTACGGTTGGCGTGTCCTCGTGCCACGCACGAAGGAGCCATCGGTCGGACTCGCAGATCGGTTGCGGTCCTACGGTGCCGTGTCCGAAGAAGTGCCAACGATCTCGGTTGAGCCGCCGCGTAACCCGCAACAAATGGACAAAGCCATTCGTGGCTTGGTTGAAGGGCGATACGAGTGGGTCGTGTTCACCAGCGCGAACGCGGTCAAGGCAGTTCGGGAAAAGTTCGATGAATACGGCTTGGACGCACGTTCGTTCTCCGGCTTGAAGATCGCTGCTGTGGGCGAAAAGACTGCTGCAGCGGTTGAAGTGTGGGGGATTCGCCCCGACTTGATGCCCTCGGGTGAGCAGTCCACGCGTGGCTTGCTTGAAGATTGGCCGCCCTACGACGATCTGCTGGATCCGCTCAACCGTGTGTTCTTGCCGCGCGCCGACATTGCCACCGAGGCTTTGGTCGCTGGCCTGCTCGAACTTGGTTGGGAAGTGGACGACGTGACGGCGTACCGCACCGTTCGGGCGGCCCCACCGCCGGCACCAACGCGCGAAGCGATCAAGACTGGCAAGTTCGACGCTGTCATGTTCACGTCGTCGTCAACCGTGCGCAACCTTGTCGGCATTGCTGGCAAGCCGCATGCCACCACCGTGATCGCGTGCATCGGTCCGGCTACGGCGCAGACGGCTGAAGAGCACGGCCTGCGTGTCGACGTGATTGCTGAGAAGCCTTCGGTCGAGGTCTTAGCCGATGCGTTGGCCGAGTTCGGTCAGCAGCGTCGTGCGGCGATGATCGAAGCCGGTGAACCGGTCAAGAAGCCGTCCCAACGTAAGCCGTCTTCGCGACGCAAGTCCTGACATGAACGAGGCCCGACCCCGACGTCTGCGAGCCACGAGTGCCCTGCGCAATCTCGTGTCCGAATCGCATGTGCGGGTGTCGGGTCTCGTTTTGCCAGTTTTCGTAGCCGAAGGCATCAGCGAACCGCGACCGATCAGCAGTATGCCTGGCGTCGTCAATCACACGCTCGACTCCGTCAGGGAAGCCGCAGCCGAAGCGGTCGCATTGGGGCTGGGCGGCATCATGCTGTTTGGTGTTCCCGAGCATCGAGATGCGACCGGCGCTGCCGCACTCGATCCAGATGGCATTTTGACGCGCGCCATCCGAACCGTGCGCGAGGA
This sequence comes from Aeromicrobium sp., assembly GCA_008017265.1. Lineage (GTDB taxonomy): Bacteria > Actinomycetota > Actinomycetes > Propionibacteriales > Nocardioidaceae > Aeromicrobium. The sequence continues at coordinate 4,415 of SSHC01000086.1, forward strand.
AGTCGGCGACGACCTCGTCGTGATGAGCGACGTGTGCCTAGACGAGTTCACCGACCATGGGCACTGTGGCCTCGTTGACAGTGAAGGCAACGTCGACAACGATTCGACGGTCGCACTGTATGCGCGGATGGCTGTGCTCCATGCCGAAGCGGGTGCCCACATGGTGGGGCCGAGCGGCATGATGGACGGTCAAGTTGCTGCAATCCGCGAGGCGCTCGATAACGCGGGGCATCAAGGCGTGGGAATCATGGCGTATACCGCGAAATATGCCTCTGCGTTTTATGGGCCATTCCGTGAGGCGGTTGATTCTTCGTTCGCTGGCAATCGCCGTCAGTACCAACAGGACCCGCGGAATCGGCGCGAAGCGCTACGTGAACTCGAACTCGACCTGGCCGAAGGTGCCGACATTGTCATGGTCAAGCCGGCGATGTCGTATCTCGACGTGCTGGCCGAGGTCGCGGCTGCGAGCCCGGTGCCCGTGGCGGCCTACCAAGTCTCGGGCGAATACGCGATGGTGGAGGCTGCGGCCGAACGCGGTTGGGTCTCACGCGAAGCCGTTATCGATGAAACGCTGATCAGCATTTCGCGGGCCGGAGCCGACATCATCCTGACCTATTGGGCGGCCGAATATGCTCGCCGAAACTCCGGAGTCACGGGGTGAACGTGTGAACACGACACGATCTGAAGAACTTTTCCAGCGCGCCAAAGCAGTTTCCCCTGGCGGCGTGAACTCGCCCGTACGCGCGTTTCGAGCAGTCGGCGAAACGCCGAGGTTCATTGCCTCGGCGCAGGGTGCCTGGCTCGTTGACGCCGACCAGAACCGGTTGCTCGACCTCGTCGGCTCGTGGGGCCCGATGATCCTGGGCCATGCGCACCCTCGTGTGGTTGAGGCAGTCACGGCAGCCGTCGCGAAGGGCACCTCGTATGGCACGCCCGCCGAACCAGAAGTGGCGCTGGCCGAAGAAATCGTGGCACGCACGCCCGTAGAGATGGTGCGAATGGTGTCATCGGGGACCGAAGCGACCATGTCGGCGATCCGATTGGCGCGCGGGTTCACTGGCCGAAATCTCGTGGTAAAGCTCGCAGGGTGCTATCACGGGCACGTCGATGCCTTGCTCAGTGAAGCAGGTTCGGGACTTGCGACGCTCGGAATTCAACACAACCCAGGCATTCCGGCTGCCGTGGCGGCCGAAACCATCGTGCTCGAATACAACGACGTAGCCGCAGTGAGCGAGATTTTCGCTGACCGAGGGAACGACATCGCTTGTGTCATCACCGAGGCCGCTCCCGGAAACATGGGCGTCATCGTGCCGGGGCAAGGGTTCAACGCCGAGCTGGCGCGTTTGTGCCGCGAACACGGCGCGCTGTTCATCAGCGACGAAGTGATGACCGGCTTCCGCGCCGCCCGCAGTGGTGCGTGGGAGCTCGACGGCAAAGCCGAAGGCTGGCAACCCGACTTGATGACGTTCGGCAAAGTCATTGGCGGTGGCCTACCGGCAGCTGCCTTCGGTGGCCGCGCGGACGTAATGGAAATGCTTGCGCCCCAAGGGCCCGTGTACCAAGCAGGGACCCTGTCAGGAAACCCTGTCGCGACCACCGCCGGACTCACCACACTCAAGCTGGCAACCCCCGAGGTGTATGTGGAGCTCAATCGCATCGCCGACACGGTCAAGACGATGGTGAGCGATGCGCTGAGCGCCGAGTCCGTGCCACACGCAGTGAGTTCGGTTGGGACGATGTTCAGCATCATGTGGGGTGTCGAGCAGCCGGCCCGTAATTATGCCGAAGCTAAACAGCAAGATACTCAAGCGTTTGCGCGGTTCTTCCGGTCGATGCTGGCCAGCGGCGTGCATTTGCCGCCGAGCGCATTCGAAGCATGGTTTGTTTCGGTGGCGCACGACGAGGAAGCACTCACTAGACTGGCCGAGGCTTTGCCTACTGCAGCCCGAGCGGCCGCGCGAGCAGAACAGTAGAACCACCCATGATCGTTACAACTGCGGAGGAAACCACGTGAGCACTCGAACCATCGTCCACTTGATGCGACACGGCGAGGTGTACAACCCCGAAGGCGTTTTGTACGGACGACTTCCGGGCTACGTTCTTTCTGACCTCGGACACGAGATGGCGCGCACGGTAGCTGAAACGTTCACGACCGGACGCGACATCACGCATTTGGTTGCTTCGCCGCTTGAGCGTGCGCAACAAACCGCGCAGCCCTCCGCAGAGGTGTTGAACCTGCCTATCGTCACCGACGAACGCGTCATCGAAGCCGACAACAAGTTCGAAGGACTCACAGTTGGTGTGGGCGATGGTGCGCTGTCCAAACCGCGCTACTGGCCATGGTTGTGGAACCCGCTGCGTCCGTCGTGGGGCGAGGCCTATACCGAAATCGCCGCTCGCATGCACGCGGCGATCGACGACGCCCGCGAAGCGGCCCGTGGGCACGAGGCACTCATCGTTTCGCACCAGTTGCCCGTCTGGACGGCTCGTCGATCCTTTGAAAAAGCGAGTTTCGTGCACGATCCGCGCAAACGCGAATGCACTCTAGCGAGCGTCACCTCGATCGAGTTCGATGGCGACGACTTCGTCAAGCTGACCTATGCCGAACCTGCGGGACACCTGGTTCCCGATCACTTGCGTGGAAAGTTCTCGGGAGGGGCGTGACCGTGACACGTACCCGGGCCGCCTGGTGGACCGCGCTGCTGGTTGCGCTCGGTCTGCTCCTTGGCGCGTGTTCGGGCCAAGTCGACGACACCGAAGGCGATGGCTACATCGGTGGGGTCAAACGCATCACGCCCGTCGAGCCACAAGACCGCGTTGCGATGCCGGAACTCGCTGGCCTCGATCTCAACGGTGACCCGATCTCGACGGCGGATTTTGAAGGCAAAGTGCTCGTCGTGAATCTGTGGGGGTCTTGGTGCCCGCCGTGCCGGAAAGAAGCCCCCGTGTTGCGCGAGGTTTCCGAAAACCTTGCCGACCAGAATGTGCAGTTTATTGGCGTCTTGACGAAGGACAAGCCTGCGGCGGCAAACGCTTTCAACAAAAAAGCCGGCATTACCTATCCGAGCATCGTCGACGAGGACGGCAGTCTCCAGTTGGCGTTTGCTAAGTCGTTGCCATCGCAAGCCATTCCCACCACGTGGATCATCGACCGCAACGGAAAAGTCGCTGCGCGCATCATCGACGACAATCTCACGGCCAAGACTTTGACCGATATCATCGACTGGACGAAGAAGAGCACTCCGTGATCGCGCTCGATTCGAGTGCCTGGTTCTACGAAACGGTCACATCTGGTTCTTTTCTCTTGGCCGCCGTTGTTGCATTGTTTGCTGGTCTCATTTCGTTCTTTTCCCCATGCGTCGTGCCGCTCCTGCCCGGGTACCTTTCCTATGTTTCGGGCGTGAGCGTTGAAGATCTCGAACACAGTGGCCGCAGTCGAATCGTTACCGGGTCGGCGTTGTTTGTACTTGGCTTCAGCGCTGTTTTCGTCACGGGCGGGGCACTATTTGGTTCCGTCGGCCAACAACTTGGCCCCTACCAGCGTCACATTTCGATTGTCGCTGGCGCTTTGCTCGTGATCATGGGTCTAGCGTTCCTTGGCGTTTTTCGATTCATGCAACGCGATGTCCGCATCCACTCGTTCACTGGCACGGGCCTCGCGATGGCACCCGTGCTTGGACTCGTGTTCGGCATCGGCTGGACGCCCTGCATCGGCCCGACGCTTTCGGCAGTGTTGATTTTGGCGAACAACGAAGGAACGGCAGCTCGTGGCGCACTTCTCACGTTCGCGTATTGCGTCGGTCTGGGCCTGCCGTTCATTCTCGCGGCGCTGTCCTACCGGAAGTTCGTGACAGCCAGCAGTTGGCTTAGGCGACATCAACGGGGCGTCATGATCGCTGGCGGTGTCATGCTGATCGTCACCGGAATCATGCTGATGACCGGATGGTGGACTGATGTGACGATCGCGATGCAGCAATGGATCAGTCAATTCGAGGTGATCGTGTGAGCAGCACACAGTTGAAGCAAGCAAACGCCCTGAGTCCACGCGAGTTTGCTCGGTGGATGTGGCGCCAATTGACCTCGATGCGCACGGCGCTCCTGCTGTTGTTGCTGCTCGCGGTGGCGGCCGTGCCGGGTTCGTTCATACCGCAACGAAGCGTGGATTTCCGTGCCGTTGATGCGTACTTCGTCAACAACCCGAAGCTTGCCCCGATTCTTGACAAACTCGGCATGTTCAACGTATTCAGTACGCCGTGGTTCAGTGCGATTTACATCCTGCTGATGGTGTCGCTCGTCGGCTGCATTCTGCCGCGCATCAGCGTGTACGCCAAGGCGTTGCGCGCACGTCCGCCAAAGGTCCCGAAGAACTTGTCGCGATTGCCCGCTTTCGTCGAGTTCGAGACTGAGGCGAGCCCGACGCAGGTGGTTGAAGCCGCTCGTACAGTACTCGGCCGGGCACGCATCGACGTGGTGACCGCAGACGATGGCGTCGAACTGAGTTCCGAGAAGGGTTACTTGCGCGAAGCGGGAAACCTGCTATTCCACGTCAGCATCGTGGTCGTGTTGATTGGTGTTGCCATCGGCTCCTTGTGGGGGTATCGAGGCGCGGTGATCGTGACCGAAGGTGACGGATTCTCGAATGCACTATCGAACTTCGACGAGTTTGGTTCGGGTGCGCTTTTTGATCCGGAATCGCTTGTCGGCTTCACCATGAAACTTGACTCGCTGGATGCACAATTTCACGTGACCGGACCGCAACGCGGATCACCGAAACACTTCCGGGCGAACGGGACGATCAAAACGTCTCAAGACGCAGATTTTGAAGACTTCGCGATCGAAGTGAACAAGCCACTTGAGTTCGACGGGGCCGGAATCTTCCTCGTCGGCCAAGGGTATGCGCCCGTCATCCGGGTAACGGATCCAAACGGTGATGTCGTTTTCGATGCGGCGGTGCCGTTCCTGCCAATGGATTCGAGTTACACCTCCACCGGTGTTGTCAAGGTGCCGGATGCTGCTGGCGAACAGATGGGTTTCCAGGGGTTCTTCCTTCCGTCGTCCTACATCCCGGGCCCAGATAAGCCGTCCGTGTCGATCTTCCCGGCGCCGTTGAACCCGCGCATCGGCATGAACTTGTGGGTGGGCGACCTTGGTCTCGACAACGGTCAAGCCCAATCGGTGTTCACGCTCAACACCTCAAATCTGACTCAAGTGAAAGACGCGAACGATCCGGAAAAGAACTTCCGAATCGATTTGGGTGTCGGTGAAAAGGCCGAACTGCCGAACGGAGGCACGTTTGAGTTTGTGGAGTTGCGCAAATTTGGGCGATTCCAGATCGCAGATACACCCATGATGTGGGTGCCATTGCTTGGCGTGTGCCTTGCCGTCGTGGGATTGATGGGCTCGCTCATCGTGCGCCCGCGCCGCACCTGGGTTCGCGCCAGGCGCGTCGGTTCGCGTACCGTGGTGGAGATCGCCGCGCTCGACCGAGTCCCGCGCGACGACCTGCCGGCAGATTTGGGCGATTTTCTCGAACAAGTGCAAGGCGAACTTGAAAGCGAACAGGTGGGTAAGGCATGACAGTCGAACAGATTTCACAGGCATCGAACTTCGCGGCTGGTGCCGCGCTCGTGGTGTTGTTTCTAGCTTTCGTTGTGCATCTTTCCGAATGGTATGTCGCGATTCGTGCGCCAAAACTCGTTGCAGTGGGCGCCGAAACGGCGCCCACTGAATCTGCGGATGAACCGGAGTTCACAACGGCAGACCGACTCGCCGGCGTCGGCATCTCATTGACCGTGCTCGGCACGATCTTGATGGTTGTCGCGACGGTCACCCGTGGCATCGCGGCCGAGCGGGTACCGCTGGGCAACATGTATGAGTTCGGGTTGTCGGGCACCACGGTGGCGCTCGTCGTTTATCTGGCGATGGTCAAGACCTCGCGTGTTCAATGGCTCGCTGTGCCGGCGCTCGCGGTCTCGCTCCTCGTTTTGGGTCTTTCGCTGTCGACGTACGTGCCGGCCGGACCGCTCGTGCCATCGCTTGACACGTTCTGGAAGTACATCCACGTGTCGTCCGTCATTTTGGCTGCCGGTTTCTTCATGGTGGGGGCCGCGGCCAGCGCTCTCTACCTTGTCAAGAACAAGTCCGAAGCTAAAGGCTCGACCAACGGGCTCATGGCCCGATTCCCGGTTAGCGGAAAGATCGACCAGATCGCCTTCGCGGCGACCGCGATTGGTTTCCCGCTCTGGACGTTTGGCACGCTCATCACCGGCCCGATTTGGGCGCACTACGCGTGGGGTCGTTATTGGGCGTGGGATCCGAAAGAAGTCTGGGCGCTCATCACCTGGATCGTCTATGCGGGCTATTTGCACGCACGCGTCACGGCCGGCTGGAAGGGTCAGCGCGCTGCGTGGATTGGCATCGTTGGCTTTTTGACGTTCCTCTTCAGTTACTACATCGTGAACATCCTGTCGAGCGAGTTCGGCATCAACAGCATGCACACGTACGCGAAGTGATCACCAACTAGGAACGATGCGCACGTGCCGGTGGGCTAGAGACCGCGCAAAAAATCAGGATCGTCATCGGGGCCGATGGGGCCACGCGGGCCACCGGGGTTGCCCTTGCCGCGCAATAGGGGCGGCACGCCGTTACGAAAGAACAGCCACAAGACCGGGCCAACAAACGGGACAAATACCAGAATCGCCCACAGAACCTTGGGCATGAAGCGAATCTCAGTCTTGGGCGTGACGATCACGTCAAAAAAGGCGTACACCGTCAGGATTACCCCAAAAGCGATGAGAAGTACGCGAGCCATTTGCCAAGAGTACCGCCTACGTCCACGGTGATCGGCTCTCAGCGGTTGAACCGCGCCTCGGGACTAAGATGGTCCCCATGAAAGATTTCGTCTACTACACAGCTGCGCGACTTCTCGTGTTTTTTGGAACGTTCGCCGCAGTGTGGCTAGTCACCGGGTTCTTCCTCGAGTTCAACAATGTTGTGGTCTTGTGGGTCCTGTTGATCTCACTCCTCATCTCGTCGGCGATTTCCATTTTTGCGCTAGCTCCATTGCGCGACAAGCTTGCAATACGCCTGCAACACCGCGCTGAATCCTTGAAAGAGCGGGTCGAGGAGTCCCGTCGTGCCGAAGACGTCGACTGAGCTTCGCGCTTGGATCGCTGAAGCGGTTCGGTGCGTCGACGCGGACGCGAATCGGAGTGCGGACACGCACTTGCATCGGTGTGAAGTGCCGGTCGCAGGCATTGATCTCTACCTCAAAGATGAGTCGGTGCATCCCACCGGCAGCCTCAAACACCGTCTTGCCCGGTCGTTGTTTTTGTACGCCTTGTGCAACGGTTGGATCGGCCCCGACACGACCATCGTGGAGGCCTCAAGCGGCTCGACGGCCGTTTCTGAAGCATATTTCGCGCGACTTTTAGGCTTGCCGTTTGTTGCAGTCATGCCACGCAGCACCAGTGAAGAAAAAATCGCGCTGATCGAGTGGTACGGGGGACGCTGTCACTTCGTGGACAGCGCACCTGAAATGTATCCCGAGGCACAGCGGATCGCGGCCGAATGCAACGGCCACTACATGGATCAGTTCACCTACGCTGAACGAGCGACCGACTGGCGTGGAAACAACAACATCGCTGAGTCGATCTTCGACCAAATGTCTGCCGAGCCGCACCCCATCCCATCTTGGATCGTGGTCAGCGCGGGCACGGGTGGCACGTCAGCCACGGTCGGTCGTTTCCTTCGCTACCGCCGGTTCGATACCCGACTCATGGTCGCGGACCCAGAAGGCTCGGCGTTCCTTGAAGGCTGGGAATCAAACTCCTCAGACGTCACCACCAATGCGCGTCCCCGCATCGAAGGCATCGGCAGGCCCCGTATCGAACCGAGCTTCGTGGGCGGGGTCGTGGACGACATGATGCGCGTGCCTGACGCCGCCTCGATCGCAACGATGCATTGGACGAGCAAGAAACTCGGACGACTTGTGGGCCCGTCAACCGGCACAAACATGTGGGCCGCACTCACGCTGGCCAACAGCATGGGGGCCGCTGGCGAGCCTGGTTCGATCGTTTCACTCATTTGCGACGGTGGAGACCGCTACGAGCATTCCTACTTCGACCACGAATGGGTCCAGAACGCTGGCTTTGACTTGGCGCCGTGGCTCGACGCGCTTGCGAAATTTGATGAGTCCGGCGTGCTCACGCCAGTAGCAGACCAACAGTGAGCCCGACGGCATAGACCAGTTCGGCGCGCCCCGTATCGCCCAAAACCGCGATGAGCGCTTCGCCCTCGGCACCTCCGGCAACCGCACGAGTCGAACGCCAAGCGAAAGGTGCGGCCGCGAAGCCGAGCAGCGCCCACGGCGTGACCGGAACGAGCACGAGCAGACAGCCGAATGCGACGACAATCAACGCCACAAACAGCCGACGAGAGTTGGTGTCACCGAGCACGACCGCAAGAGTGCGCTTGTTGACGAGTTCGTCCTTGGCGCGATCGCGCAGATTGTTCGCCACCAGAATGTTGCAGGCGAGTGCGCCGATACCGATGGCGCCCGCAACCGATGCCAGATTGACGGTGCCAAGTTGCACGAACGTGGTGCCGAGCACCGCGACCAGGCCGAAAAATACGAAAACGCTCACTTCGCCGAGCGCACGATAGCCGTAAGGATTCTTACCTCCGGTGTATCCCCACGCGGCTGCTAAAGCGGCCGCACCCACGAGCAGCAGCCACCAAGAACTCGTCGCGGCGAGGACAAACCCCAAGACCCCGCCAAGCGCAAGAAAGCCGAGTGCAGCGATTTTGACGTGTTTGGCCGGGACGAGTCCTGAGCCAACGAGACGTAACGGCCCGACGCGGTCGTCATCGGTGCCTTTGACTCCATCGGAGTAATCGTTCGCATAATTGACGCCGATCTGTAACGCCAGAGAGACCCCGAGCGCGACGAGCGCCTTCCACACGACCACCCCGCCATCGAGGTGGGCCGCGCCAGTGCCAACCAAGACGGGTGCCACGGCGGCGGGCAGAGTTTTGGGACGTGCGCCGGCAATCCACAGGCTCGGCATCGACGGTTGAGTCACCCGTAGAGTCTGCCAGTCGCCGACTTCGCGCGTGGCCACTAGGGTGAACGTGTGTCTAGTTCGATTGCGTCTCTCAATCCCGTCAGTGGGGGTTCGCGTGACTTGTGGGAACTGGTGCGCGAATGGGTTGACGAGGGCAGTGAACCGATCGGGATTCTCACCTCAGGGTCGACTGGTGAACCCAAAACAATCAGGTTGACGCGCGAAGCGGTGCTCGCTTCGGCCCAAGCTTCGATCGACAAACTCGGTGGGCCGGGCCGCTGGCTGTTGGCGATTCCGCCCACGAGCGCTGGCGGGTTCCAAGTGCTCGTGCGCTCTGCCCTGGCCGGAATTGAGCCCGTCTTTCTTGACGAGTTCTCCGACCTTGATGCCGCCCTAGCGGCTCTTGGTGAGATCTCCGGGGAGCGAACCTACGCGTCTTTCGTGCCGACCCAGTTGTATCGGCTCGCCGAACAAGGAAACCTCGGTCGACTCGCCTCGCTCGATGCGGTGCTGCTCGGTGGCGGGCCGAGCAGTTCAAGTTTGTTGCGCGACGCTGGTGCGGCAGGCGTCAACATCGTGCGTACCTACGGGATGACCGAAACCGCCGGAGGCTGTGTCTACGACGGTGTCCCGCTTGCAGGTGTCGACCTGCGCATTGAGCCTGACGGGCGCATCGCATTATCCGGGCCCATGCTGTTTGACGGTGCGCCCGTTTGGTGGGTCACCGAAGACCTCGGCCGGATCGGGGCCGACGGGACGCTTGAGGTATTGGGCCGCGCCGATGATGTGGCAATCAGTGGGGGAGTGAACATTTCACTGTCTGCAGTTGAACAAGTCTTGAGCGAATTGGACACGGTTCAGGAAGTCGCCGTTGTGGCACGCGACGATGCCGAGTGGGGGCAAGCCGTCGCGGCATTTGTGCGCGGAGCGCTCACCCGAGACGAGGCCAAGGATGCACTCATCGCGGCCGGTTATCGGGCCGCATGGACTCCGCGTCGCATCGTGATCGTCACTCACTTTCCGCTTCTGGCTACCGGAAAGATCGACAAGCGAACACTCGCGCGCTTCGATTCGGGACGTTGGCCTGAAACAAGCGAACCGGCTCGGTAGTGTCGGCGTCGTGGACTTTCGCACATTTCAGATACCGCTACGGACGCCTTTTCGCGGGTTGACCGTCCGGCAAGGGATGCTTGCGCGCGGAACGGTTGGCTGGACAGAGTTCAGTCCTTTCCCCGAATACGACCACCAAGCCTGCGTGCCCTGGTTGCAGGCTGCCCTGGAAGCAGCAAGCAGCGAATGGCCAGAGCCCATTCGCGAAACTGTTCCGGTCAACGGCATCGTGCCTGCTTTCGGTCGTGGTCCGCACGCGGTGGCAATGGCCGCCCAAAGCGAATGCGACACGGTCAAAGTGAAGGTTGCGCAAACTGGGGAGACCCTCGCAAACGATATTGAACGTGTCTCGGCGATCAGAACCGAGTTTCCCGACATGAAAATCCGCATCGACGCGAATGGCGCATGGAGCGTGCGTGAAGCGCTCAAAGCGATCAGGCTGCTCGACGAAGCCGCCGAAGGTCTCGAGTATGTTGAACAGCCGTGCGAAACGGTTGAAGAATTGGCCGAGGTGCGCAGCAAAGTTGACGTGCTGATCGCAGCAGACGAGTCAATCCGGCGGGCATCTGACCCGTTCCGGGTACGCGATCTGAGCGCTGCCGATATTGCCGTCTTGAAAGTGCAGCCGCTAGGTGGTGTGCGCGCGTGCCTACGGATCGCCGAACAAATCGATATGCCGGTGGTTGTGTCGAGTGCCGTGGAAACCTCGATCGGCTTGACCGCAAGTATCGCGTTAGCGGCCGCGCTCCCCGAGTTGCCGTACGCGTGCGGCATCGGCACGGGCCATTTGTTGGCCGCCGACGTTGTCACTTCGCCGGTTCGGCCGAAAAACGGCGAACTCCATGTAGGGCGAGTGGACCTCGATGAAGACCTCTTCAGGGCAGTGCAGGCCGATCCGGACATCGATGACCTCTGGCAAGCTAGGCTGAGCCACGTTCAGGACTTGCTATGAGTACAAGTTTGGCGATGCAGACGGCGCGTGACCTCATTGAGACGCTCCTTTCGCGCGGAGTTCGCGAAGCCGTACTGTCTCCGGGGTCGCGTTCGGGCCCGATCGCGTTGGCGCTGGCCGCAGCAGACTCGCAAGGCCTCCTGCGGCTCCACGTCCGGATTGATGAACGGGAGGCAGCGTTCCTCGCGCTCGGCATCGCTAAACGTTCGGGGCAACCCGTGGCGGTCTTGACCACGTCGGGAACGGCGGTAGCGAATCTTCATCCAGCGATGCTGGAGGCCTGGCACGCGCGGGTTCCAATCATCGCCGTCACAGCAGATCGGCCAGCGCGTTTGTGGGGGACTGGCGCGAATCAAACGACGCACCAAATTGGCTTGCTTGCGCCGGTTGAAACGCTGTCGAGCGTCCGCGAGTTGGATGAGTCGATGGCCGGGAGTTCGGGCCCAACCCATCTCAACCTTGAGCTCGACCAGCCCCTCATCACTTCCGACGAGTGGGTCTTTCGGCCGCCAGCGTCGACCATGCGCGAGGCGGGCACTTCTTCCAAGGCGCGCACGCTGGGTTGCGCGCCGGCCACGGTCGTTGTCGCTGGCGATGGCGCTCCGGCCGCCATTGCGCAGATCGCACACGAAGCAGGCTGGCCCATCGTCGCCGAGCCGAGTTCGAATGTTCGGTCCGCGCCGACGGCGCTCGCACTTGGCCGGCTGCTGCTCACGGCAGATCCGTTATCTTCGCGTATCGAAAGGGTTGTCAGCGTCGGCCACTCAACAATTTCGCGGCCGGTAACCGCGTTGCTCAGCCGGCGCGACATCGAGATCATCCACTGGGGCGAACAGAGCACGTTTCCAGTACCTGCTGGCGACAACGTCTCGTTTGTGCAGGCAATCAATCTGGCTGACCGGCCGAAAAATGCGTCCTGGGCAACCGAGTGGGTCGACGCAGACCAGCGGCTCGCCGAACGTCTCGAACGTGATGACACACTCGCCATCTCAACTGCGGTGTGTCAAGCCGTCGGTGCAGATTGGTTGCTTGCGTTGGGGCCTTCGCAGGTTTTGCGCGACGTCGATCTCATGATGCCTGCACGCATACCAGGGCCGTTCGTCATTTCGAATCGAGGTCTTGCCGGCATCGATGGAGTGCTCTCCACCGCGGTGGGTGCAGCAATCGCTCACCCGGGCCCGTCAATCGCGTTCGTTGGCGACGTGACATTCCTGCACGGCAGCAACGGCTTGCTTAGTGGGCCGCTCGAACCACAACCCGATCTGACGATCGTGGTACTCAACGATGACGGCGGCAGCATTTTCGCGTCACTTGAGCAGGGAGACCCAGAGTTTTCTGAGCACTTTGAGCGCGTGTATGCCACGGGCCAGAACGCGTCAATCGGGGCGCTTTGTCGCGGTATGAATGTCGCGCACGAACTCGTCACCGTCGCCGGACTCGCTGCGGCTTTAGCGACGCGACCAACGGGCGTGAGCGTTGTTGAAGTTCGTGTTTCGCGAGCGCATCGGAGGGCACTTTCGCAGTCGATCGCCCAAGCAGTTCAGGGCCTATTCTGACGTTTCCTTGTTTGCGGTCCCGTTCCTCACTAAATTAGGTGACAGAGTTCACAAGAACTTGTTGGTGCGACCGAAATTCCAGTCGGCTTGCGTCGGTGCTAGTTTGCGTTTCGGGACAAACACACTTAACCGTGCATGTGCTGGTTCCCGCGCCAATTTCGTACGAGGAGTGAGACATGACTGCCACGATCGAGAAGCCCGCGAAGGGCTCCGCCAAGAAGCCGAACAACTTCGACTCCATCAATCCCGCGACGGGCGAAGTGGTGGGAACGCATCCGATCAACACACGCGAAGACGTGCTCGCGGCCGTGGAGCGCGCCCGCGAAGCCAGCGCGTGGTGGCAAGCGATCGGGTTTGATGGCCGCAAAGAGTACTTGCTTGCGTGGCGATCGATCCTCACGAAGCGACTCCCAGAACTCGCCGATTTGATTCACCGCGAAGGTGGCAAACCCTACGGTGATGCGTTGCTCGAAGCCGGACTCGCGATTGACCACCTTTCGTGGGCGGCGAAGCATGCGAAGAAAGTCCTCGGTCGCGCGCGCGTCAATTCGGGCTTGTTAATGACGAACCAGTTGGCCTATGTCGAATACAAGCCACTCGGCGTGATTGGTGTTATCGGCCCGTGGAACTACCCGATCTTCACGCCCATGGGGTCCATTGCGTACTCGCTTGCAGCAGGCAACACAATCGTGTTCAAGCCAAGCGAATACACGCCAACGGTAGGCAAGTTCCTCGCCGATACGTTCAGCGAAGCAGTGAACGGTCGGACCGTCTTTGAACTGATCACGGGCTTAGGCGAGACGGGTGCGGCACTCTCAACTTCTGGCGTCAACAAGATTGCTTTCACGGGCTCGACGGCTACCGGCAAGAAAGTGATGGCGGCCTGTGCCGAGACCCTCACTCCAGTTGTGATTGAAGCAGGCGGTAAAGACTCCCTCATTGTCGACGAAGACGCTGACTTGGGTGCTGCCGCTGAAGCCGCACTGTGGTGTGGCATGTCGAATGCCGGCCAGACCTGCATTGGCACGGAACGCGTGTATGTTCACGAGAAGGTCTACGACACGTTCCTCAACGAGCTTCTTGAGCGCGCACGTCAAGTTCGCCCCGGCTACGACGATGGTGGTTCGTACGGCCCGGCAACGATGCCGAGCCAACTCAAGATCATTCAGAGTCACATTGATGATGCGATCGCCAAGGGCGGCAAGGCTCTGCTTGGTGGCGAAGGCGCCGTAGGCGATCGTTTCGTGCAGCCGACGATTCTTGCGC
>SSHC01000009.1 GCA_008017265.1 Aeromicrobium sp.
AAGGCTAATGACCTGCTCGTTAGCATGGAGGTATGGCGTTTGAAATCCCCTCTGATCTCCACCCGCAACTCATGCCCTTGGCGTGGCTCTTGGGTGCGTGGCACGGCAATGGCCGGAGCGAGTACCCCGACACTGAACCGCACGCGTTCGAGCAGGACGTCATGTTCACCCACGACGGCAGAGATTTCGTCCACTATTTCAGTCAATCGTGGATTACCGACGAGAGCGGCGAACGTACGGGCGTTCGGCGCCAGCGTCAGCGTCGACGGCGAGATTATCGGCTCGTTCGATGGCTCCGGCCTTGTCATTTTGCTGGGAGTTACCCATTCCGATAGCACTGATACAGCCACCGCGCTGGCCCAGAAAATCGCACACCTGCGGATCATGGCTGGCGAGCGTTCGGTGCTCGATTCCGGTGGCCAGGCGCTAGTTGTCAGTCAATTCACCTTGTATGCCGACACGAAGAAGGGCCGTCGGCCCTCGTGGCGCGACGCCGCTCCGGGGCCCGTCGCACAGCCGCTCTACGAACATTTCTGCGAAGAGTTGGCTGCTGCTGGCGTTCGAGTATCCCGTGGAGTTTTTGGGGCCGACATGCGTGTAACTCTGACCAACGATGGCCCGGTCACACTCATCGTCGAAGCCTGAGATGTTACGCATGTGACCAGCGCAATAGGTGAATTTTGCTTTTCTTGGCATAATGGAAAGGTTGATTGAAAGGGATTCACTATGGCTTCGGAGACTCGACGACCTGGCTCGCGTGCAGCCAACCGTTCGACGTTCCGGTCCCGCCATCCTTTATTAACGTGGCTCATGCCGATCATTGTTATCGTGCCGCTCATCGCCGGCGGCGCGTATGCATGGAACCTCAATCACCAGTTGAACCAAGTCGGTCGCATTAAGACGGACGCATTAGATAACCGCCCTGATCCCGACGACGGCAAAGATCTCAACATTTTGCTGATCGGATCCGACAAGGGCGAGCCGCAACCGGGCCAGTCAAAGAAAACGACGCTCGCGCAAGACGCCGCTGCTCGCGAGTGGCCCGTCGGTAAGTATCGCAGCGACACGCTTATCGTCATCCACATTCCAGCCGACCGCTCGAAGGTCTACGCCGTTTCTATCCCCCGCGACAGTTTCGTGCCCATTCACGATGCGCAAGGGGAGGTCACGCACTCGGAGAAGATCAATTCGGCGTTCAGTGCACACGGCCCGCTCGGCACGATTTCAACGGTCGAAAACCTGACTGGCCTTCGCATGTCGCACGTTGCGATCGTCGATTGGGACGGCTTCAAAGACCTTTCGACGGCCGTCGGCGGAGTCCCAGTCACGATCCCCAAGACGTTCTATGACCCCAAGCAGAAGGTGACGTGGGAGGCAGGCGATCACCTTCTCGAGGGCAAGATGGCGCTCAAGTATGTTCGAACCCGCTATGGCCTGATCGGCGGCGATTTCGATCGGATCAAGCGCCAGCAGAACTTCATGCGATCGCTTTTGGGCAAGATGCTTGATTCGGGAGTGACGTCTAACCCAGTCAAACTCAACAAGACCGTCGTGGCTTTGAGTAAGAACTTGACGGTAGATGAGGGTTGGTCCTCGACGTCGATGGGCAAGCTCGCGATTTCGCTCAAAGGCATCAAGGCCGACGACGTCACTTTCCTTACCGCTCCTGTTGCGGGCACCGAAACCATCCCTATTTGGGGAAGCGTCGTGAAGCTTGACGAGGAAAAGTCTGAAGAGCTCTTCACCGCGTTGAAGTTCGGGAAGATGGATGAGTTCTTGGCCAAGTATCCCGATGACGTTTTAGGCGACGAGATTCGCTAACGACCCAATTCAAAACCCCAATGCAAAGCCCCAATGCAAAGCAAAGGGCCGCGCGGTTGTCACTTTCGTGACGCCCACGCGGCCCTTGCGCTTTGATTGCTGTCAGACGGAAACTTCCACGTCGGCGACGAGACCGAAGTCAGCGACGACTTGCTTGTCTACCGCGTCCGTGCTGGGCGCGAGTGCCCGCAGCGTCCACGTGCCTGGAGCCGCGAAGAAGCGGAACTGGCCAGTGGCGGATGTTGGAACTTCGGCCGTAAATTCGCCCGTGCGATCCAGCAGACGAACATATGCGTTCGACACTGGCTCGTCATCGCGCAATACGATGCCTTGGATTACTGCCTGCTTGGAGATGTCGATGCCTTCGAGGCTCGGTCCTCCACGAGTTGCTCCGCACATGTCAGGCCTCCCCTGGCTCGTCGCCCAAAGCTACTGGAACGCCACGCAGCGAACCGTATTCGCTCCAGGATCCGTCGTAGTTCTTGACGTTCTTGCGGCCGAGGATTTCGCTCAAAACGAACCACGTGTGCGAGGAACGCTCGCCGATGCGGCAGTAAGCGATGGTGTCCTTGTTTTCGTCGAAGCCAACTTCGGCGTACAAATCAGCGAGTTCTGCGTCGCTCTTGAAGGTGCCGTCATCGTTTGCTGCCTTGCTCCACGGAACGTTTCCAGCGGTGGGAACGTGGCCACCGATTTGAGCAGCTTCCTGCGGGAGGTGAGCAGGTGCCAAGAGGCGGCCAGCAAACTCATCAGGGCTGCGGACGTCAATCAGGTTCTGAACCCCGATGGCCGCTACGACTTCGTCGCGGTACGCGCGGATGTCGTCGTTAGGAGCTGCTGCAACGTAGTTGGTAGCGGCGCGGTCGGGGATCTCTTGCGTGAGTTCACGGCTGTCGAGTTCCCACTTCTTGCGTCCACCATCAAGCAAACGGAGGTCTGTGTGTCCGTAGTAGCGCAAGTACCAGTAGGCGTAGGCCGCGAACCAGTTGTTGTTGCCGCCATAGAACACGATGGTCTGATCGTTCGATACACCCTTGGCGGAGAGCAGTGCCGAGAGTCGTTCTTGGTTGATGAAGTCGTGGCGAACTCCGTCTTGGAGATCTTGGCGCCAATCGAGCTTGATCGCTCCGGGGATGTGGCCCTTGTCGTACGCTTCGCTGTCTTCATCAACTTCGATGAGAACGACATCTGGGTTGTTGAGGTTTTCTTCCACCCAGTCGGCGGTCACGAGTGCGGTATCGCGGCTCATGGATCTTCCTTTCGTTGTTTCAGGGCTTCGGTGCGCCCCAGAATGTGTTAGTTAAAGGTCAAACAAGTTGTTTTGCAAGGCGTCGGGTGACGAGATACATCTCGCAACCGAGGCAGAACCCGGTAGCCGCGTTGAGTAGTGCTGCGGTGAGCGCGAGGCCGACGAGAACCAGTCCCACGGTCGTGAAACCAGCAAGGAAAAACGCGAGCGCCGGCAGCGTAAACGCGAGGCCTACGGCCTGAGCGAACTGTGGAGGACGCGAGTCTTCGAGTTCTTTGGGGGCGCCAATGCGAGGTCGAACGGCTTTCGCAAAAAGCTTGGACTGCGGGGTTGCTGCCGGGCCGATGAATGCGCCGATTGCGAACGCTGCAACCTGCAAGGCGAGCAGTACTTCGCGTACTCCTGCCGGCGCAATAATGGCTACGGCAAGAACGAGGCTCGTGATTGTGGCGCCGAAACGCAGGCCGCGCGGATCCACGGATGGGGTGCTACTGGACATGGGGGTTCCACCAATTTGCTGTACTGAGGGACGGGTTTATTGAGTCGATCAGCGCATGCAACACAACGCTGAGCAGGTGCAGCAGTTGTCGACTGCGCGCCTACGTGTCAGAAGCGTTGTGGTGAACATGCAGACCACCATAGGCGAGAAATTGCATTCCGCCACAATTTTGTCTTACATAACGAGATGCTATCTCATTTATTGAGATTAGGTAGGTTTTTTGCCAGTGTTTCCAGCACTTGCTCTTTTGTCGGCGCACCCGAAGCGCGGCTCACAATGACACCTTCTGAATCAAGAATCAACACCGTGGGCGTCCGCATGATCTGAAATTCACGCACCAGTTCGAGATGAGATTCAGCATCGATCTCGACCGCCACAACGCCAGGCACTAGTTCTGCGACTTGCTTGAGCACCACACGCGTCGTTCGGCACGGGGCACAGAAAGCAGACGAAAACTGCACCAGACTCGCCCGCTCCCCCGGCGCCTCGTTAAGCAAGGCAAGATCCAACCTCGGTCGATCATCTGGCGCCGAGACGCTCGCGAACCGGCCGTTTCGCCACTTCATCACCAACGCAGCGGCAACCGCTAGAAGCAGCGCGCTCGCCAGCACTATGTACTCGAACATCCGTGTTGCCTCCGCTCTGGGACTGCCCGACTGACTACAAGGCAACCTACTATGCAAACCTCAGCCGAAAATTGCGGCCAGTATAGAAGCGGCAGAAAACCTAGGACGATTCAGGCCGACGGGCAAGATCACAGTAGTGACATTGTCACCATGGGGGTTGCCGATGGTGAGAGCTGCAGACCCATCACCGAACACGATCGCACCCAACCCATCAAGAGACCCTGCGTTGCGCATCACAGCACCATCACTATTCGTGGTCCAGGCCGGATTATCTGAATCGTCCCCATAATGACGTGTCACTGTCGGATTATTCGTGATCGTGGACGTGGTCCGCCGAGCAAGAGCATCCAGCTCGAACGTCGACGTCACACCATCTTGAGTGATCGATCGTGCGAGGTCATCATCAAAATACGTGAGGCTAATATCGCCCGCATCGTTGACGGGCGCATCCGCTTCAGGAATCAGGGTTTGACGCCCGAATGAGTCATATTCGTAATCGGTGCCATCAGCGGCTTTCAAAGGCCGATCAAGAGCGTCATAGGTGAAATCGGTTTCGCTATCGAGGCCGGCGTAGAAACAGTTACCGCCAGTACTGGATGAGGTTTTCAGTTTCGTGCGGTTCCCGTTCTTATCAAACGAGTATTCACGCCTCACACACGGTGCTTGCGGATCGCCACCCGTGTCCGGGTCAAGCGTGATTCCCGTATTGGCGGCCGTACGGTCATCGACACGCGTGAGCCGGCCAGCGAAATCATAAAGATAGCGTTTATCCGCTGCTAACCCGTGACCTGTTGTGGGTGCTTCAATATCGCTTGGATCCGTCACCCCCGGCACACCATCAAACGCAGTACCAGCACCATTCCACTCCGCTGTCACCCGACCCGCAATGTCATAGCGGCGAGACCAACTCAACCACGGCTGATCGGCTTGGGGTGTGCCAGGCGTCCAGGTGGTTTCACCGGTGTCTGGGTCGGTTTCCTCCGTCACGGGCGTGACCTGACCGGTATAGGTCAACTCGGTTAACTGTCCTGCCGGATCATAGGTGTATTCGGTAGCCAACTGGCCCGGCATACCCTGCTTGACCAAATGTCCGTCCGGGTCATAGGCACCCGTATACGTCAAATCACCTTGACCATTCCCGCGCGAGACTTTCAATTCCGTGACCAGGCCACGGTGCTCGGTTTTCCCCATCG
>SSHC01000085.1 GCA_008017265.1 Aeromicrobium sp.
GGTCCCAAGGGTCGGGCTGTTCGCCCGTTAAAGCGGGACGCGAGTTGGGTTCAGAACGTCGTGAGACAGTTCGGTCCCTATCTACTGTGACCGTAGGTAATTTGAAGGATGCTGCCCCTAGTACGAGAGGACCGGGGTGGACGAACCTCTGGTGTGCCAGTTGTTCCGCCAGGAGCACGGCTGGTTGGCTACGTTCGGAAGTGATAACCGCTGAAAGCATCTAAGCGGGAAGTACGCTTCAAGATAAGGTTTCCCACTGGTTTACCAGGTAAGGCCCCCAGCAGACCACTGGGTTGATAGGCCGGAAGTAGAAGTGTGGCAACACATGGAGCTGACCGGTACTAATAGGCCGAGGGCTTGTTTCTAACATAAGATTCTGCGCGTCCACTGTGAGGTTCCCGAGATATGATCGGGAACCAAGGAAAAACTTGGTTTTGATATCTCAATAGAGTTTCGGCGACCATGGCGAAGGGGAAACACCCGGCTACATTCCGAACCCGGAAGTTAAGCCCTTCTGCGCCGATGGTACTGCACTGGAGATGGTGTGGGAGAGTAGGACGTCGCCGGACAATTATTAAGCGCGAGGCCGCTCCTTTGTTGGAGCGGCCTCGCTGCATTTTCGGAACAATTTGCATCTTGTACTTGATGCGGCAAGGATTAGTCACTATGGCTGGAAACTCGCGTTCAGATCGCGGATCGAACTCAGATCGTTCTCGTAACAACGACTCGCGTGGTAGTGCCCGTGGGGGCAGTTCACGGGGTAACTCGGGTTCGGGGCAAGGTTCCCGTTCTGGTGGTGGTTATCAAGGCCGTCGCGATGGTGATGGCCGCGCAAGTCGTGAAGGCGGCAAGCCAGGCGGTGAACGCGGCGATTCACGCGGCACCCGTTCTGGTGGTGGTTATCAAGGCCGTCGCGACGATCGACCCGAACGTAGTGCCGAACAACAGGTCTATGACGGCCCGCCCATCCCAGATGACGTTAGTTCGAAAGACCTCGACAAGTTCGCTCGTGCAGAACTTCAAAATATTCCCGAGAAGCTCGCAGAAAAGGTTGCACGTCACCTTGTGATGGCTGGCACACTCTTGCATGAAGATCCCGATTTGGCCCATAAGCATGCGCTTGCGGCACGTGCACGGGCGATGCGAAACGGTCTCGTTCGCGAAGCAGTCGGAGAAACGGCATACGCACGTGGTTCGTGGGCGGAAGCTCTCAGCGAGTTCCGTGCCGCTCGTCGTATGAACGGTCGCAATACCTATGTTCCGATGATGGCCGACTGCGAACGCGCACTTGGTCGTCCCGAAAAGGCACTCGAGTTTGATCGCGCCGAGGTTCGCAACAAACTTGATGAAATGGGCAATATCGAATTGACCATTGTCCTGGCAGGCGCACGTAGGGATCTCGGCCAGGTTGAAGCCGCTCTGCAAATGCTTGAGACTGAACCCCTCAATTCCAAGTCTCGTGCAGATTGGTTGCCTCGTTTGCGGTACGCCTACGCAGATACTCTGCTCGCGGCAGGTCGCAAGGCAGAGGCTATTGAATGGTTCCATCGTGTTGTCGCTGTCGACCCTGAACAAGTCACTGACGCCGACGAACGTTTGGCAGCCCTCGAAAAGTAGGTTTTATTCCCGCACTTTTTTGAGGTAGGTCCAGCGATGTTGAGTGTTGCGCCGTCCACTGGGGTGATTTCTGAGTTCGATTCCCTCTTTCTTGATTTAGACGGAGTTGTATATCGTTCCGGCGAAGCCGTACCCAAGTCTGTTGATGCGCTCAATCTGGCTTCAGACCGCGGGGCTCAAATACGGTTCCTGACGAACAACGCCTCGCGCACGCCCGCCCAGGTGGCTGAGCATTTGGTCGCTCTCGGTTTGCACGCAGACGTCGACATGGTTGTTACCTCCGCGCAGGCGGTTGCACAACTGCTCGCCTCGCGCTTCCCTTCGGGATCTTCGATCTTTACGGTCGGAGATGTGGGTCTTGAGAACGCGTTGCGTGAATCGGGGCTGTACCCCACGCGGTCAGCTGATTCGGATCCAGTCGCTGTCGTTCAAGGGCATTCCCCGCACACAAGCTGGGGCGAATTGGCGCAAGCGGGATACCTCATCGCGGCAGGTATTCCGTGGTACGCATGCAACGAGGATCTTTCAATCCCGACGGCCAAAGGTCTAGCGCCCGGGAATGGTGCATTCGTCGCGCTACTCGCGACGTTGACAGATCAGGCGCCGTTAGTGGCAGGTAAACCAGAACCAGCCCTATTCAAAACCGCGGCGGCCACGGTTCGTGGCACGATTCTCATGATCGGTGATCGTCTCGATACGGATATCGAAGGTGGGAAACGCGCAGGGATACGCAGCGCTTGGGTCAACACTGGCGTCCACTCGTTATCAGATGTGATGACTGCTCCCGCGAGACAACGTCCTGATTTCATCCTCAATGATCTTGCTGGCTTGTTTCGACCTCAACACTATGTGCAGGTTTCCGATGGTGTCGCACGGTGCGGCAAAGCGGTCGCGCGCGTTGTTAACGGTGCCGTATGCGTAGAACAGAGCAGCGACATCCCCGAAGACGAACTGCGCGCGATGGTGGCGTTGGCGTGGCATATTCGGGATGTTGCCGACACGAACCAAGCACATGGTGAAAGAATCGAGACATGACAAACCCGAAGATCGATGAGGCACTTGAAAGCCTGCTTGAACTCGATGAACTCGACGTTCGGGAACACCGCGACGTTTACGAAAACATCCACGCTGAACTCCGTCGTCAACTTCAATCCGCTGACGAACCCGCAACTCGGTAAAGGTAGTGAGTCGTCGAGTCCGCTTGGATGCCGAACTAGTTCGTCGTGGACTTGCTCGGTCACGGGAGCAAGCCAGCGAACTCATTAGCCAAGGACACGTCAAAGTCGCAGGGATGGTTGCGCACAAGCCTGCCACCCAAATCACGACGGATCAACCGATCGTGGTCTCTGAAGTCGAGACGTCAAAGTGGGTTTCGCGAGGCGCATACAAATTGCTTGGTGCATTAGACGTGTTCGAGCCGATGGGTCTAAACGTGCAAGACAAAGTAGTGCTCGATGCGGGTGCTTCTACGGGCGGTTTCTCACACGTGTTGCTCGAACGAGGGGTGAAACGAATCCACGCGGTTGACGTGGGCTATGGGCAGTTGGCGTGGCAACTCCAACGAGACCCAAGAATTCATCAAATGGACAGGACAAACGTTCGAAACCTGACTACTGAAGAACTCGGTGAAGCAGTCGACCTCGTCGTTTCAGACCTATCCTTCATTTCACTGACCACCGTCATGGCCGCACTAGCTCGGGTCTGTGAATTAACAGGTGACATGGTGCTCATGATTAAGCCACAGTTTGAAGTCGGAAAAGAAAACCTCGGAAAGAACGGCGTCGTGCGTGAACCTGAACTGCATGCGTTCGCGATCGAGAAAGTCACGAAGTCAGCGGCCGAACACGGCTGGGGGACCCACGCGCTTGCGCCAAGTCCGCTTCCCGGTCCAGCCGGAAACATCGAATATTTTTGTTGGTTGAGAACAGACGCGGCGCCGCCGAGTCTAGAGTCAATTGAAGCGGCAGTTTCAGCGAGGCCGCAGAAAGTGGAGGGTGTCGTCTCATGAGGCAGGTCCTATTGACCTTGCACAGTGCTCGTCCACGTGCCACAAAAGCAGCGGCAGATTTCGCTGCGCAAATTCAATCAGCTGGAATCGAAGTTCACGTCCTTGAATCGGAGGCCGCTGCTCTTGCTGAAGCAGGCGCTTCCAACATCGTTTCTGTGCCGAGCGCACCGGGAATCGCCGACACCTATGAACTTGCCGTCGTCTTTGGTGGAGACGGAACAATCCTGCGTGCTGCTGAATTGTGCCGAGGCACACAAACGCCCATCCTCGGCGTCAACCTTGGCCACGTCGGATTCCTGGCCGAAGCCGAAGAAGATGATGTCCACGAAGTAGCAGCACGCGTGATCGCAGGCGACCTAGCAGTTGAAGAACGACTGACCGTAGACGTTGACGTATTCGTGAACGGACAGAAGGTCGCCACCAATTGGGCACTCAATGAGGCTTCCGTTGAAAAGGCAGCCCGCGAACGCATGCTCGAAGTCATCGTTGAAATCGACGAACGGCCGGTTTCACGCTGGGGCTGCGACGGCGTTGTATGCGCCACACCAACAGGTTCAACTGCCTACAATTTCAGCGCGGGTGGTCCAGTTGTGTGGCCCGAAGTGCAGGCGCTCTTGATGGTTCCGATCAGTGCTCATGCGTTGTTCTCTCGCCCCATGGTGGTGTCTCCAGAATCCCGACTTGCGATTGAAGTAATCGGTGAGAACACGACAGGGATCCTCTGGTGCGACGGCCGTCGAGCGGCCGAACTGCCGATCGGCGCGCGAGTCGAGGTGCGCAGAGGAAGCGAACCAGTACGTTTGGCACGACTGCATACATCCCCGTTCACCGACCGACTTGTACGCAAATTCGATTTGCCCGTAGCAGGATGGCGCGGCACCGCTGAACGACGTCAGGGCAAATAATGTGGCAAAGCCTGCGACTTGACTCACTCGGCGTAATCGCGCAAGCAGAACTAGATTTCTCGCCAGGCCTCACCGTGATCACCGGCGAAACAGGTGCAGGCAAAACCATGGTGGTGACGGCACTAGGCCTGCTCCGCGGCGAACGCGCCAATTTGTCAACAATCAGGGTCGGACAAACCTCGGCACGAATCGAAGCGAGCATCGGCGACGTCTCCGATGATGTACGAGAACTCGTCACGGAGGCTGGGGGAGAAATAGACGACGAACTGTGGTTAGCGCGCGTCCTCTCAGCAAACGGGCGCAGCAGAGCAGTCGCCGGCGGTACTTCAGTGCCGGCTGGTCTCCTAGCAAAAGTGACAGACCGGCTCGTTGCTGTCCATGGTCAGTCAGATCAGCAACGTCTCGTCCAGTCAGATCAGCAACGTCGGGCCTTGGACCGATTCGCTGGAGACGAACTAGCGACATTGCTCCGCGAGTACGAAACGCAGTGGGAGGGATATCAAACTGCGCGTTCCAAACTCGAAACGTGGACGACTCATTCATCCCAGCGGATGCAACGATTCGACCTGTTGACGTTTGGACTTAACGAGATCAACGCCATTCAACCTCAAGAGAACGAAGACGAGGATCTAGCTCGCGAAGAAGACCGACTCGCTCATGCCGAAGGTCTGGCAGGCGGTGCATTGTCAGCAGCGCACCTCATGACAGACGCTGACATATCAGTCCACACACTCCTCAACGACGTTGCTACGGCACTCGATGGGGTATCAGGTCACGATGCACAACTCGACGACCTTGCGAAACGCGTCAACACCCTTCGCATCGAGGCCGACGATATTGCGTCGGAGTTGCATGCCTATGGCACTGATATCGACGTGGACCCACAACGGTTAAGTGTGGTTCAAGCGAGACGGGCAGAATTGATCAGCCTGCAACGAAAATATGGCAGCACCCTCGGGGAAGTCCTCGAATGGGCCCGCCAAGCCGCCGCGGAAGTTCAAGAGCTCGACATGGGTGAAGAAGCACTCGAAGCGCTGCGCACCGAAGTTGACGAGCGCGAAAGAATCGTTATGGAAAGTGCAGCGAAACTGACTGAGATTCGAGTTGATGCAGCGAAGCGGCTCGGTGCCGCGATCGAAACAGAACTGAGAGATCTAGCACTCGAACGCGCCACAATGGATATCGACGTGGCCAACGGTCCGTTAACGAGTCATGGTCAAGATCGCGTCACGTTCATGTTCTCGGCCAATAGCGGGAGTGATCCACAACCGGTTGGCCAAGCTGCAAGCGGCGGCGAATTATCGCGACTGATGCTCGCAATCGAAGTAGTCCTCGCTGATCGAAACCCCGTCCCGACCCTCGTATTCGACGAGGTCGACGCGGGCATCGGTGGGCGTACTGCTGTTGAGGTTGGGCGCAAATTGGCCAAACTGGCGAATCACACTCAAATCATTGTGGTCACGCATCTGCCGCAGGTTGCAGCGTTCGCTGATCAGCATTACGTGGTCACAAAGAACGACGATGGCGACGTGACGCAAAGCAGTGTCTATGCCGTGAGTGACACAGATCGGGTTGAAGAGTTGGCACGGATGCTTTCCGGTCTGGAAAACTCGGAAACGGCACTCGCACATGCTCGTGAGTTGCTTTCGACGGCCCAAACCCGGTAGCTCGCCTTCGTCGTTGCCGAGCGGCACGCCTCCAAAATATTTGCACGATTGCGTGCAAATATGAGAAACATCATGGCAGTTTTCAAGAAGCGCACGAAGCACGTAGTGCAAGGCGCCGGAGTACACGGTCCAGTCCGTCTCGTGTCGTCGTTAGGTGATCTCTCCGGTGTTCGAGCTGGCGATATCGTGCTCATTGAACAAGAAGACATCGATATCGATTCGGCACAGAAGTTCGTTTCGCTGAATATCGCAGCCTTAGTCAACTCTTTTGCTTCCGTGACGGGGCAAGAACCTGCAAAGGGCGCCGCACACCTCGTCGAAAGCGGTATCTTGCTGCTCGATGAAGTTGGCACCGGAGTCTGGTCGACGTTGCGCAATGGCGACTTGGTTCGTATTGATGGAAACGAAATTCATCGAGACGACGAAGTGCTAGCCACGGGCGTTCTGCAAACAGCGGCGCGAGTCGCTGAGCGCCAATCTGAAGCCACCTCCGGGATTTCGAACCGACTGGATTCGGTTGTGACCAACGCGGCTGATCTTGTCCGCCGCGAACGTGCAATGTTAATTGACGGTGAACGGATTCCACGCCTCGCGACGCCGATTCAAGGCCGTCCGGTCGTTCTCGTGGCGGCCCACGATGACGCGAAGCAGCAGTTGCGTCAATTGCGGAAATTCATCGTCGACCACGACCCCGTGATCATCGCGATCTCTGAAGGCGCGGACGTTGTCCAAAAGGCCGGGTATGGAATTGATGTACTAATGGGGCACGCCGAAGAGCTTGCGCAGTCGGCCATTACTAAGTCCAAGGAAATCGTTCTCGTTTCTTCTGATGGGCGCTGGGAACGCCCAGAGCGCTTCGAGAAACACGGCACACAGCCGGTATTGTTTACTGCCCCTGGGAATGCGGAAAATCTGGCGATCTTGCTGGCTGATCATCATGACGCGGCCGCCATCATTTTGGTGGGCTATGACAGCGGCATCACCGAACTTACCGGGCATGATCCTGTCGACGTAGCGGGTAATTTGGTGGCGCGACTCAGCGCAAACACGAAGATCATCGACGCTCGAGCGGTCGAGTATTTCGCTCGTCGGCGGATTGGCATCTGGGTTCCGCTCTTGCTTCTCTTGATGGGCTGCCTCGCGGTCTATATCGCCCTTGATTTTGCTAGTACAGGTGAACCCATCGTGGATTGGTTCACACTGTCAACCGATTCACTCCTCTCAACAACGCAAGGAACAAGCGCGTGATCAACTTCCGCTATCACATCGTCTCGCTCGCAGCCGTACTGTTTGCTTTAGCCGCTGGTGTTGTGCTCGGTGCTGGCATTTTTCAGGAAAAGGTCGTTGCTGAGGCAAAAGAGTCAATTGATTCTGATATCAGTCCACAACTTGTCGGCTTTGACGCAGGCTTTGCATCGTTGGCTGCCGAAGACCTCATCAAGGATTCGTTGAAGGGCAAGACGGTCTTACTTGTTTCGTTGCCCAATGCTCGCGAGTCTGAAGTCACTGATGTTGCGGAAAACCTCGACCTCGCTGGCGCTGATGTCACGGGTCATATTCGATTCACATCTGACTTGCTTTCTCCGGCCAAGAAGCAATTCGTCGAAGGCGTGGCTGCCCAGGCCAATACAGGCGCTGCCGCTATGGGCGAAAGTTACGACATCGTAGGCTCTGCCATCGCTGCGGCCTACCTTGATCCAAAGTCACGGGAAGCAGGCGATGTCGCAAACCGAATTCGTTCGGCTTTCGTTGAAGGAAAGCTGATTGAGAATGTCGAAGAGCCTGGTCGCAAAGCACAGTACGCATTGCTCATTACTGGCGCCCCGAGAGCCAGTGACGCAAAGCATGGAGATGTCGTCTCCCTCTTGGCTGATGGGCTCGATGATGGCTCGAATGGTGTTGTCATCGCAGGACCGGTGTCATCTGGTGAAAAGGGAACGATTCGTTCGGTGCGCGCCAGCGATGTGGCCGCGCGCATCAGCACAGTCGATGTCACTGACTTGGCTAGCGGACGAGTCACGGTCGTGCTTGCGCTCGTGAGTGAATCGAAGGGCAAAGGCGGGTCGTGGGGAACCACGCGCTCAGCGGATGGCCCAGTTCCGCACTAGCTAATCTGTTCCACGCGCACAGTGTGGGCGTCCGAACAATTTCCGAGTCGTGCCCGAGTTTGTGCGGTCGTCTTGCTAGACTGGAATCCCGTGGAGCTAGTTTAGGTTTTCCTCCTTTGAGGGAGCCAAACATGACGTTCTATTTCGCCTCGAAACCACGGGAGTCACATTGACAACACGAGCGGTCAGTAAGCACATTTTCGTCACTGGTGGCGTTGTTTCCTCTTTAGGGAAAGGCCTGACTGCTTCGAGCTTGGGTCGGCTATTGAAGTCGCGTGGCTTGCGAGTCACGATGCAAAAGCTCGACCCGTATCTCAACGTCGATCCCGGAACGATGAACCCGTTCCAACACGGTGAGGTTTTTGTCACCAACGACGGCGGTGAAACGGACCTCGATATCGGCCACTACGAGCGCTTCCTTGACGAAGACATGGTGTCGCGCGCCAATGTGACGACCGGCCAGGTTTATTCGGACGTCATCGCGCGCGAACGACGCGGCGACTATCTGGGCGATACCGTTCAGGTGATTCCACACATCACCAACGAAATTAAAGACCGTATGTACTCGATGGAGTCGCCCGAAATTGATGTCGTGATCCACGAGATCGGCGGGACCGTGGGCGATATCGAGAGCCAGCCGTTTCTTGAAGCGGCCCGCCAAGTGCGCCACGAAATTGGCCGCGAGAATGTCTTCTTCCTGCACGTGTCACTCGTGCCTTTCATCGGACCCTCGGGGGAGTTGAAGACTAAACCGACCCAACATTCGGTGGCCGCGCTTCGATCGATCGGTATTCAGCCCGATGCCATCGTTTGCCGCTCTGACCGTGCAATCCCCGATGGCGTGAAGCGCAAGATCTCCCTCATGTGTGACGTCGAGGACGAGGCCGTTGTGACTGCGAGCGACTCGCCGTCGATTTACGACATCCCGAAAGTCCTTCACTCCGAGGGTCTCGATGCGTATGTTGTCCGCCGCTTGGATCTGCCGTTCCGTGATGTGGATTGGAGTGTGTGGAACGCGCTCCTTGACCGAGTCAAGAACCCAGAGCATGAAGTAACTATTGCGCTCGTAGGCAAGTACATCGACTTGCCGGACGCCTACCTTTCGGTTGGCGAAGCGATTCGGGCGGGGGGCTTTGCGAACAACGCAAAGGTGAACCTCAGGTGGGTTCCCTCGGACGACTGCGACACCCCAGAAGGTGCGAAAAAGGCGCTCGGAGACGTCGATGGTATTTGTGTGCCTGGCGGGTTCGGCATCCGAGGAATCGACGGCAAGATTGGCGCCTTGACCTTCGCGCGCGAACAAAAGATTCCCGTACTTGGCTTGTGCCTAGGAATGCAATGCATGGTGATCGAGTATGCGCGTAAAGTAGCGCAAATTCCTGACGCCAGTTCGACCGAGTTCGATCCAGAAGCCGCGAATCCAGTTATTGCCACGATGGCTGAACAGCACGCTTTCGTTGAGGGTGCAGGTGATCTCGGTGGCACGATGCGCTTGGGTTCGTACGAGGCTGCGCTCGGTGCTGGAAGTTTGGCCGCTGAATTGTATGGCAGCAATCTCGTGGAAGAACGCCACCGCCATCGCTATGAATTCAACAACGCATACAAGGCGCAGCTGGAAGAAGCGGGCCTCGTGTTCAGCGGAACGTCGCCTGATGGCAGCCTCGTCGAGTTCGTCGAACTTAACCGTGACGAGCACCCCTTTTATATTGCGACCCAAGCGCACCCAGAACTCAAGTCGCGGCCAACGCGCCCGCACCCGTTGTTTGCAGGGCTTGTTGGCGCAAGCCTCAAGCGCAAGCTCGAAATGCAACTACCCGTGGACAACGCGTGAGACAACATGCCGATTTCACCGGAGTGGTGACCGACTCGGTGGCCAATAGGCCAGCTGCTTGGCCCGTATCCGAGTCGACTGTGGGTTTTGAAAACGACTATCTTCGCGTCACCCTTGACACGATCGAAGACACGGTTGGTGACGAACACTCGCGGGTTGTTGTTCGTCCTAGGGGTGCGGTTGCGGTTGCGGCGGTTGATAGCCGGGGCCGAATACTTTTGGTGCAACAATTTCGACACGCAGTCCAGAAATACACGGTGGAGATCCCTGCTGGAATCTTGGACGTCGAAGGCGAATCAAAGCGCGATGCCGCGGCGCGTGAACTTGCGGAAGAAGCAGATGTGCAGGCCGCCGATTGGTCACATTTGCTCAACATCAATACAACTCCTGGGTTCTGCAGCGAAGAGATCGACATTTTTCTTGCTAAGGAGTTGGCACCGGTGCCGCTGGACCAGCGCACGGATCGTGAAGCTGAAGAAGCAGACATGACTCACTGGTGGGTGCCCATTGACGATGCCGTAAAGGCCGTTCTGGCCGGCGATATCACCGATGGAAAGACAATTGCCGCGATCTTCGCTGTGGCGCGATTGCGATAGGGCGCAACATGACTGCAATCGAGGCGAGCATTGCTGACTACATGTCGCATTTGTCCGTTGAGCGAGGGCTCTCGGACAACACGTTGAATTCCTACCGGCGCGACCTTTCTCGCTATCAGACGTTTCTCAACGAAGTCGGGCGAAATACACCCCAGTCCATTACTGAAACCGACATCGTTGATTTCGGTAGTTATCTCAAGACAGGCGATGAAAGCCACCCGGCACTCGGTAAGTCAAGTGTCGCGCGCGCTCTCGTAACGGTTCGCGGATTCCATAAGTTCATGTTGCGTGAGCGAACGGTGATGCTTGATGTTTCGAAGGCCGTTAAGCCGCCCCGCCCCGATGCGAGGCTGCCTAAGGCGCTCAGCGTTGATGACGTTGAGCGCATTCTCGCTGCCGCAAGCGCACCGAACACTCCGCTCTCGATACGAGATCGAGCCTTGCTCGAAATGCTTTATGGAACAGGCGCACGGATCTCCGAGACCGTTGGGCTTGACATTGACGACATCGACTTTGAACATGCGGCCGTGAAGCTAACTGGAAAAGGCAGCAAACAACGTATTGTCCCTCTCGGCAAGCATGCGATTGAAGCGCTGCGAAACTATCTCGACGAGTCGCGCCCACTCTTTGTTACTGGCGGAGCCGATCATTCGGCCGTATTCCTCAATTCCAGGGGCGGACGACTGTCGCGGCAAAGCGCGTGGGCGGTTTTGGTCAAAGCAGCCGCAGACGCCGACGTCTCTGCGGAGGTGTCCCCGCACGTCCTACGCCACTCCTATGCGACTCACTTGCTTGAGGGGGGAGCAGACGTCCGCGTCGTTCAAGAACTGCTGGGGCATGCCTCAGTCACAACGACTCAGATTTACACGATGGTGACGATCGATCGGCTTCGCGAAACTTATGCCACGTCCCACCCCCGTGCGCGTCATTGACAGGTAGAGTGTCGGTCAAGGGTTTGGCGCGGCTGTCGTCGCCCTCGGTACACCTAAATCAAGCCGCAAAGGACTGCGATGAGCGAAGAATTCGGACCAACCGGACGACCTGCTGTAGTGCTTGACGATCCAGGTCCCCGAAAGTCGAATGGTCCGGCCGTCGTGATCGCCATGTGTAACCAGAAGGGCGGGGTCGGGAAAACAACGACGACGGTGAGTTTGGGTGCCGCGTTGGCGGAACTTGGCCGCAGGGTACTACTCGTCGACTTTGATCCTCAAGGTTCGATGACGGTGGGATTGGGCTACAACGCACACGAACTAGAACAGAGCATCTATCACGTTCTGATGGATCGGGAGATCTCGCTCAAAGACATCATCTTGCCGACGAGCGTTGAAGGGCTCGATCTGGCACCGGCGAACATCGACTTGTCGGCCGCCGAAATGCGCCTGGTCACGGAAGTTGGACGAGAGCAAGCTCTTGCACGGGCCATTCATACGGTCAACCGCGACTATGATGTGGTTTTGATCGACTGTCAGCCGTCACTTGGCCTTCTTACCGTCAACGCATTGACGGCGTCGAATGGTGTGATAATTCCACTCGAATGTGAGTATTTTGCGCTTCGGGGCGTTGCCCTCCTCAACGAGACGATTGAAAAGGTCCGTGAACGCACTAACTTCAATCTCGAGATCATTGGGCTACTTGGCACCATGTACGACGGCCGAACCTTGCACGGGCGCGAAGTTCTGCGCACCCTCGTCGACGGTTGGGGCGACAAGGTATTCCATACGGTTATTCGACGCACCGTAAAGTTCTCAGATTCCACAGTTGCGGGTGAGCCGATTACGGTTTTTGCAACAAACTCACCAGGCGCCAAGGCCTACCGCGATCTTGCCAAAGAGGTGCTTCAGCGGTGTCCAGACGCGTAAATCTTCCTGGAGCGGAAGAACTATTCCGCTCGACAGTACCAGCGCGCGGAACGGGTGAAGACGCACCAACATCTAGTGGTGAATCAACACCCGCCTCGAGCGGCCGGGTAAAGCACGACGAGAAAATGACGGTTTATCTCACGTCAGAAGAACTCCTCGCAATTGAACATGCGCGGCTCACACTCAAGTCGATGGTTGGTCGGAAGATTGACCGTGGTCGCATCGTTAGGGCCGCGTTGGCCATTGCGTTGGCAGACCTTGAGGAGAACGGCGACTCGAGCGAAATTGTTGGTCGGCTGAGTGAATGACACATTGCCGGTGACTGATGCGGCACAGCCGGACGACAAAGGTTTTTCTGTTTCTCTCGGAAACTTTGAGGGCCCCTTTGATTTGCTTTTGCAGTTGATCTCAAAGCATCAGCTTGATATCACCGAAGTTGCCTTGTCTGTTGTGACCACTGATTTCATCAGTTACACCCGCAGCATCGAAGACAATCTCGAAGAAACGACGCAATTCTTGTTGGTTGCCGCGACACTCCTCGACTTGAAAACTGCCCGCTTACTTCCGCAGACCGAAGTTGAAGACGAGGAAGATCTGGCACTTCTAGAAGCGAGAGATCTCTTGTTTGCACGGCTCATGCAATATCGTGCGTTCAAGCAAGTCGCATCGATCCTCTCTGATTTGTGGGAAACCCAAGGCGCTCATCACGCACGCGCAGCACGATTGGAAGAGCGTTTTGCGCAAGCGTTGCCCCAGATCGAGATTTCCATTTCGCCCGAGCGTTTAGCCGAAATCGCCGCAGCCGCACTCGCCCCCAAACTTCCGCCAGTGCTGTCGTTGGCGCACTTGCATGCGCCCGCAGTGAGTGTCCGCGAACAGGCGCATCTCGTGGTGGATCGGTTGCGCCGCGACCGTGTCATGACGTTCCGGTCGCTCACGTCCGACGCAACCGACGTGATGACGAAAGTTGCGCGATTCCTTGCTGTACTCGAACTGTTCCGTGAAGGTCAGATCTCTTTTGATCAAGTCACCCCGCTCGGCGAATTGACCATCTCCTGGACGGGAACGGATGAAGGGGACATCGATGTGGGAGATGAGTTCGACATCGTCGGTGATGGTCAAGAAGTCGTCCCGGGCGAGGCACCCGGTATCGAACTCGATTCCTTGGCAAACAATGACGCCGAAAGTACGAACGATGAGAAGCAGGACGTAAGTGATGACTGAAGAGCAAACCCCGGCAGATGCCCTCATCGATGTGCCTGAGAACGGTGAGGATGTTCTCGTCGATGTGAGCGTGCTACCAGGTGCACTTGAAGCCATTCTGATGGTTGTTGAGGAGCCAATCGAAGCGATTGCTTTAGCCCAAACGGTTCGCCATCCGGTTGCGATTGTTGAAACGGTGCTGAACGAACTGGCGGAGGAATATCGTGCACAAGGTCGCGGCTTTGAACTGCGCGAATTGGCGGGGGGATGGCGTTTCTATAGTGCGGGTGCTTTTGACGAACTCGTCACAACCTATGTACTTGAAGGTCAGCAATCGCGCCTCAGTCAAGCAGCACTTGAGACGCTCGCGGTCGTGGCTTACCGCCAACCGATTAGTCGCTCACGGATCTCTGCGATTCGAGGAGTGAACGTCGACGGCGTGGTTAGAACGTTGGTCACGCGCGGGCTTCTCGAAGAACTGGGAAATGAAGTTCAATCGGGTGCCATTTTGTACGGTACGACCAGCTTTTTCTTGGAGCGCATGGGCTTGACGTCCATCGATGATCTTCCGGCTTTGGCGCCCATGTTGCCCGACCTCGATGAACTTGACGGTGAACTTGAGCGCGTGGCAACTCGAGTCAAGGACGAAGAATCGATCGAGGAACAGGCCACGGCTGCACCGACTGCTAGCGAAGCAGAGGGGGTAGACGACCTTGAGTGAACCTATTCGTCTGCAAAAGGTTCTCGCTCAAGCGGGATTGGGGAGTCGGCGGGCCTGTGAGATCTTAATGGCCTCGGGTCGCGTCGAAGTGAACGGCGAAGTCGTCGAACAAATGGGAACACGTGTTGACCCGAACACCGATCTCATTCGGGTTGACGGAAAACGGATCCCCGCGCCGTCAGAAAATGCGTACGTCATTCTCAATAAGCCACGCGGCGTCGTCACATCATTGGCGGACGAACACGGTCGCCCGGATCTCTCCGGTTTACTTGCGAACCGAACTGATCGGTTATTCCACGTGGGACGTCTCGATACCGACACCTCGGGATTGCTGATTCTGACGAACGACGGCGACCTCGCGCACAAACTCGCGCATCCATCCTTTGAAGTCACCAAGACCTATGTTGCGCTCGTTTCGGGAACGGTCCCTGATTCGCTCGCAAACCGGTTGAAGAGCGGAATTGAACTTGAAGATGGTCCCGCGCAGGTGGATCGGTTCGTAGTTCGCGATCGCAGTCGTGGAAAAAGCTTGGTCGAAATGGACCTGCACATAGGTCGGAACCGTATCGTCCGGCGGATCATGGACGCAGTTGACCATCCTGTTATTGAACTCACCCGAACCGCTTTTGGCCCCTTGCGCTTGGGAGACTTGCGCGTCGGTGCGATGCGGGACCTGACCCGTGACGAACTCGGCGAGTTGTTCGATAGCGTTGACTCATGAGCAACTCAACGTTCGATGGTGCGACGGTCCTCGTTGTCGGGTCCGGACTATTGGGCACGTCAGTTGCTTTAGGTTTGACCGCTCAGGGTGCGCGGGTTCATCTCCGCGACATTGACCCGCAAAACGTCGCTCAAGCTGTCGGTATCGGAGCAGGCAGCAGTGAACCGGCAGTTGCACCAATGCTCGTCGTGGTCGCTGTCCCGCCGAGTGCAGTGATTGAAGAGGCCTGCGGCGTACTGGCTGAGTTTGAAACGGCCATCGTGACCGACGTGGCCAGTGTGAAGTCACCGCTGGCGAAGGCAATTGACAATCCACGTTTTGTCGGGGGACACCCGATGGCTGGAAAAGAACGATCCGGCCCGTTGGCGGCATCGGCGAAACTCTTCGAAGGGCGCCCTTGGGCAATCGTGCCGCACGAAGGGTCAGCCGCCGAAGCGATTGCCGTTGTCGAAGAGTTGGTCGACGTGTTAGGTGCAGTTCGAGTTTTGATGACTCCCGAACTCCACGATGAAGCAGTCGCATTGGTTTCCCATGTGCCGCACCTCGTATCGAACCTGACTGCGGGCCTGCTCACTGGAGCGACGGATGAGCAGATGATTCTTGCGGGGCAGGGGTTGCGAGATGTCACGCGCATCGCACGAAGCGAGACGGGTCTATGGGTTGACATCATCGGTGCCAATGCAGTGCCAATCTCAGACCGACTTCATGAGTTGCGCGATAACCTCAATGAACTGATTTCGATCGTCGATAGTGATCCTGTTGACGTTGAACGGGTCCTAACACGGGGGCGCGCGGGAACAGCCAGTATTCCGGGCAAGCATGGTGAACGTCCAACGGATGTCGTGACGGTATATGTTGCGATCGATGACGAGCCAGGCGAACTAGCGCGGCTTCTTTTCGATATTGGAAGTGTCAACGTCAATATCGAAGACCTTCGGATCGAGCACGAAGTTGGCCGGCCGGTAGGTCTTATTGAAGTATTTGTCTTGCCCGAGCGCGCCGACTATCTGGTCGACGCGTTGAACAGTCGCGGTTGGACCGCGTATCTCTAGGAGAAAAAGCAGTGACTGAACCTATTGTTATTGCCATTGACGGACCATCTGGCTCCGGTAAATCGAGTACGTCACGCGGTGTCGCGGACCGCTTGGGCTTGGCGTACTTGGATACCGGATCGATGTATCGGGCAATGACTTTGGCCATGTTGAGGGCTGGGGTTGATCTTGAAGATCCGGACGCGATTGCCCAAGCGGCCCCCAACGCGACGATCATTGCCGGCACACATCCACTTAACCCTTCCATCGAATTGAACGGACAAGACGTCGCTGAAGCAATTCGCGGCGAGGACGTGACGGCGGCTGTCAGCAAGGTTGCCGCAGTGCCGAGCGTGAGGTCGATTCTCGTACAGTCCCAGCGCCTCGCTATCGATACCGCCATCGCGGGGATCGTCATCGAAGGTCGTGACATTGGTAGTGTCGTTGCCCCCGACGCGACGCTGAAAATCTACCTCTATGCGGACCCTGTCGCGCGGGCACAACGCAGAGCCGCCGAACTCGGGGTTGAAGATGAGACAGCGATGCAGGAGGCGTTGGCACTACGCGATCAGATCGATTCGAATCGAGCAGCATCGCCGCTCAAGCAAAGTGAGGATGCCGTCTTGGTGGACGGCACGCACTTGACCCTCGACGAAGTTATCGACACGATCGTTTCGATGTTGCCTGCCGCGAATGGGTGAAATCCGCGTATACAGGTAGGATTCTGGAGTGTCTTCCCTGCCTGTAGTTGCGATCATCGGCCGACCTAATGTCGGCAAGTCAACTCTCGTGAACCGGATTATCGGTCGTCGAGAGGCAGTCGTCGAAGACGTTCCGGGCGTAACTCGCGATCGTGTTTCGTATGATGCGAACTGGAATGGTAGGGAATTTACCCTTCTTGATACGGGCGGCTGGGATCCGGAAGCCAAGGGTATGGCTGAACGAATCGCCGAGCAGGCTGAGATTGCTATCGGTATTGCCGATGCCATCATTTTTGTGGTCGATGCTTCGGTTGGTGCTACTGATCTCGACGAACGCGTCGTGAAACTCATGCGTAAATCAGGCAAACCAATTATCTTGGCAGCCAACAAAGTCGATGATCAGCGCGCTGAACTCGAGGCCGCCAGTTTGTGGAGTCTGGGCTTGGGCGAACCGTATCCCGTCTCGGCGTTACACGGGCGTGGCAGCGGTGACTTGCTTGATGCTGTGCTCGCGGTTTTGCCTGACGCTCCGGCTGAAGACCTGGAGCGAGTCGATCCGCGTCGTCGAGTCGCGATTATTGGTAAGCCAAACGTGGGAAAGTCGAGTTTGTTGAACTCCTTGGCTAAAGAAAATCGTGTCGTGGTCGACGACGCATCGGGCACCACGGTGGATCCTGTCGATGAGGTGGTCGAACTCGGTGGGCGCGAATGGATTCTGATCGATACTGCTGGCCTGCGTAGGCGTGTGCGAGAGGCATCGGGACACGAATACTACGCGAGCCTGCGCACGTCGGTTGCTTTGGATCGCGCTGAAGTTGCGGTCATGGTGATTGATGCAAGCCAGCCTCTCACCGAGCAAGACACCCGAATTATTACGTTGGCCGCTGAGGCCGGTCGCGCCTTGGTGATCGCGTTCAACAAGTGGGACAAAGTTGATGATGAGCGCCGTTACTATCTTGAGCGCGAGATTGAACGCGAACTAGTGCAAGTCCAATGGGCACCGCGTATCAATATCGCAGCACGGACTGGTTGGCACACTGACCGTCTTGTTCGGGCGCTTGACTCGGCGGTTGAAGGCTGGGAGACGCGCGTTGGTACGGGCGCGTTGAACTCGTTCTTGGGTCGGGTAGTTGCTGAACATCCGCACCCGATTCGTGGCGGAAAACAACCACGAATCTTGTTTAGCACCCAGGCCTCCACAGCCCCACCCACCTTCATCTTGTTCACCTCCGGAAAGCTTGAAGCGGGATATATGCGTTTCCTAGAACGCCGGTTGCGCGAGGAATTCGGCTTCGTGGGCAGCCCGATTCATTTGCAGCAACGCCCGCGTAAGAAGCGGAACGAACGATAAGAGTCTTATCGGATTCTGGTAGTTCCAACCGGTGATGATGCTGCGCCATCGCTACGGTAAAGTAACGAAGGTTGTCACGGGCTGTGGCGCAGTTTGGTAGCGCACATGACTGGGGGTCATGGGGTCGCAGGTTCAAATCCTGTCAGCCCGACAATTTCCGAATAGGCGAAAATTACTGTAATTTCAGTCTATTTTCGGGCAGTGGGCCTCGATGCATGTCGTTCATGTTTCGAGGCTCGCTGCATTAAAGGGAGAAGCGCCCACTACCGATGATTGCGCAGTAGATCCTGAAAGTCGCTGGTGAAGCGTTGCGCGAATAATTTGGTCACGTGGGATCCGTCGTAATAGACAAGCGTCGAGCCTTTGACGACTTGGCATGTGCCGTCTGCGCA
>SSHC01000061.1 GCA_008017265.1 Aeromicrobium sp.
CAACTGGGCCATTTCAACTTGCGCTTTGCCTTCAGCACTCTTGGCATGCTGAGCGAAAATATCAAGAATGAGAGCGGTCCTATCGACGACTTTCACACCGACTTTGTCTTCGAGGTTACGCAACTGGCTCGGCGCCAACTCGCCATCACAAATGACCGTATCGGCACCAGTTGCCCGCACCGTCTCACGAAGTTCGGCGACTTTACCGCTGCCGATATAGGTGGAAGGATCCGGCTTTTGTCGACGTTGAATGAGCGCATCCAGAACGTCCGATCCCGCTGTTTCCGCAAGCAGTTTCAACTCTCGTAAAGAATTTTCTGCGTCCTCAACTGACCCGCTAGTCCAGACCCCAATTAGCACCACACGCTCGAGGCGAAGTTGACGGTATTCAACTTCAGTGATGTCTTCGAGTTCGGTCGAGAGACCGGCAACTCGTCGCAAAGACGACCGTGCTTCAAGATCGAGCGTTCCCGGATCAACTTCCGGTGATTCGTTGCCCGGTTCCTTCACACAAACCACTCCATGGTTCCGCCCGCCACAATTTCAGCAGGCCCCGTGAGCATTGTGCGATCTTTGTCGACCTCAACGTTCAGCACTCCCCCTGGCACGTGAATCTCATACGTAGCCGGATGCCCAGCGTGATCAGCGGCCGCCAAAGCGATTCCTACCGCGCACGCGCCAGTCCCACACGAGCGAGTTTCGCCCGAACCGCGTTCGTGGACGCGCATTCGTACGACGCCGTCGCGAACTCTTTCAACGAACTCGATATTCACGCCTGCCGGGAAAACACCAGTATCGAAACTCGGCTGGTCGGTGAGTGAACCCGCATCGTGGAGAGAACCGACGATGGCGACCGCGTGCGGGTTACCTGTATTGACTTCGAGAGCCGACCACGTGTGGCCGGTGACACCAACTTTCGAATGATGGCCCACCGTGTATCCGCCCATGTCCACAGTGACGGCGTCGTCAGTAACCGTGACGAATTTGAGCCCATCACGGGTATGGACAGAAAAATCGTTCCCTTCAACGAGACCCTCATCGACGAGATGTCGAGCGAAGCCGCGCACACCGTTGCCACACATTTCGCTGATGGAGCCGTCTGCATTGCGATAATCCATGAACCATTCGCCAGGCGAGTTGTGGCCGGCAACTGTTGACCGGATTACGCGCAAGACACCGTCGGCGCCGATGCCGGTGCGCCGATCGCAGAGTCGCGCCACAAACGCGGGATCGAGGTCGCCATGGATTGAACCGTCATGATCAGGGAGCAGAATGAAATCGTTCTCGGTGCCGTGTCCCTTAAACCATGCGAATCCCATGTCTCTAGCCTACGGTGTCGCGGTAACGTCGAGTCGCCTTGAGTGCTTTGTCGAGTAAGTCGTCGTCATCGTGAGCGAACCAGGTGATACGCGGGTCTTTGTGCAGCATGCGTTCTTGGCGGCGGGCGAGGCGACGCGTTCCAGCAACCGTTTCTTCTTTGGCTTCTGCCTCGCTCAACACGCCGGCCAGAAACGCTAGGACTTGTTGATATCCGATTGCCCGCGATGCGGTCGGACTGCCCGCGAGTCCATGCAGGTGACGA
This sequence comes from Aeromicrobium sp., assembly GCA_008017265.1. Classification (GTDB taxonomy): domain Bacteria; phylum Actinomycetota; class Actinomycetes; order Propionibacteriales; family Nocardioidaceae; genus Aeromicrobium. The sequence goes on from SSHC01000061.1 coordinate 1,583, forward strand.
ACTTCGTCAACGAATCGGGCCGCCCACATGTCTTCGACACGCTGCACGATTCGGGCATCAAGGACGGCTCGATCAACCTCGAGGCCCAGCATCACGAGATCCGGGTAGATCGATTCGTACGCAGGAAGGCTCGCTTTGAACGGCTCGCCGGTCATCTCGATCACCTCAAGCGCTCGCACCACGCGACGTGCATTTGTGGGAAGTATCTGGGCCGCGGCCACCGGGTCAAGGACGGCGAGTTCAGCATGCAGTGCCTCGGGCCCGATTTCTTCACCTCGCGCTTGCCACTTCGCTCGTACACGTGGATCAGTCCCAGGAAAATCCAACGGATCAATCACCGCGCGCACATATAACGCCGACCCGCCCACCAGAATGGGAGTTTTCCCGCGCGCTTGGATGTCGGCGATCGCAGCACGGGCCAGACCTTGAAACTCAGCGACGGTGGCATCGTGTTCAACTCCCCACACGTCCACCAAGTGGTGCGGGACGCCGAGCCGCTCTTCGAGCGTCGGCTTCGCGCTGCCGATGTTCATATCTCGGTAGGTCAGGACGGAGTCTGTGTTGACAATTTCGCCGTCCAGTCGCCGTGCGAGCGCGATCGAGAGGGCGGTCTTGCCTGATGCGGTCGGCCCGACCAGCACTACGACACGTTCCCCCAAAGTTTCACCGTCATGGCTCACGATTTGCCCCACCTAGCGCCCAAACTACGCGCCCATAAGGATGTTGAAAGAGTTGTCGAATACAGAGAACCACCGTTGGGATCGTGGCGTGGATGAAGACGATCGAGTCCCAACGCCTTGTCTCTGTTGTCGTCACTCATAGGTTCTAGTTTGGCTCAGATTACGCGCGAATTCCTGCAAGGCTAGGCTCGCCTGTCACCCGAATCGCGGGTAACCGAGCGGTCAGTCACCGTTTGGCTTCTGCTGCTTTCGCGCGTCGAGCACCCCACCAGAACAACACGGCACCACCGATAAACACGAGAATTGCCATCCACATATTGACGCGCACACCAAAGATGTCATTAGCCGGATCAATTCGTAACGATTCAGTGACCATCCGACCGGTGGCATACAGCATGAGATAAGAAGCAAATGCTCGCATGTGGGTCAACGAGAACGTCTTGTCGAGATACATCAGTACGGCCGCTGCCGTGAGATTCCACAAGAGCTCGTAAAGGAAGGTGGGATGGAACGTTTCGAAGGATTCGTATCCGGCTGGCCGATGCGCAAAGTCGATCGCGAGCGCCCACGGCACGTCCGTTGGGACGCCGAATAGTTCTTGATTGAACCAATTGCCAAGGCGTCCTATCCCCTGCGCGATGAGAATCCCCGGCGCGATCGCATCAGCGAGCGTAACGAGATCAAACTTGTGGACCCGACTAGCGATCCAGACACCAAGTGCACCGAACGCGATGGCCCCGAAAATGGCGAGGCCACCTTCCCACACCTTGAACACGTCCCAGAAGTCTTTGCCCGGACCGAAATAGTCTTGGTAGTGGGTGATGACGTGATAGGCGCGTCCGCCAACGATGCCGAACGGCAGCGCCCACACAGCAGCATCGCTCACCGCGCCAACTGCTCCCCCGCGTGCCTGGAAGCGTTTCTCACCCAACCAGATGGCAATGAGCGCACCCAAAATGATGCACAAAGCGTAGGCACGCAAAGGAATCGGACCGAGATACCAAATCGAAACCGGTGGCGATGGAATTGTCATCAACACGATTAGTCCCGTTCCACGCCCGCACGAAGTTCGAGAGTGAGTTCGCGCAGCGCAGCCAGCCCAGACTCTTCGTCGTCAGCATCGAGCACACATTTGATCAGAGCGGATCCCACGATCACGGCGTCTGCGAACGCGGCCACCTCATGCGCTTGCTCGCCGCTACTGACGCCCAAGCCAACACCGATCGGCTTGTCGGTCACGTCACGCAGGCGGGCAACGAGCGTGGGTGCCGCACTACTGGTTTGTTCACGCTGCCCGGTCACGCCCATCACTGCGGTGGCGTAAATGAATCCACTCGCTTCGTTGGCTGTCATTGCTAGTCGCGAATCGGTGGATGAAGGTGCCACGAGATAGATCCGATTCAGATCGTGTGTTTCGGATGCACTGGTCCATTCCTCGGCTTCGTCCGGGATCATGTCGGGTGTAATCAGACCAGCTCCGCCGGCCTTGGCCAAGTCCGAAGCAAATCGATCCACGCCATACCGTTCAACGGGGTTCCAGTACGTCATCACCACGGTCGCCGCTCCTGCTGCGACGCTTGCCTCAACGACATCGAAGACATCGCTAATTCGCGTGCCTGCGGCGAGCGCTTGCCCTGCTGCGGCCTGGATGGTTCCACCGTCCATAACAGGGTCGCTGTAGGGCAGACCCACTTCGATGATGTCTGCTCCCGCAGCGATCATCGTTTCGATCGCGCGGATCGAGCGTTCTTTTGTGGGGAAGCCCGCTGGCCAATATCCAACGAGCGCCGCTCGACCCTCGGCTCTAACTCGCGCGAGGGTTTCATCTAGCGATGTCATTTCGCGTCCCCTCCGAGTAGGCCAAACCATTCGGCGGCCGTTTGCACGTCCTTATCGCCACGACCCGACAAGTTCACCACGATGACCGCATCGGGACCGAGTTCTTTGGCCACCTTGAGCGATCCTGCTAAAGCGTGTGCGGACTCAATTGCCGGGATGATGCCTTCGGTGCGGCACAGCAACTCAAATGCTTCCATCGCTTCGGCATCTGTAATGGCCTGATATTTGGCCCGACCAGTCGCGGCCAAATAGGCATGTTCTGGTCCAACACCGGGATAGTCGAGGCCGGCCGAGATTGAATGTGACTCGAGCGTTTGACCGTCTTCATCCTGAAGCAAGTACGAGCGGGCACCATGCAGGACGCCCACCGAACCGTTGCTGATGGTAGCCGCGTGGCGATCGGTGTCTACCCCGTCGCCCCCTGCTTCCATGCCGTACAAGGCGACGCTTTCGTCACCAATAAATGCAGTAAACAGTCCGATCGCATTCGAACCGCCACCAACACAGGCAACAGCAGCATCTGGAAGTTTGCCCGTGAGCTCGAGGCACTGGGCTTTGGCTTCGTCACCGATCCCGCGCACAAGGTCGCGCACCATGGTCGGGAACGGATGTGGGCCAGCGGCGGTACCGAACAAGTAGTGAGTGGTGTCGACAGTCGTGACCCAATCGCGCAAGGCTTCGTTGATGGCGTCTTTGAGCGTCCGGCTTCCGTGCTCGACCGCAACGACTTCGGCACCGAGCATGCGCATGCGTGCCACGTTGAGTGCTTGCCGTTCCACATCAACTGCACCCATGTAGACGGTGCATTCCAAATCGAGGTAGGCACAGGCAGTCGCTGAAGCAACACCATGTTGTCCGGCACCCGTCTCAGCGATGGCCCGCGGTTTACCAAGCCGCTTCGCGAGCAGCGCTTGGCCAATCACGTTGCGGATCTTGTGTGCGCCAGTGTGGTTGAGATCTTCGCGTTTGAGCAGGATGCGCGCTCCTGCCGCCTTCGAAAAACGACGTGCCTCATAGAGCGGGCTCGGGACGTTCGCGTACTCGCGCATCATCCGTTCGAGTTCGTTGGTGAACGTGGGGTCGTTTTGGGCCTCGTGCCAAGCGATCGTGATTTCTTCAAGCGGGCCGACGAGCGCTTCGGGCATGAAACGGCCGCCAAAACGGCCAAAGTGCCCGCGCTCATCGGGCATGTCATAGGTAGGTACAGCGGTCATGGCGTTCTCCATGGTGATGAAAAAATGGGCGAATTTGGCAAGGAATTAGCCAGATTGCCATCGGTGGTGCAACGCCGGATGCGATCCGGCCGCGACCAAGTCCGCGACCGACTCGCGCGGGTTGTCGCCGCGAACAAGCGTCTCGCCAACCAAGACCACATTGGCACCTAACCGTGCGTAATCGATGACGTCACGCGGACCAGTAATGCCCGATTCCGCCACCTTCACGACGGAATCAGGGATCAACGGTGCGAGTCGTTCGAATGTTCCGGTATCGACTTCGAGAGTTTTGAGATTGCGTGCGTTGATTCCGATCAAGTCGGCATCGGCCGCGAGCGCGCGTTCGATTTCGCTTTCCTCATGCACTTCAACCAATGGCGTCAACCCGATCGATCGAGCGCGTTCAATGAGTGATTCAAGGGCGGACTGTTCAAGCCCGGCCACGATGAGCAGTGCCATGTCTGCGCCGTGGGCTCGCGCTTCCCAGAGTTCGTAGGAGGTAGTCAAAAAGTCTTTTCGCAGGACGGGAACATCGACGCTGGCGCGCACTGCCGTCAAGTCCGCAAGCGAACCGTTGAAACGGCGTTGCTCGGTGAGCACACTTATCGCGGTGGCACCGCCAGCTTGATAGTCAAGAGCGAGCGCAGCTGGATCCTTAATATTCGCCAACGCACCTTTGCTGGGACTCGACCGTTTCACTTCAGCGATGACCGACACGCCATCAGCGCGAAACTGGGGCATCGGGTCTAGCGCGGGAGGCTGCTTGCGGGCTCGTTCTTTGAGATCTTCGAGCGAGACTTTCGTCATTCGTTCGGCCAAGTCTTCAGCGACGCCAGCGATGATGTCGTCGAGTACGGTCACGGTTTGCCTCCCCTCATGTAGGTCGGGTGTTGACTGCTCAGATGTATTCCCAAGGGTAACGAGTCGAACTTGAGGCACTAACCGCCCCCCATTTTTTGCATAGGCCTAAGCACGGTTATTAAAGCCATCGGCCAAAACACCGGCAATGTGCATCACTACAATGATTCTCTCCCTGTAGAAAAGCCGTTGCGAACTAGATATCGTTTCACCTATGACGACAAATGAACCGCCAGTGGGCCCTGGCCCCGAAGAACCGGCCGAGAACACACCTCCGCCTCCCCCGCCTCCTGCAGCGCCGCCTGTGTACGGCAATTACACCGATCCGGGTGCGCCACCTCCTCCACCGCCGGGCTTCGGACCAGCAGTCGGCAGCACAGGTCCCTACAGTGCTGTCGAAGCCGCGAAGTTCGGCTGGGCCAAATTCACAAATAACCCAGGCCCGTGGGTACTCACATTGGTCCTGATATTCGCCGTTACCGTCTTCTTGTCGATCGTGACAATGCCACTTACTAGCAGCGGCAACCCGACTGATCTTGATTCATTGGCGTCCCTTGCCCAAGCGGGTGGATTTAGCTTCGTAGGAACGCTCGTCAACATCGCGATTTCTGCCGTGGCATACATTCTCTCGGCGTTGTTGGTGCGCGGATCCCTAGACGAAACCGAAGGCACGAAGTTCTCGATTTCATCGGCGTTCTCGCGCCTAGATATTGTTCCGGTTCTGTTGCTCGGTATTTTGCTTTCCGTCGGCACAACTATCGGCACCATGTTGTGCTTCCTACCTGGTATCGCGTTTTCGTTCTTCACGATGTTCTCGCTCTTCTATCTCATCGATCGCAACGTTAATCCGATCGAAGCAATTGTCGAAAGCGCCAAGCTCGTCGCAGGGAAGTTGGGCGAATCAATACTGACGTTCCTCGTCATGGCGGGCGTAATAATCCTCGGCATCCTCGCATGCTGCATTGGTTTGATCGCGGCAATTCCAGTTGCCCAGATCGCCTTGGGTTATGCCTACAAGCGTTTGAACGATCAACCTGTCGCATAGCGTCTCGCTAACGCCTGCAAACAATAATTGTGGCCCTCCGCTCATGCGGGGGGCCACAATCAGTTGAAGGCGAATTGAGGAAAGAACTTGAGTGAAGTCTGAGAATTTAGGGTGCTAACCATGAACCCCACGGGGTAAGACGGAGAATCCAGAAGACAACGGCGCACCCAGACGCTACGGCCAGGATTCGCGTTGACAGCACGATCATTCGGGCGTCAGCATTGCCTCGCGCTCTCCGCCACAACCACACGGCCCAGGCG
>SSHC01000109.1 GCA_008017265.1 Aeromicrobium sp.
ACGTTGGTGCGACCGGTACTGTTCATGCCGTTGAGGGCAGTCGTCATGCGCAGCAGCACGCGATGCGCAACTTGGCCGAGTTCTCACAAGCGCACATCCATCACGGTTCGGTAGAGAAGATCTTGCGTTCGAGAAGGGTCCCGAAGTCGGCCGACCTCATCGTTGCGGATCCACCGCGAGCAGGCGCGAAAGCTGCGATCCCTCTGATAGCTTCGCGTGGCGCAAGTCGAATCGTCCATGTTGCCTGTGATCCTGCAGCATTGGCTCGTGACATAACGCTCTATCGCCGGCACGGTTATTTTCTCACGGAAATACGGGCATTCGCCTTGTTTCCTATGACGCACCACGTGGAATCTGTGGCACTATTCGAACCAACATCCTGACTTACGGAGGTGCACGCACGTGCGATATGCAGATCCCACACGTTGCCCCGCTTGCCGCGGAACCATCGGGGGAGTAGATCGTTGTACTTCCTGTGGTTTTGACCTCGCGTCGCCAGCAGCTCGTCAATTGTGGGGCTTGTTTACTCAAGCTGACAGCATCGTCTCGGCCGAACGCACCCGCAGCATCGCGGCTGCTGCCACAGGTGCAGAGCCAGCACCGACGCTAACCAATGCCACGACCCCGCCTGTGGTGCCACAAACCAACCAGCCACCCGCGCACCACGCGTCGTTTGCACTGTCGCCAGGCGCAATTCTTCTGGGCCTGGGTGCTCTCTCGCTTATCGTCGCCGCCACCATTTTCGTGTCGCTGACTTGGGGGTGGCTCGGAATCGGCGGGCGTGCCCTCATATTGGGTACGCTCCCCGTTGCTTTCGCGGCCGGCCTCTATTTTTCAGTGAAACATCGCCTCCCTGCCACGCGCGAAACGCTCGCCGTGCTCGTATTCGCGATGATGTCAATCAATATTGCTGCTGCGCACTACGAGAATCTCCTGTTCTTCCGATACTTTGACGCCAACGACACCACCTTGTTGTGGGGTGTCGTGATGTTGCTGTTGAACGTTGCGTGCCAACGGCTCAGTTCACGCGGGATCGGACGAAACCTCTATTCCGGCGAGATCATCACAGGGTTCGCCAGTGTGGTGACGGCCATTGGCGTGACGTCAACATTGTGGGAATACGAAAGCACCAAGCTCGCGTGGGCGCTCGGCGTCGGGCTACTTGTGATGGCGCCGTTCCTAGTTCTCAGCCACCTGACCAACCAACGAATCATGTGGTGGCTGACGTTGGGCTTTTCAGGACTGTGGACAGTGATGTACACGCCCATCACGTGGTCCATGCTCGCCGACGCCCATACGAACATTCGCTTCGTTCATATAGCACCGACATTGACCTATGCACTTGTTGCCGCAGGTGGTGCCTTCATCTTTACGAAGACACGTGCGTGGTGGGCAAGTTACGCCGTGCTCACAGCTGCTTTTACTATCTCGATGCTGGTCAATGAAGCAGCCTATTCGACGCTAAGCATGAACGATTCGACTCCGTACGTGTTGGCGTTGGGGGTAGTACTCGCAGTCTCTGTTGGAGCTCAGGTTTGGCTTTCGGCGAGCCGACCAGTGCTGGTTTGGCTCAATCTTGGGCTGGTCGCAATCGCGCTGGTCACTTTTGGCGGCTTCGCCTTGTCAACGCTTTCGACAGCTTCAGAGTTACTCGAAAACACAACTCCAGTAGACACCGCCACTGCTATCGCACTAGTCGTAGTGGCAGCTAGCTTGCTTGGTTTTGGATTCGCTTGGCGACTTTTCGAACGAGATCAAGAATTCGCGCTGGAAACAGATTGGCTCTGGTCTGTGTTGGCCGGTTTCACAACCTTTGCGCTGACGCCGATATTGACTTTGCTTGGCGCCTCGCCCGTTATCGCCTTTGGTGTTGCGGCGCTGGGCGTAATACCGATCGTCTGGCTCGGTTTGCCTCACTCGTGGGGTATTTTTGCGGCTCTTGTTCCGGCGTGGGTCTCGGTAGCGTTCGTTCCCGGTACGTTGTCGGAACAACTCATAGTCACCGCCGGAATTGGGCTGGCGGCCGCCGTTGCCGCTTGGTTGGTCGAGTCACGAAGCAGCAGCGAGGCGTTCTCGGCTCCACACCTTCGACCTTGGTATTCACTCCCATTCGCGGCGTCAAGCACGGCATTCTTGATCTGTGCGATTACCGATCTCCCTGCTGTATTTCACGCAGATCGGGCCTACGTTGACGCTTACACAATTGCGCTGTGCGCAGGCACATTCGTGTCCAGCATGTTGCTAGCGCAACTTCGAGGGCTACGTATCGGCATCGAGATTGCCGTGTGGACCCTGGCGCTTTCGACCTTGGCATTTATCCCGGTCGATACGCGCGAATTTGTCATTGGTGCGCTCATTTTGGCGGCAGCCAGCGCAATTGTGGCAGTTGCTGATCGCAGTCGACGGTGGTTGCTCGTGGGATCTGTCTTACTTACGCTCACAGCGTGGTTTGCCCAAGCGGCCATGTGGGAACTTGCTGCCGTCGAATGGTATTCATTGCCCATCGCTGCGTTCGTGTTGGCGGGTGGACTATATGCGATGTTTGTGGAACCCGAGGTGCGTTCCTTGATCGCACTCGGTCCCGGACTCTTCATCGGATTCATCATGTCGGTCCCCGAAGTCGTCACAGAACCCGCCAGTTTGCGCGCCTTGCTGTTCGGACTTGCCGCTCTCGTGTGCCTCGGCGTCGGACTCGTGTTGCGTTGGTTGGCACCGGTCGTAGTCGGCTCAATTGCCTTATTCATTGTGATTGCAGTCAATGTCGGACCGTTCATCGCCGATCTAGATCGCTGGGTCATTTTCGGCGCGTTGGGCGCCTTGCTGCTCGGTGTCGGTATCCGCTGGGAACAAAACGTAACGACAGGAAAAGTGTTACTCACTCGGCTCATGCAACTGCGCTGAATGAGGGCCCGCGTGATATCTTGATATCAAGATACTCGTGATTTAGGTCTGCCTTGGTGGCGCATGACCCGCATTCGCGTCACGATGAAGTCGTAGATTTTTATGAAGGAGTCCCCATGAGTGTGGATAGTTTCAATTCAAAAGAAACCCTGAGCGTTGGCGACGCGAGTTTTGATTACTTCCGCCTTGACGCAGTCCAGGGCGAAGGGCTCGATGTCGCATCGCTCCCGTTTGGTCTCAAGATCTTGCTTGAAGCCTTACTACGAACCGAAGATGGCGCTGACATCACGAAGGAAGACATCGCTGCGCTGGCATCGTGGGACCCGAAAGCAGAACCAAGCAAAGAAATCCAGTTCACGCCAGCTCGCGTGATCATGCAGGACTTCACGGGCGTGCCGTGTGTCGTCGACTTGGCGACGATGCGCGAGGCCATGTCCGATCTTGGCGGCGACCCCAGCAAGATCAACCCACTCGCACCCGCAGAAATGGTGATCGATCACTCGGTTATCGCCGATGCGTTTGGCGGGCCGGAAGCGTTCGAGCGTAACGTCGAACTTGAATACGAACGCAATGGTGAACGCTACAAATTCCTACGTTGGGGCCAAGGCGCCTTTGACGACTTCAAGGTCGTACCTCCCGGCACCGGCATCGTTCACCAAGTCAACATTGAGCACCTCGCCCGCGTCGTCTTCACCAAAGACGCCGACGGATCAGTAGTTGCATACCCCGATTCCTGTGTCGGCACCGATTCCCACACCACGATGGTTAACGGCTTGGGCGTAGTCGGCTGGGGCGTGGGTGGAATCGAAGCCGAAGCCGCGATGCTCGGCCAACCGATCAGCATGCTGATTCCTAAGGTCGTTGGTTTCAAGCTCTCGGGCGAATTGCCTGAAGGTTCCACCGCAACAGACCTCGTCCTCACCATCACCGAAATGCTCCGCGAGCATGGCGTTGTTGGAAAGTTCGTCGAGTTCTACGGAAGCGGCGTCGGCGCCGTGCCGTTGGCGAACCGGGCAACGATCGGCAACATGAGCCCCGAATACGGCTCGACGGTCGCGCTCTTCCCAATCGACGACGAGACCCTGAAGTACCTGCGTCTCACCGGCCGTAGCGAAGAAAGCGTCGCTCTCGTCGAGGCCTACGCCAAAGCCCAAGGACTGTGGCACGATCCAGATCACGAACCTCGTTACTCCGAGTATCTCGAGTTGGACGTCAGCACGGTTGTTCCTTCGATCGCTGGTCCAAAGCGTCCGCAAGACCGGGTTATCTTGGCTGATGCCAAGCGGGGTTTCCGTGGGGCGCTCGCCGCATACGTGACACACGACCTCGAACCCGCGCTCGGCGACTACGACGAGGCACTCGACGAGTCCTTCCCCGCGTCGGATTCGCCTGCTTCTCACGCACCTGTCACAGTTCCGGCACGCGACTACATGTCGTGTGTGCCCGCCGACGGTGGCCGTCCGAGTAACCCCATCGAGGTGACCGTCGACGGTGAAACGTTCACCTTGGATCACGGCGCCGTCACGATCGCCGCGATCACTTCGTGCACGAACACGTCCAACCCGTCGGTCATGGTTGGCGCAGGCTTGCTTGCCAAGAAGGCCGTCGAAAAGGGCTTGCGACGCAAGCCCTGGGTCAAGACGACCCTGGCTCCCGGTTCCAAAGTGGTGTCTGACTACTACAAGCGCGCAGGGCTTACCCCTTACCTCGACAAGATGGGATTCAACTTGGTGGGTTACGGCTGCACCACGTGCATCGGTAACTCGGGGCCGTTGATTGCAGAAGTAAGCGCTGCCGTCAACGAGAACGATCTTGCTGTTGTTTCGGTGCTTTCGGGCAACCGCAACTTCGAAGGACGCATCAACCCCGATATCAAGATGAACTACCTCGCCAGTCCACCGCTCGTGGTGGCGTACGCCATCGCAGGCACAATGGATATCGACATCACAAGCGAGCCATTGGGCGTTGACGAGCACGGACAGCCCGTGTTCTTGGCGGACATTTGGCCATCGCCTCAAGAGATCGAAGACGTGATTGCTTCGGCAATCTCTTCCGAAACCTTCGCAGCTGAGTACGCGGATGTTTTCGCTGGCGACCAGCGTTGGCAGAGTCTGCCCACGCCAGAAGGCGACACCTTTGCGTGGGACGATGCTTCTACCTATGTGCGTAAGGCGCCCTACTTCGATGGAATGGGTCTAGAGCCATCGCCCGTGACCGACATTGTCGGCGCCCGTGCGCTCCTCAAGTTGGGTGATTCGGTCACCACCGACCACATTTCGCCTGCTGGCGCCATCAAGAAGGACAGCCCTGCGGGCAAGTACTTGTCGGATCGCGGCGTTTCGCCGCGAGACTTCAACTCGCTTGGTTCGCGCCGGGGTAACCACGAAGTCATGATTCGTGGCACGTTCGCGAACATCCGTTTGCGCAACCAGATCGCGCCGGGCACAGAAGGCGGTTTCACCCGCGACTTCAGCACCGATGGTGAAGTGACCACGGTCTTTGAGGCATCGCAAAACTACCAAGCCGCAGGCACTCCGCTCGTTGTCCTCGCCGGCAAAGAATACGGATCGGGGTCTTCACGCGACTGGGCCGCCAAGGGTACTGCTCTGTTGGGGATTCGCGTCGTCATTGCCGAGTCCTATGAACGTATCCACCGTTCGAACTTAATCGGCATGGGTGTTCTTCCATTGCAGTTCCCTGCGGGTCAGAATGCCGATTCGCTCGGGCTGACCGGGGAAGAGACGTTTACGGTAACCGGTGTCACGGAACTCAACGAGGGACGCACGCCCCGTACTGTCACCGTCGAAGCAGTGTCGCCCGCGGGTGACTTCACCTCCTTCGAAGCCGACGTCCGTATCGATACGCCGGGTGAGGCGAACTACTACCGTCACGGCGGGATCATGCAGTACGTCTTGCGCTCGCTGCTCTGAGCGAAGTACACCAACAAGGCAGGCCCGTCGACCATCTGGTCGGCGGGCCTCCTGTTTTCTCACTCATTTCATTAGGCATAGGGTCATTACGTGAGCATTCACTCAGAACACCCGTTCGCTACTCCACCTGAACGCAAGGTTCCGTTGCGCCGGTTACGTGGACGCGTTCCGAGTCCGGTGTTCGTTGTCTGCACAAACGAAGGATCGCAATTCGTTGGCCTGACTGTTTCCTCAGTGCTTTTCTCCGAAGGCGAATCGAATTCAGTAGTGCTCTTGATCGATCCAGAGTCGGCGCTGGGGGAGCAGCTGCTCGAAGGTACGCGACTAGCCATGAGCCAACTAGTGCCCGGAGATCAGCATCTTGCTGAAGTCTTTGCCGGGCTCGCGCCGGCACCTGGCGGCACCTTTACCGTCGGCGACTGGCAGCAGACCGAGTACGGTCCACGACTCACTCAGCGCACTTACTGCGCCGGCACGGTTGTTTCGCGTCGTGAACTTGGTTGGTCCGAAGAGATCATGGTCAAGCTCGAACTGGTCGAGGTCGTTGATGGTCCAATACTGGCCCACTTCCGAGGACGATACATCTCCCTCGATTAGCCCACAGACGAACGTCTGAAGTCGTTGGTACGAGGTCAGTCTGGCACTCAACGAGAACGCTCGGCACGACTCGTTAGACTTGACGAATGGCGACTTTGCTTTCGAAGATCACCGGGCCCGCAGATGTCAAGAAACTCACCGGGCCCGAACTCGATCTTCTCGCCACACAGATCCGCGAGGAACTTTTGGCGTCGGTCGCAAAGAACGGTGGCCACCTCGGCCCCAACCTTGGCGTTGTTGAATTGACGATCGCAATCCACCGTGTTTTTGATTCACCCGAGGACCCCATCATTTGGGACACCGGCCATCAAGCGTATGTGCACAAGATGCTCACAGGGCGTGCGCAATCCTTCGGAGATTTACGTACCGAAGGCGGGCTCTCTGGATACCCAAGTTCAGCTGAATCCGAACACGATTGGGTTGAGAACTCCCACGCATCGACGTCGCTTTCCTATGCGGATGGCATTGCCCACGCATTTGAATTGGCCGGTCGGCAAAATCACGTTGTGAGCGTCATCGGTGATGGGGCATTAACCGGAGGAATGGCTTGGGAAGCGATTAACAATATCGCTGCCGACAACAGCCGTCCTATTGTCATTGTTGTCAACGACAACGGCCGTTCCTATCGGCCTACGGTTGGGGGACTGGCAAACAAGTTGACCGAGATTCGCACGAATCCGAAATATGAAACCACACTCCATGCGATCAAAGAACGTATGACGCACGGACCCAAGGTTGCTGAAGCCGCTTACGAAGCGCTCCATGCGATCAAGAAGGGTGTCAAGGACGCTTTGGCGCCGCAGGGGATGTTCGAAGACCTTGGCTTGAAGTACATCGGACCAATTGACGGTCACGATCGAGATGCTATGGAACAAGCACTCACCGCCGCGAAACGATTCAACGCTCCCGTGATCGTGCACGCCATCACGACGAAGGGCTACGGCTACGACATCGCTGTTGCCAATGAGAATGATCAAATGCATCAGTCCAGTCCATTCGACCGGTCAACCGGTTCGGCCATTTCTGTGGCACCCGCTGGTTGGACCTCGGTATTCCGTGACGAAATAGTCAAGATCGCCGATGAACGCACGGACATCGTTGGTATTACTGCCGCAATGCTTAACCCGGTCGGCCTTGATGCGTTCGCAGACAAATATCCAGACCGGGTTATTGACGTTGGCATTGCCGAACAGCATGCAGTCACGAGCGCGGCGGGCATGGCTTTGTCTGGTTTACACCCAGTCTTCGCTGTCTACGCAACTTTTCTCAATCGCGCCTTCGATCAGGTGCTACTCGATGTGGCCTTGCATAAGTGCGGCGTCACCTTCGTGCTCGACCGCGCAGGTCTCACCGGCGACGACGGAGCTAGCCATAACGGCATGTGGGACATCTCGCTACTGCACCTTGTGCCGCGCCTTCGGATTGCCGCGCCGCGCGATGGCGAACGACTGCGTGAACTTCTGCGCGAAGCCGTTGCGGTAACTGATGCTCCTACTGTGGTCCGGTACGCCAAAGGCGCAGTGCCTGACCCAATCCATCCTGTAGGCACGGTTGGAAACGCTGACGTTCTTCTCGAATGCGAAGACGCCGATGTTCTCATCGTGGCTGTCGGCGCAATGGCCCCGCTCGCTCTTGATACGGCACACGAATTGCAGCGCAGAGGCCTGCGCGTGAACGTCGTGGATCCGCGATGGATAAAGCCACTTGATACCCAATTGGTTCTCCACGCGGCAAAACACCATCTTGTTATCTCGGTGGAAGACAACGGCGTACAGGGCGGGTTTGGCGCGACGCTGCTCCATGCATTGTCTGATTTGGGCTCGTCCACTCGCGTTCGGATTCACGGTATCCGCCAGGAATTTCTTCCCCATGCGCCACGCAATTCGCTCATGTTGGGCATGGGTTTGACACCCGAACATATTGCTGACGACGCCATCGCTGCGTTAGGCCTGGACGTGCTGGGGAATACGGAAGTGAGTGAACAGCGTTGACATCACAGTGGCTTAAGAAATTTGGTAAAAAATCGAAACCCTCGACTGAAGGGCTTCCCCTTGTCGTGACATTGGACGGCTTTTTGAACGCAGGCAATACGGGTCATTTGGCCGCCGGCGTGCTCAAGCAAAACGAAATTGACGTCGTCCATGAGTTTGACGCGGACTTTCTCATCGACCACAGATCTCGTCGTCCCATGATTCGGTTCGCAACGGATCATTTTCACGGATATCGTCCACACCGCTTGGACATCACGAAGCACCGCGACCTTGAAGGTAACGAATACTTGCTTCTCAGCGGTCCAGAACCGGACTACCACTGGGAAATGTTTGTCGATGAACTGCACGACTTCATCGATGAAAACAACGTACCTTTGGTTCTCACCCTCGGTGGTGTCCCAATGGGCGTGCCACACACGCGCCCCATTTTGCTCACCGCGCATGGAAATCGACCAGAGCTCGTCGACCGACCAAGTCTGTGGGATTCAGAAATTCAGATACCTGCCTCGTTATCTTCGGTACTTGAGTTCCGCCTAGGTGAATACGGGCACGATGCCGCAGGATATGTGGCACATATGCCTCACTACCTCACTGGTGTCGACTTTCCGACCGCGGCTCTTGAATTGTTAGAAGCGACCGGAATGCGCCTAAATCTGCTCTTCAATGTGGAAAAACTCTTGATCGCCGAAGCAGACACTAATGCTCAAATCGAATCTCAAATTGATGAGCAAGGCGGCCTAGACGTACTCAAGGGACTCGAAGAGCAATACGATGCCTATCAGCGTGGCGCAGGGCGGTCATTGCTGGCTGATGAGGATCATATTCCCAGTGGCGAAGAACTCGCAGACCAGTTCGAACAGTTTCTCGCTCAGCAAACCGGCGACGAGCAAAACTAGTCGTCGGCAACCCCGATAGGATGAACGCGTGCCAAAAACTGCGACTGAAGTCGTCAAACTCCTCGACGTCGAACAACTAGAAGTCAACCTATTTCGGGGAGCTCAACCGGAGAACTCTCGCCTCACCCGCGTCTTCGGCGGTCAAGTTGCCGGCCAAGCAGTCCGTGCCGCCTTAAAGACCGTGCCGGCCGATCGTCGATTGCATTCCTTGCACGTGTACTTCTTGCTCGGCGGGGATCCCGCCGTTCCGATCATCTACGACGTGGAGAACGTACGCGACGGCCGTTCGTTTACAACTCGGCGGGTGTCAGCACGCCAGCATGGCCAAGTCATCTTCTTCATGACTGCCTCATTCCAAGTCGTAGAAGACGGCTGGGAACACCAAGACCCGATGCCCATCACCATCGGGCCTGACCAGGCTCGCGCGCTACCCGATCTCATCGCCATGATGGACCAGAAGGCCGCAGAAGAATGGCGAGAAGAATGGGGTGGGTTCGAAGCGCGTTACATTGGTGAGCCACGCGCTGAAGACGACCCCACTCGTCAAGACAAGGCCGTAGTGCAGCACATGTGGTTCAAAGCAACCGAAAAGTTGCCCGACGACCCGCAAGTACATCAGAGCATGTTCACGTACTTCAGTGACTTCAGTTTGTTGGCGGCGTCACTCGTTCCCCACAAAATTTTGATTAGTTCACCAAAAGTCCAACCCGCCTCGCTGGACCATGTGATCTGGTTCCACCGTGACTTCCGTATGGACGAGTGGCTGCTCTACGACCAGACCTCGCCTTCGGCATCAGGCGCCCGTGGTTTGAGTACTGCACGCGTGTTCACGCAAGACGGGACGCTCGTTGCCACAGTGGCTCAAGAAGGGCTCATCCGCCCCAGCAAGCCTCGCCCCTGACGACGATACGTGCGCTACACGACCCAAAAATGAAGAAGGCCTCTCGCACCTATCGCGAGAGGCCTTCTTCGGGACTCAAACAATCACTTTGCCGTCAAACGCCCCACCATGTGTGGCAGACCGTCGCGCTTGCTTTGAACACCGAAGATCGTCTCGTCAGCGCGGATGTCCGTGCCGAATATGACGGTCGATGGAAGCAAGATCGGACGTTTGAACTCGACTTCAACCGTGAATGCTTCTGGAAGCCGGTTTTGGAGTGAGGACAAGGCTTTCGCTTTCGTCCACATGCCGTGGGCGATGTGGCGCGGAAAACCAAAAGCTCGTGCTGTCACGGGGTACAGGTGAATCGGGTTCCGATCACCTGAAATGGCACCGTACCGGCGACCGAGGTCGCTGCCTAGGTTCCAATGAACAGCTCCCGATGGCGGCTTGATACCGGCCAACGCAGGCGCTTCGGGCTCGTCTCCACCCTTGCCGTTACGGAACAAAACCGTCATGGTCTCGTCCCACACGAGTTCTTTGCCCACGTGCGCTTCCGTATCCAAATGCACGAGTTGACCTTTAGGGTGTGGCGTGATGGCAGTAGCCGCCAGTCGCAGGTCGTAACGTTCCTCACGCCCGATCGGACGATATTGAGTAATCCGATTACGTAAGTGAACAGCACCCATAGGGGCGAACGGGAACTCCATGTCCGTCATGAGTTTCATATGCATGATGTGCGCGGCAATGTGCGGATAGACGGCTGGCAAGAAGTCAGAACGACCAAATCCGCATACTTCGTTGTACTGCTCGAGTGCGGCTAGGTCAGTACTGACATCAGAACGCAGCAACTCCCACGAAGGAAGATCGCCTTTCCTATGCCGCACGCCAGGCAAGTTGCCGATCACGGGAAGCGCAAGCAATGCGGCCTTCACGCTCAACGACAACCCACTGGGCTCCTTGCTCATGATTCGGGTGGTCATCAGGCCCCCAAGAAGCCCTGGCCACAGACACGTACAACGTTTCCGCTGATGTTGCCCGATCCGGGGTTCGCGTACCAAGCGATAGCTTCAGCAACGTCAACCGGCTGACCGCCTTGCGACAACGAGCTCAACAAACGGCCGGCCGTACGAATGCCGATCGGGATGGTCTGGACCATTTCGGTTTCAATGAAGCCGGGCGCAATGGCGTTGACGGTGATGTTCTTCTCCGTCGTGCGAGCGGCGAGATCTTGTACCCAACCGATGACACCGGCCTTTGCCGAACCGTAGTTGGTCTGACCATTGTTGCCCGCGATACCTGCGATCGACGAGATGCCAATGACCCGGCCGCCTTCACGGATAAGTCCCTGCTTGAGCAGTTCATCAGTAATGCGTTGCGGCGCGCCGACGCTCACGTCCACGACCTTGGCCCAGTTCTCTGGCTTCATGTTCTTCAGTCGCTTGTCGCGGGTAATGCCAGCGTTGTGCACAACAATGTCCACGCCATCAGTCAAGGCCGCTGCAATCTCGGCAGGCGCATCGTCTGCAGTGATATCCACGGTGACCGAACGGCCATCGAGTTCATTCATCAAGGTATCCAGATCCTCAGCCAGGGGCGGAATATCCAAACCAATAATGGTGGCGCCGTCGCGGTGCAGGGTGCGCGCCATGGCAGCACCAAGACCACGCGATGCGCCGGTGACCAAAGCAACCTTGCCCGCCAGCGGCTTAGCCGAGTCGGCGGGAGCAACCGCAGCAAGACCGGCTACGTGGCCAACACGTACGACTTGACCATCGACAAATGCCGACTTCGCCGACAAAAGGAACTCAAGTGTCGAAGCGACGTCCTTTTCTGCTCCCTTGCTCACGTAAACCAAGTTCGCAGTGCTGCCGTTGGCGCCAATTTCCTTGGCGACCGAGCGAACGAAACCTTCCAAGGCGCGCTGCGCAATGGCCGCTCCCGTGGTCTTGGTTTCGTTAACCGCACGACCGAGCACGACGATACGACCACACGAAGCGAGTTGGCGCATCACCGGCGTGAAGAACTCTTGGATCTTAACGAGGTCTTCGGCAGATTCAAGACCGGTCGCATCGAAAACGAGACCCTGATAACGCTTGCCGTCGGCGCGTACGTTGGTGCTTTCGATGCCCGAGTTCTTCAAAATGGTGGGAAGACTCTTGGTGAGATCTCCATTGCCACCAAGAAGTACGGTGCCGTCAACGAGACGTCCGCCTTTCCAGCGACGAAGTTCGGGGGGATTGGGCAGGCCCAAATTCTTTACCAAGAATTGGCCGACTGGATTCTGAATAAGTGACTGGTAGCGATCGCTCATCGCGGCATGTGTCCTATCTCTCGGATACCATCGGTATCTGAACGCGTTATGATGACTCTAACGTGTCGCATAGCCTGACAGCAATCAATGTGACCGGGTACTCATTCGAAGAAAGGTTCACTTATGGCCGAGAAGGCTGCTAAGAAACAGACAACCGCTGCTCCTGCGGGCGTACGCAAGGTTGCCATCATTGGCGGAAACCGCATTCCTTTCGCCCGATCGAACACGGTCTACAGCGATGTTTCGAACCAAGAGATGCTCACTGCAGCGCTCGACGGACTCGTGACACGCTACGGACTCGAAGGCGAACGTGCCGGCGAATTCGTTGCAGGTGCGGTGCTCAAGCACAGCCGCGACTTCAATCTGGCCCGCGAAACCGTCCTAGGCTCAAAGCTTGACCCATCGACGCCTGCGTACGATCTGCAGCAGGCCTGCGACACCGGTATTCAAGCCGCCATCCAAGTAGCCAACAAGATTGCTTTGGGCAAGCTTGAACTCGGCATTGCCGGTGGCACGGACACCACCTCAGATGCGCCACTCGCAGTCGGCAACAAGTTGCGCAAGATCCTGATCGACGCCAACAACGCCAAGACCACGAAAGATCGTTTGGCGATCTTGGCCAAAGTACGCCCGGCTTACCTAGCCCCAGAACAACCCAAGAACTCCGAACCACGCACCGGATTGTCGATGGGTGATAGCCAAGCACTCACCACCAAGGAGTGGGGCATCACGCGTGAAGCTCAAGACGAACTCGCTGTGACGTCGCACAAGAACCTTGCCGCTTCCTATGAAGACGGCTGGCAAGACGACTTGGTCACGCCATTCCTTGGTGTCACAAAAGACACCAACATGCGTGCTGATTCATCAATCGAGAAGCTTTCGACGCTCAAGCCAGTCTTTGGCAAGTCCGACCCGGATGCGACCATGACGGCTGCGAACTCGACACCACTTTCCGATGGCGCTTCAGCAGTTCTCTTCGCTTCGGAAGAAGAAGCTGCTCGTCGTGGCTGGGAGCCACTCGCATACTTCGCTGACTACGAGACCGCTGCCGTGGACTACGTCAACGGTGGCGAAGGCTTGCTGATGGCCCCGGTATACGCAGTTCCACGCATGCTCGAACGCAACGGTTTGACGCTTCAGGACTTCGACTTCTACGAAATCCATGAGGCGTTTGCGTCCCAGGTCCTCACGACGCTCGCCGCGTGGGAAGACGAAGACTACTGCAAGGAGAAGCTTGGACTTTCGGGTGCACTCGGCGCGATCGACCGCAGCAAGCTCAACGTCAAGGGCTCGTCGCTCGCAGCAGCGCACCCGTTTGCCGCGACTGGCGGACGTATCATCGCCAACCTGGCCAAACTGCTCGCCGAAAAGGGTTCAGGCCGTGGCTTGATTTCCATCTGCGCAGCAGGCGGTCAAGGCGTTGTCGCGATCGTTGAGCGCTGACACACCACTATTTACGACTGTGGCCGGCTCCCTTTCGGGGCCGGCCACAGTCGTTTTGGCAGATCGATACAGGGTTCTCGCTACACCGGGTACTTCTCGTCAAATGCGATTCTGGCGATTGCAACCGTCGCATCCAAAGCGATCGCGAGCACACGATCAATCGGCAAATCGACCATCATCGGACCTTCTCCGCTACCGAGCGCCACGACGGATTTCTGGAAGTGAACCAAATTGAGAAAACCAAGGCCCTGGGTATAGACAACATTGGCCAGCAAATAGGGATCAACAATACGGAATGCCCCAGTTTCGGTTCCGCGGAGGAATACTTCCACAAGGTGTTCAAAGCACCGATTCATCGCAGCGCCCAACTCGACGAGCGCTGGCGCCTCAATTTCCTTGAATAGTTCTTGACCGCGGAAACGTAGCAATGCTTGGGCACAGTCCACGAAGGCATCGTGTTCCATCCCGAACGACAGGAACTCGCCTGCGATGCTCCTCAGTTCATCTTCAGGCGATAGGGAACTATCTCGCGCGGCCGCGAATCTCGCCTCTAACTCCGCGAGATAGTCGACGAGCGTCATCGCAAAGATCTCTTCTTTGCTTGAGAAATGGCGGTAAATAATTGCACGGTTCACACCGACCGCATTGGCGATATCTTCGATTTGGGTATCTCGAGTTCCACGAGTCTCAAAAAGTTCTCGAGTCGCATCAAG
Source organism: Aeromicrobium sp. (assembly GCA_008017265.1). GTDB lineage: Bacteria > Actinomycetota > Actinomycetes > Propionibacteriales > Nocardioidaceae > Aeromicrobium. The sequence continues at coordinate 14,666 of SSHC01000109.1, forward strand.
AATCGCCCGAGTCCGTAGGGCTCGGCGCTCTTCAACATCCATAGCAGCAAGATTAGCGTGCCGCCTAAGCATCGACGTGCTTTTCTTGCATCGAGTGCAAGCGGTAATCTCACGTCTATGAGACCCCTTGCCGAGTTGAACCGCCTAGTCGCTCCTTTTGAAGTGATTTCTGAGTTCAACCCATCAGGGGACCAACCCCAAGCAATTGCAGAAATCACACGCCGGCTCGATGCCGGAATCAAAGATATCGTCCTGATGGGCGCCACCGGCACCGGCAAAACCGCGACGACGGCCTGGATTGCCGAGCAAGTTCAACGCCCCATGCTGGTGCTACTGCCCAACAAGACACTGGCAGCGCAGTTCGCCAACGAACTCCGCGAACTGCTGCCGAACAACGCTATTGAGTACTTCGTTTCGTATTACGACTACTACCAACCTGAGGCGTACATCGCGCAATCCGACACCTACATCGAGAAGGACTCTTCGATCAACGAAGAAGTCGAACGGCTTCGCCACTCGGCCACCTGGTCACTTCTCACGCGCCGCGATGTGATTGTGGTCGCCACGGTTTCCTGTATTTACGGGCTTGGCTCGGCGCAGGAGTATCTCAACCGAATGATCGGTTTCAAGGTAGGCGAAGAATTGCCTCGTCGCGATCTCCTCAACACTTTGATCGAGGCTCAGTACACTCGCAACGACGTCGCGCCAACGCGAGGAACCTTCCGGGTCAAGGGCGATACAGTTGAAATCTTCCCGGTTTATCAAGAAATGGCCGTGCGGATTGAGTTCTTCGGCGATGAAATTGAACGCCTCATGACCTTGCATCCCCTGACTGGGGAGGTACTCAGCGAGGATGATCAACTTTTCGTCGGCGCCGCGACTCACTATGCGGCTGGCAAGGAAGTACTCCAACGAGCCATGCGCGGAATCCGGACCGAACTTGACGAGCGACTCGCTGAACTCGACGCACAAGGCAAACTACTCGAAGCACAGCGCTTGCGCATGCGCACGAACTTCGACCTCGAAATGATGGAGCAAGTGGGAACGTGCGCCGGTATCGAAAACTATTCGTTACATATGGACGGGCGTGAACCAGGCAGCGCACCAAACTGTTTGCTCGACTATTTTCCAGAAGACTTCGTTCTCGTCGTCGACGAATCCCACGTGACTATCCCTCAAATTGGCGCGATGTTCGAAGGCGACATGAGCCGCAAGCGTTCACTCGTAGAGCACGGTTTTCGACTCCCAAGCGCTATGGACAACCGTCCACTCAAATGGACCGAGTTCTTGGACCGGATTGGCCAGACAGTGTACCTGTCAGCCACTCCCGGAAACTATGAGATGGGCCTTGTTGACAGCGACGTGGTCGAGCAAATCATTCGGCCGACAGGCCTCGTCGATCCCCAGATTGTGGTTAAACCCACCCAAGGCCAAATTGACGACCTTATCGGCGAGATTCGCGAAAGAACTGCGAAGTCAGAACGTGTGCTCGTCACGACGTTAACGAAGCGAATGTCTGAAGATCTCACCGAATATCTACTGGAGGCAGGTATTCGTACCCGCTATCTCCACAGCGAGGTCGATACCTTGCGCCGCGTCGAACTGTTGCGAGAGTTGCGCCTGGGGGAGTACGACGTGCTCGTGGGCATCAACTTGCTACGAGAAGGCCTCGATCTGCCCGAAGTAAGCCTGGTGGCAATTCTTGACGCCGATAAGGAAGGGTTCTTGCGTTCAACACGGTCTCTCATTCAGACCGTGGGTCGCGCGGCCCGAAACGTGTCGGGGCAAGTCATCATGTACGCCGACAAAATCACCGATTCGATGGATATGGCGATTACCGAAACTAATCGTCGACGCCAGATTCAAATCGACTACAACACAGAGCACGGGATCGATCCGCAACCGCTGCGAAAGAAGATCGGCGATATTACCGACATGCTCGCTCGCGAAGACGAAGACACTGCCTCACTGCTCGCGGCCACCGGCGACCACCGTCGAAAGGGCGCGCCCGTTCCGCTCGGCCAACACACACGTTCGCTCGCCGATCTGCCGTCTGAAGACCTTGCGGCCCTCATTGAGACGCTCAGCGAAGAAATGCACGCCGCCGCAGAGCACCTGCAGTTTGAGGTCGCAGCACGCCTACGCGATGAGATCAGCGAACTCAAGAAAGAATATCGGGCCATGATTAGCGCGGGGGATTGATGATTTCTAGGGCGGCTCTGTCACAATTGCATGCGGAGGGGAGTATTCCTCAGTCACGGCGTCGTCATCACGGGATAACACCCCGGCGCCATGGGTCGGCTTGCGGCGGAAGAGACCTCCACATCTGTTGTCGACCCGCAAAAGGAATACCTGCTTCATGAACGTCACTACCCTTGAATGGGGAATAACGCTCGGTGTAACCATCGCAATTCTGTTGGTTGACATCGTCGTCATCGCACGTAAACCACATGAACCGACGCTGAAAGAATGCGCAATCGCGCTCAGTTTCTACGTTGGACTCGCGCTGGCATTCGGCGCGTGGGTCTGGATTTACCACGGCTCGTCATATGGACTTGAGTTCTACGCCGGGTGGCTTACCGAATACAGCTTGTCGATCGACAATCTCTTTGTCTTCATTCTGATTATGAGTAGCTTTGCGGTGCCTCGGAAGTACCAGCAAGAGGCGCTCCTAGTCGGCATTATTTTGGCCGTGATTTTCCGCGGTATCTTCATTTGGCTTGGGGCAGTCGCGATCGCGCAGTTCTCCTGGATCTTCTATATTTTCGGTGCGTTCCTGATCTACACTGCTTTCTCACTTCTCAAACAGAAGGACCACGACGACGAAGCGGAAAACGCCGTCGTCAAGTTCGCTCGACGCCACCTCAACATGACCGACCAGTGGGACGGCCTCAAACTGTGGTTGCACGAAAACGGCCGTCGAGTCGTAACGCCGATGGCCTTGGTGATTCTGGCGCTCGGCACCACCGACATCCTTTTTGCTTTCGATTCCATTCCGGCAATCTTCGGTTTGACCAAAGAGCCCTACATCGTGTTCACCGCTAACGTGTTTGCCCTCATGGGCCTGCGTCAGTTGTATTTCTTGCTCGGCGACATGCTTCAGCGTTTGGTGTTCTTGTCGTATGGCCTAGCGGTTTTGCTCGGCTACATCGGCGTGAAGTTGCTACTCCACGCTTTGCATGAGAATGAACTTCCGTTCATTAACGGCGGACATCATGTGCCGGTTCCAGAGATTCCGACACTCATGAGCCTTGGTGTCATCATCGTCATCTTGACCGTGACCGCCGTGTCGAGCCTTTGGTACTCGGCGCGAAAAGCTAAGAATGCTTAGGTAGGCGCTGCTCACCAGCCCCGAGCGCGCCAATCGCTTAATTGCGACCGTTCGACACCCAACGTGGAGTCATTGCCGTGACCGGGATAGAACCACGTGTCGTCGCTGAACCTGTTGAAGAGTTTCGTCTCAACATCGTTGATCAGCGAAATGAAGTCGTCGGGTTCCCACGTTCGCCCGACCCCACCAGGGAACAGGCTGTCGCCAGTGAAAAGGTGAACAATTCCTTCTGGGTCGTCGTAGGCCAACACAATTGACCCGGGCGTGTGCCCACGCACTTCAATCACTTCCAACTCGGCCGCGCCAACCCGAATGCGGGCGTTCGAACGTACCGGCAGTGTGACTTCGATAGGTAAACCCTCAGCGTCTTCTGCGCCGGCAACCACGACGGCCCCTGTTTGCTCTGCCACCTCCGCGAGCGCTTGCCAGTGATCGGCGTGCTGATGTGTCGTGATGATGTGCGTCAGGCCCGATTCGCCGATGAGCTCTAGTAGCACGTCAGCCTCATTGGCGGCATCGATTAGTACTTGGTCGCCAGTCAGACGGCAACGCAACAAATAGGCGTTGTTCGCCATCGGTCCGACAGCAACCTTGGTGATGGTCAAATCTTCGAGTTCGCGCACTTGAGCTGGGCCGCCAACATGGACTTCACCGGTATAGGTCATAAGGAGAGACTACGTGCCACGACGGCACTATGGTGGCTCGCTAGTCTTAGTGAGTGGCAGATCAAATTTTGGTGCGCGGCGCACGCGAACACAATCTCAAGAACGTTTCGCTTGATCTCCCGCGGGATTCACTTATTGTCTTCACTGGGCTTTCGGGTTCGGGCAAATCATCATTGGCCTTTGACACGATCTTTGCTGAGGGCCAGCGACGCTATGTTGAGTCGCTCTCGTCCTACGCACGACAGTTTCTCGGCCAAATGGACAAGCCCGATGTTGACTTCATTGAAGGTCTGTCACCCGCTGTCTCCATCGATCAGAAGTCAACCTCCAGAAACCCACGCTCGACCGTAGGCACTATCACCGAGGTTTACGACTACCTACGCCTCTTATATTCACGTGCCGGTAGGCCGCATTGCCCCACGTGTGGTGAACCTATTTCACGTCAGACACCCCAACAGATCGTCGACGCCATCATGGCTGAGGACGATGGCACTCGCTTTCAAGTGCTCGCTCCGGTTATTCGTGGCCGTAAAGGCGAATACGTTGGCTTGCTGCGGTCACTGCAATCACAAGGCTTCAGTCGCGCGATTGTGAACGGTGAGGTTCACATGCTGGCCGATGAACCGCCGGCCTTGGCCAAACAGAAGAAACACTCAATTGAGGTCGTTGTCGACCGTTTGACCGTCAAGCCCTCGTCCCAACAGCGCCTGACCGAATCCATCGAAACCGCGCTCGGGCTCGCCGACGGCATCGTCATTGTTGATTTTGTCGATCGCCCTGACAACGATGACGCACGGTATCGCCGATACTCCGAAAAACTTGCCTGCCCCAATGAGCACCCACTCGCCGTTGACGACCTCGAACCGCGAGCGTTCTCTTTCAATGCGCCCTTTGGAGCGTGCGAGGAATGCCATGGGCTCGGATCAAAACTCGAAGTTGTTCCAGACTTATTGATTCCAGATCCCACCAAGTCGCTGCGTGAGGGTGCTATCAACGTGTGGTCGCACGGGCACATGTCCGAGTACTACCTTCGCGTGCTCGAATCGCTAGGCGAAAAGCTTGGTTTCGACATCGATACGCCTTTCGGCAAACTCTCACCTGACGTTCAAGCAACGATCCTCAACGGCCAGCCGGACAAAGTGTTGGTTTCGTACAAAAACCGCCACGGCCGTGAACGTTCGTATTGGGCCAATTTTGAAGGTGCGCTCGGCTACGTGAAACGCCGGCACGAAGAGTCCGAATCAGAAACCGGTCGCGAACGGCTCGAAGGTTTCATGCGCCAGGTGCCATGCGGAAGTTGCCACGGAGCGCGGCTCAAGCCCGAGATCCTGAGCGTCACCCTCTCGTCCACGCAAGGCACCAGTCTCAGTATCGCTGCCCTATGTGCACTGTCTATTCGTGATGCGGCCGACTTTCTCGCCGACCTCGACATGAATGCTCGAGAGCGCCAGATCGGTGATCGTGTCCTCAAAGAAATCGCGGAACGGCTGAAGTTCCTGCTCGACGTAGGCCTCGACTACTTATCCCTCGACCGCGCGGCTGGCTCCCTATCAGGTGGTGAGGCCCAACGTATTCGGTTAGCCACACAGATCGGTGCTGGCCTCGTCGGTGTGCTGTACGTACTCGACGAGCCGTCCATCGGGCTTCATCAACGAGACAATCATCGCCTCATTGAAACGCTCGTGCGCCTGCGCGACTTGGGTAACACGCTGATTGTCGTCGAGCACGATGAAGACACAATCAACGTGGCTGACTGGGTGGTCGACATTGGCCCTGGCGCGGGCGAACACGGCGGCGACGTAGTCGTTTCGGGCCCTGTTTCCGAATTGCTCGCATCCGAAACCTCACTGACCGGTAGGTACCTTTCGGGACGGGAAAAGATCGCGGTACCCGCCGAGCGCCGCATCCCAGATCCTGAACGCAAACTCGTCGTACGCGATGCCTACGAAAACAACCTGCAACACATTGATGTGGAGTTCCCACTCGGCTTGTTTATCGCAGTCACGGGCGTATCTGGCTCGGGTAAGTCGACGCTCGTTAACGACATTCTGCATACCTCGCTGGCCCGAACTATTCAACGCGCACGAGCTATCCCTGGCAAGCACCAGCGCATCGACGGCGTCGAACTGCTCGACAAAGTGATTCACGTAGATCAGTCACCGATTGGGCGGACCCCACGGTCGAACCCGGCAACGTATACCGGCATGTTCGACCATGTTCGCAAGCTCTTCGCCGCGACCCCAGAAGCGAACATGCGCGGCTACCAGCCCGGCCGGTTCTCGTTCAACGTCAAAGGCGGACGATGCGAAGCATGCAAAGGCGACGGCACACTCAAGATTGAGATGAACTTCCTTCCGGACGTCTACGTTCCGTGCGAAGTATGTGCCGGCGCTCGCTATAACCGCGAGACTCTTGAGGTCCATTACAAAGGCCGCACGATCGCGGAAGTGCTCGACATGCCGATCAGCGAAGCTAATGATTTCTTTGAAGCCATTCCGGC